>CALXLN010000029.1 GCA_944389215.1 uncultured Opitutales bacterium
AGAGCCAACCCATTTGATAGTCTTTGTGGGCTTTTATTATCTCGGCGCGCTTCTGGTAGGATGCATCCGGATATTCGTAGTTCATTCCGATAAAATCGGTGCTGAAAGCGCCGCAATTATTGCAGTCGGTCTTCATATTCGGCATGGGCCCGATAGAAAGAAAGTTGGTTCTGCCGACAGCCTCAAAATAGCGCGCAAAAAGCTCGTAGTCTTCGGGGTTGTAATTGTCGGGCTTGGAGAAGAACACGCGGTTTGCCGGATTCTTTGTGAGGCACATTCTAAAGCAATACGCCTGAACTTTCTCGTCTCCGGTTCCGTTGGGAGCGTCGAGTTTTTCCTGCGATATGTATTTTAGCAAGCCGCTGGACGGGTTGTCTTTTTCCCTATACGGGTCAATCTTTTTTTCAAAGAAGTGGTCGTGGTGCAAGACGCCTTTTTGCAAACCGTTCCATTCTTCGTTGTAGACGGAATTCGCCTCGCGCCCCACGTGGTAGTCGCAGCCTGCCGCCGCCATTAAGTCGCCTTCAAACGTGCAGTCTATAAACATTTTTCCGACGTATTTCTTGCCGCTTAAAGTTTTGATGCCAACTATGCGCCCGCCTTCAAGTTCCACACCGCTTTCGCGGTCCAGAAATTCTCCGCGGTGAACTAAAATTCCCTTTTCGGACAGCCAGCAATTATAAACTTGTTCGCCGACTTTAGGTTCAAAGACCCACATGGTTTTTGTCTTGTCGTCAATCGCCTTTGTGCCCTGCCCGAATCCTTTCCAATCTTTGCGGGGCTGCCAATTCCATGCGTTCGGATTCTGGTAAGCCTTCCATATCCTATGGTAGAATTCCCTTGAAAGCCCGCCGTTGCTGCCGGCTTTTCCCGCGTCAGTGAAGCCCAATCCGGAAGTTGTCATTGCGCCAAGCTGCAAATCTGGAGAAACAATTATTACGCTTTTGCCCTCGGCGTCAGCCTGCACAGCAGCAGTTACGGCAGCGGAAGTTCCTCCGTAAACTATTATGTCGGCGTTGTAAACCTTTTCAGTTTTGTTTTCTTTAAAACTTGCGCATGAGCACAAAAAAATAGCTGTAATTAGCGATATTGCAATGGTGGTAAGCTTATTTTTCATAAAGTTATTTTCTATCATTGTCGTTTAAAATCTGCCCGTCGGCGCGAAGTTTGCCCGAAAGTTTTTTATATTCCACATCCTGCACGCAGGAATCGGAATCGATGGCTATGGAAGCCGCCGTCGCGGCGCTCTGCCCTAAAATCATAAAGACCGGCTCCATTCTAATAGACCCGTACGCTATGTGCGACGCCGAACACGCCACCGGCACCAGCAAATTAGAACAGTCTTTCTTCTTTGGGACTATCGAGCCGTAAGCAATCATATAGGGCTTCTTAAGTCCGACCTCAACATCGCCTTCGTTCTGGACAAAACCGTCTTTTGTAACATAGCGAGAGGTGTTGTGCGAATCGAGGGTATAAGAGCCCATTCCGATAGAATTTGGAGTCGCGCGCTTGCGCTGGCAATCTGCCTGCGTCATAATATAGTCGCCTACCATTCTGCGCGCCTCGCGGATGTAGAGGTTGAATGGCCATCCTCCCGTGGCCTCAAATTCGTCCTTTGCCAAGCCGAATTTGCTCCATTTAGAGCGCAGCCACTTGGGAAGCCTGTCGTCGTTCTGCAAGAAGTATAAAAAGCCCAGCTGATAGTTTTTATGGGCTTCTATTATTTTCTCGCGCTCGTCGTAGGACGCCTCGGGATAATCGTAATTCATCCCTATGAAGTCGGTGCTAAAAGCGTTCTTGTTGTTGCAGTCGGTCTTTAGGTTTGGCATGGATGACACAATCATCTGCGCCGGATATTTCTCCGCGCGGTAATAGCGTTCGCAAAGGTCGTAATCCGAAGGATTGTAATTGTCCGGTTTTTGGACGGGAATCATATTTGCCGGATTGTCGGTAAGGCACATTCTGAAGCAATAAGCCTGAACTTTTTTATCACCTGCGCCGTTCTCCAAGGGCTTTTCGCCAGAAATGTACTTTAAAAGTCCGCTGGAAGAATCTCCCTCGACTTTATACGGATCGATATTTGACTTAAAGAAATGGTAATTATGCTTGTTTGTCGCGCGAAACCCGTTGTAGTCCTCGCCATAGACGGAATTTGCCTCGCGCCCCACGTGGTATTCGCAACCTGCTGCAGCCATTAAATCGCCCTCAAACGTGCAGTCGATGAACATTTTGCCGACATATTTTTTCCCGCTTAAAGTCTTTATCGCCACGATTTTTTCGCCGGATTTTTCGACTCCATCCTCTCCGTCTCTAAGCAATTTTTCGTTTCTATGCACTATTACGCCTTTTTCGGCAAGCCAGCAGTTGTATATTTTTTCCGCCACTTTCGGCTCGAAAACCCACATAGTTTTTGTTTTGTCGTTTATGGCTTTCGTTCCCTGCCCGGAGCCCTTCCAGCTGCTGCGGGGCTGCCAATTCCATGCGTTCGGATCTTGGTAGGCTTTCCAAACTCTATGATAAAATTCCCTTGAAAGCCCCCCTATGGTCGACGCCTTCCCGGAATCGGTAAACCCCAAGCCCGAGCTCGTCATAGCCCCCAACTGCATATCCGGAGACACCATTATAACGCTCTTGCCCTCGGACTTTGCCTGGACTGCGGCGGTTACCGCGGCGGAAGTTCCGCCGTAGACAATTATATCCGCCTCAAAAACCTGCGCCTGTTTGTCCGCAAAAACGGAACCTGCAATCGCAGCAAAAACAAAAGGCGCCAACAATTTTGACAATCTGCAAATACTCATATACTAAAATTATTCAACGGAGTTTCCTTTAAAGGTCAAATTTTTAACGCTTTCGGAATCAAAAAATACGCCGGCGTTCGGGGCTAATCCGTTTGGTTTAAATACGTTGTTTACAATAAAAATATCGCTTGCATGCGCCACCCAGAACGCAGACCTGTAATACAACGGTTTTTCGCGCGGAATGGAGTTTTCAAAAACATTGTCTTTTACAACCACGTTTTTTGCCGAACTTATAAAGGCGGCAAGGCCGTACGTATTTTTAAAAGTGTTGTTTTCTATGAGAATGTCGTGAAAGAGCGGATAATCGGTGCGCATATAGGACGGATCGGTTTTCATATAAACGCCTATGTAGATGTCGTGGGGCTTTCCGTCATGCTGCATTCCGCGCGGATTTACGGCGTCGAACAGGCAGTTGCGCACAATTATGTTATATGCTCCGTATCCCTCGCTCCAAAGATTAAACGTATATCCCGACTCAATATTCATAGCGCCTTTTCCGGTTGAGACAAAACGGCAGTTCTCGACAAGTATGTCGCGCCCCAACAAAAGCATTCCGCGCGCCTTGCAATGGTGGAAATAGCATCCGCGCAGAATGATGTTTCGGCTGTCGAAACGCCTGTTAAACAATATAAAGCCCTCGTTGGCGGGCTCGGGCAAGTCGCGGTCGAAAACAAATTCGTATTCTCGTTTCGACTTATCCAGCAATTTTACATCCACAAGCTTTGCAATGACCCCAGTTGGACTGTAATCGCCATGGCGCAATTCGATGTCGTCGCCTTTGACATAGTCGTAAATGTACGCCATATTCAAGACTTTCAACGACCGCGCTCCGGTTTTAAGCGCAAATCCCGCGCCGTCGTGAATATTTAGGCAGTCGTCCCCCCCGCGCGTGAACTCGCAGTCAACCATCTTGAAAAAACCGCACGACGAGCTAATGTGGCAATGGTCTGCGGTGCAGGTTATCACGCGCCGTTTGCCGCCTTTTGGCGGGCGTATATTGACGTTTACAAACTGCCAATATTTCTGGGTCCCCGACACGGTCAATCCATGCCCCACGCAAGAAAATATATTTATATTTTGCAGCGTGAGATGGGTGTTAGAACGCATTCTAATGCCCGCCATATCGTAGTAATAATGGTGCGCTCTAAACAGCATTCCCTCTTTGAAAGCGAATAGATTTTGAGAAAACACGCGCAGGGTATTGGAGTTTAGCCATTTGGTCTCCGGCTTGTTCTTGCCCTTAAAAAACTCGAATTGCCTGTCGAATCCGCCCTCCACGCCGACAGACTTGGTTTTGGGGTCGTAACTCGACACAACCGCTATTCGCACGTCTTTGCGCGGAAAATCTTTGTATTGGTAAAATTCAAAGTCCACGTATTCGCGCCCGTTTTCGTCGCGCCCAACCCCTACAACTTTAAGCAAGCTCCCTAGCGGGTCTTTCTTCCAATCCCAATCGAAGTTGAAATTGCAAAACTTTACGCGCTCGCAATTTTTAATTTCAAAATTCACAAACGGCTTTTGTTTGAAAAAAACGAACGTAGAACCATTGCCGTCGAACTCGAAATTTTTCATGTCTAAAAAGTTTACGCTCCGCAAATCCTTGACGTAATACCTCCCTTTGGGGACAGAAAGCTTGGCAGCGCCGATTTTTTTGCAGTGTTCTATCGCCGCATTCAAAATTTCCGCAACGTTTTCGGAATCTTCAGAGAGGCCGAAATCCGCAACGTCCACAACCGTTCCGCCGCTTTCGGGCAAAAGGACATCGAACTCTTCAGCCCCGCTCGGGGGTTCAGGCAAAGGCCCGCCATAGGCGGGAGAATTCTTTTCGGCAGCAATGAAATCTTCCCCGTATCCTTCTACGAGCTTAAAAGCCCTTATTGAGCCGCGAAAGTTTTTTGGCAAATGAATCTGCAAAGAATGGTTCTCGAGACCTTCTGGAATAAAAAACTGGAACTTATACTCAACGTAATTTTTAGAGGCAATTATCCCGCGGTGCAGCAAATCGCTTTTAGGATCCATTGTTGTCAAGTCTCGGACTATTATGTTAAATAGAGCCTTTTGCCCGTCGACTTCAGGCTGTTTTAAATCCACAAAAAATGTATAAAACTTCCCGGGTTTTAAAATGCCCCTCTCCGTTGATATAGCCCGCGTCCAAGAGCGCTTGGCATTTGCGGTATCGACCTGCAAATCATTTTCGACGATAACGGCGACATCCCCGTTTATTGAGATTCCCGGAGATTTAAACCCGGCACATATGACAGCGTCGGCAGAAAAAGAGGCGTTTACCGCAAAAAATAAAATAAGCGCAAATATAATAAACTTCATATAAAAAAACTATCCGTGCGCATTAAAGTTTTAAAGCAAAATCAATCCGCAAAATAAAAAAGCCGTTCGTGCGGAAACAGCTCCTGACATTTCGGCGCAATAATGCAGCAATATTCTCATATTAGTGGGCATAGACGCCCAAACTCCCCCTGCAACAGTGAATGCAAAAGCTCTTTGCACGCCATGAATTGCTACTCATGCATGAGATTTCGCATCGACCAATATCCGCGCCGAACGCGAAGGGAAACAAAAGCTAAAATAGTTTTATAAAAAATGAAAATACGGCGTTTTAAATGCGGGCGCGCGCTTTATTTTCCGAATGAAAAAATCCCTGCATTTGCGCAACGCAACGCGGCGCGCAAAAAAATCAGTCCAATTTAGTTAGATATATGTTGCGGTAAAAAATTTCCGCGCCTTCCGACTGCAACTGAATCTTGCCCTTGGTAATAGATGAATTTGTTGCTATATTCACAAGCTGCCCGTTGACGTAGACTTCTATGCGCCCACCCCTTGCGTAACATTCAACTTTATTCCATTCTCCGAGAGGTTTTTCTATGTCGTCGTTTTCGCCCCTAAACCCTTTCACGTCCATCCAGTTTGGATCGCGTTTCAAACGGCTCACTGATTTTACAGAAATTGTTTGCTCGGTGCCGCCTTTTTCAAAAATCAACCGCCCATCGGGGTGGCGCTTTTCGGCGCACGGCACAGTTATAAAATAGCGGTCCGGCCATTGGCAGACAACCCAAAAATCTCCCGTTCCGCCCTCGACTATATTGCATTCGATAGATTCCATCCACACTCCGCCGAAAGCGCCGTCCCTGCCAACTGAATGGATTAGCAGTCCGCTATCGCGCGCTTTAAATTTCCGCCCGCCGTGGGTATCGTTTCCCCACTTGTACTCGAGAGAAATCTTATAGTTTTCATATTCTTTTTCCGTAGTTATGCACCCGAACTCCTCTCCGGAAACTCTTATCATGCCGTCGGAAACGGTAAATACTTTTTTGGGGTCGGAATTTTTCCCGTGCCTTTTTATATAGGTATACCATCCGTCAAGATTTTCGCCGTTAAACAGCTTTACGGTATTGTCCGAACCGCTATTGTACCCCGAACATCCTGAGAACAAAAGAGCACAAATCGCCAATATGGATAAATTCAATGTAAACTTCATAAATTTGTTTTTTACAATACCCATTGGTATTGCAAGTTAAAAAACGTTTTAGCTTGCCTAAAAAAAATATATTGCAAAAATAATAAGACGAAAGGTGTAATTTATGAAAAAGCTGCTTTATATTTTTTTTGCATTAACCGCGTGCGCTAGCTTGTTTGCCGCAATAACTCCGACGGAAGCAAAAAAGCAATTGAAAGAAAAATTTAAATCGAACGTTTCGGTGGATCAAACTTTAAACGATGTTGTGATAAACAATATTCCAGTCGGGAAAACGCCGCCTGCAGGCAGGGGAGTTTTGCCGAGGTTTGCAGCCTACATTATATATATAGATGAGAAATCTGACCTTTCGGAGATTTCGGAAAGCATCTCAAATACTGCCGGCAAGCGCCGGAGCAGAAGCGGGGGAACGTTTCTCGTGGACATAATAGCGGGCGCCAACAAACTTTTGGGACGCAACAATATGAACTTGCGGGAAATTAGGGTAAGCGGAACAAATATATCATCCCGAATCGACGACGGCATACCGATATTCTGCTGGCTTGCGGTAAACAAGTTTTATAAGACCGATTTTACCGACCGCACAAAATTGCGCGCCCAAGCAAAAAACACAGCCGATTGGAACAAGCAAATGCGAAAGCTTGAAAAGAAAAATTTCAAAGAAAAAACCAGCACATACATAGACTCCATAATATGCGGCTATAACAAGGCCACAAAAGAATACATGGTAATAGGGCCTGCACCCGAACCCATATGGCTTACAGAAAAAGAAATAAACGAACTCATAAGCGACGCATTTGTGCTTAGATTTTAATGTATTTTACATGCATAAATGGAAGAAAAATACCTTTTTGAAGAAACATCGCGCATTTTAGAAAACATTCCTCAACAAAATAGAAGCCGCCGTCTTATTAGCTGGCTGGTGTTTGTTTTAAGTTGCGCGTTATTTATAATATTGGGTTCGATTTTTTGGAATGCTGTATTTGCGCTAATTATATTCATAACAATCCTCGCCCACGAAATTGGGCACTTTGCGGCGTTTAAAATATGCGGGTGCAGAAATGTGTCGGTGATGATGCTGCCGTTTGTGGGCGGCGTTAC
>CALXLN010000030.1 GCA_944389215.1 uncultured Opitutales bacterium
TATGCACTTAATGCAATGGCGTTTGTATTTAATCCAGAGTTCGTGGCAAAACGTTTTTTTGCATAAACGCGTCCGTTAACCCCCGACGGAAACGTCCGTTTCGCAACCAGTAAGCATAAAAAACAACATCCGCAAAAGCGCTATGCAGTATATCTCCAAAAAAATTTTTATCTAACAAAACTTAGACGCAAAACTTTTACAATTGCCTGTAAAAGAACGCGCACACCGTAAAAAATACTAAAATACCTGCTCTTTTGCGGAGCTTTAAGCGCTTGAAAATTCAGCGCGGCCGACCCCGTCCTCAGCCGGAAAGAAAAACGGCAATGAACGCAGGAAAACGGCTGAACTAAAAGCCCATCCCAGCTCCCCCAAAAACACAATTTTATGCGGTACAAAACCGCGGATAAATTTCCACCGCTCCTGCCGGCACATCCGCTAAGCGTTGCTCCCAAGTTTTACAAGCAAGAATTATATGAAACTCCCCCCCCCGCGCCTGCAAGCTCCCGCATTGCCTGCGGCGGACAAAATAGAAACAATTTCAACCCAAAGGAGCTCCAGATTATTTTCCACCGTTTGCAAATTTTATTTCCTCTTCGGAAGGCTCGCGCCCGCCAGGATGTCGGACTCCCACCGACCTGCCTTTTTTCCAAAACGGAACGCCGTCGGAATCGGTACGGTATTGGCGCAAATAATAGCGCGGAGCATCCTTGCCGAACAGGGCGTCGTAGTAGCGGTCGAATTCCGTGGAATAACAATACGTGAGACGGTCGGTGCGGAACGGCTTATCGGTTATGGGCTCGGGAGATTCCAACTCCATAACGGTTTCCGCGCCGTATTTCGCCTCAGCGCGAACTATTCCTGGCTTTGTGGGAACCTTAAACATCGATACCTCCCGCGGAACCGCCTTTCCAACGCGTTCGCCGTTTATATACAGCGATACCGGCCTGCGAAAATATGCAAACAAATCTATAAAGTCGTCGTCCCCGGGTTTTGCGAGCAAATCCAAATCCGGATGCATCTGCAAATACCGCACAAAATGGGGCTCCGGAACGCAATCGCTCCGGTATTTTTTATACGCCAACACCATCCACTGCCTGTTGTTCTTCTCGGGAGTCCCAAGCCATATGTTTTTAAAATGGTTCAGCAAAACCCAAAAACCAAAATTGTGGTTTATTTCAGGAGCCATATGGTGCCCTTCGGGATAGTCGTTCCAAGTGGTTACGTTTATTATTTGCGGATCGTACTTGGATATTTCGGACAACTGCCGAAAGTACAATTCCGCAACGCCAAGATACTGCATGTCGCGCTGGACATCGGAGGCTTTTAGCGGTATTACATCTTTGAGATTGTGGTACATATTAAACCGCTGCGTATTTATCGGATATACCTTGGAACAATAAAAATCGCAATAGACCGTATGCGTATATGTGCGGCCTTTTTGTCCGCAGATGCGCTTGTAAGTGTCCCTGCTTTCCGGCCGCCTTTTATTTGCTGCAAAATCCCAATAGGCTGGAAACCATTCCAGGCATTCGCGGATAGTTTCCGCGCTTTCCGTATTGCCGGTTGGAATAAACGCCGCAGGAGCTCCTGAACGCTCGGCAAGTTTCTCGTACGCGTAGGCGACATATTTCATTCTGGGGCCGGTTTCTCCGGGTTGAACGGTATGCAAGGTATCCCCAGACCACATGTAATGTATGAATCTGCCGTCGGGCGTCTTCAGCCAAGAAGGATTGTCTATACCCACAGACACGTATAAATCGCGCATGGCTTGCGCTATAACTTCTATCTTTTCGTCTTCTGGCATTTTTGCGGGAGGATGCGAGATGCAAATGCAAAACTTCATCCCCGTTTTGTATTTTTCGGCGGCTTTAAAATGCGCAGAGATGAATTTGTTCAGGCGCGACATAAACGACGCGTTACCCGCCGGATAATAAAATTGGAACCCGTCTATCCCCGCAAGAACTGCGGCTTTTTGATGAAACGCGGCGGCTTCGACAATATCCTTGTCGGCGTTAAAATATATGTCGTAGGCTATAGTTTGAACTTCGCCGCCCATATTTTTCGTTTTTCCAAACGGGTCGAATTCGTAAAAATTCAGGAAGCGCACTGTATCGCTTCTGCCGCCTTCATCCTTATGGTAAAGGATATAGGGAATATTGTGGGCGATAACCATTTTCCTGTCGAGAAGCGGCAGCGACAGTTCGGGCCTGTCGGGTTTGAAATCCTCGAATTTCGGCACGGCAAACACCGAGCAATTTGAAATGAATATAAAAAAGAAAAAAAGAAACTTCTTTAACGGCGCCATGAAAAAACATTAGCAGGTCTTTAACATTCGTGTCTAGAAAAACTTTCCCTCGAACAATGAAAGTGGATAATCCATTGCCAACCATCCCAGGCGCTCCATATTTGCGCAACCTTTTTCATTCTGCGCCAAAAGCCGTAGAATGGGAAAGAAGAAGGCGGCAGAAGATGAGGACTTTTTACAAAGCCCCATGCGACATTCAATTCATACAAGATATTAAATATATCAAGGAGTAATTAAAGTCTT
>CALXLN010000031.1 GCA_944389215.1 uncultured Opitutales bacterium
ACGCAGAGCCTATGGATACAGAAACTTTGAAAATTACCGCTTGAGAGTACTTGTAGAATGCGGGGTGAAACTATGAAAGACAAATCTAAAAAATCAACCTATTCCACAACCTTTGGTGTTGACCCAATCTTTCGCTAATACCAGTGGTTTTGGCGGCAGCCAAACAAAAAAGCCAGCCGCAGAGTCTGCGGTTGGCTTTAAATTAAAAACGGAGAGGATGAGATTCGAACTCACGGTAGGGGTTTAAATCCCTACACCGGTTTAGCAAACCAGCGCGATCGGCCACTCCGCCACCTCTCCAGTTTTTAATAGAAGTTTTAGAGAATCACATTGCGGCGCAATCGCAAGAAAAAAATCGCTTTGCATAAACTTTTGGAGTAATTTTATTGTAAAAATAACGAAAATATTAGTAGATGCTTATGCGGATATAATATTCGCATTTTAAACTTATATAATGGAGGTTTCAATTATGGCACAAGGTTCTGCAGGCAATGTTATTGCGGCTTTGGCGAGTTTCTTTATTCCGGGGCTTGGTCAATTGGTTCAGGGGCGATTGATTGCGGCTGCGGTATTTTTTATTACCGCCGTAGTATTATACGCGCTAATTGTAACATGGCCTATTGCGCTTATAATCCATATTTGGAGCATTGTAAACGCCGCTCTTTTCAAAGCAAAAGAATAACGGATTTTACTTAATGGCGGACATCGACGATAAAATATCGCGTTTCAAGGGCGGCGAAAAAGTCAGCCCGCAAGGCAAATCCGGCGGTTGTTGCGGAGCGTCCGGCAGCCTTGGCGAAATCGTCGGTAAAGCCCCCCCCGAAGGGGAAATTCAAAAAGCCTCGCGCGGAGAGCCTGCTTTAGCAGAATCTCAGGAGCCGCCGCGCGAAGAATCAGTTTCTGCAGACTCAAAAGAGCTATTGTGCGGAGAGCCTGCTTTAACAGAATCCCAAGAGCCGTCTCGCGGAGAATCGGCTTTGGGAGATATTCAGGAGATGTCTCTCGGTGGAGCAGCGGAGGACGGATTTTTAGTGGAATTGCAGGAATCCTCCGACAGAGGCTGCGGCGCATGTCCGAACGGATGTCATCACAAGCCTGAATGTTTTGACAAAAACGGCAATGCCGGAAAGCCTAGCATTTTGCGTTGGGGGTGCGGATGTTTTATAATATCTTTAATCCTGATTCTTGCGTTTATTCTGTTTGCTGGGAATGCTGTGGTTTCTGCAGTGGGAGATTTAAGTTCGTGCGCGTTCGATACGGCAAAGGGCATTGCAGCGACTGTCGCGGAGCGCCTAAAAGCCGACCCTAAGGCTACTGTTTACGTCGATTTTAAATTTACTGGAGCAGGGGGCGTGGACAAGCTCGTGTGCGCGGAAGTCCGTAGGGAGATCGGAAAGGTTGTAAAGTTTGAAGATTTTAAGGTGTTTTCAGCCCTGCTTGAAGTACGCGCAACAGCGATATTTGAATATTACGTCCCGCTTGAAAAAATGCGTGTTGGATTGTCTATGGCTCCGGATGGAAAGCTGGATGTAAGCGTATTTTTCCCGGCTCCGCTTCTCAGCGTCCCCGTAAAATTTAACATTAGCGAGTACGACGTAACCAAGAGTTTTATTCCCAAGCTAAACGCTGCCGCCAACAAATATATGCGCGATGATTTTCCGCGCATTCTTGAGGAGTACGGAAACCAGGAAGACGTTGTTTCGCACGCCCGCGAGCTTGCCAGAAAAAGGCTGGAGCAAACCGTTCGCGCGGCAATTTTGCCGCTTATAGGAATTTCTGGAAATTCGGGCGAAAACGTCAGAATAATTTTCGATTCTTCGGAGCTTGAAAAACCCGCGCAAATTACGCACGAAATAAACGTAAAATCGGTTTCCGAAAACTAGGCTTGTTAAAAAAAGCGGTTGTCTTTTGTTCCGGCATAGTTTAAATTGCGTTTCGTTTTAATAGAGCCGTTTTTTTTCGGGGTGGAAATATTGATTGAAAACGGCAGACGCAAATCGTTATCAAATTGAAAGACAAAAAAACAGACATAGTAAAAGCGGAATGTTGCCAATCTTCCGGCGGACACTCCCAGCGCGGGCGTTGCACGCGCGGGGAAAACGGGACAGGCTGGGAATGTTGCACGCGCGCGGAAAATGGCGCAAACAATGGCCGTTCATGCATGGGAACAGCATTTGCAATTATAGGGATATGCATTTCTCTGTTTTGGGTATTGAATTTTTCGTGCGGAATTTTTGAAATTCCGGACAACATTCCGATAATCGGCAATCTGGACGAGGTTTTTTTTACAATGCTGCTCTTGGGGTCTCTTTCGTATCTGGGTTTTGAAATTCCATTCTTGGAGAAACTAATTCGCTCGCGGAGAATAAAAAAATAGAATTTTATGTTTATGAAAAAATACGCTTCAATATTGACACTGTACGCCGCCATGGTCTCGGCGGTTCTTGCTTTTCAGCGCGACGTATCGCTTCTGGACGACGGATGGAAATTCCATTTCGGCGACGCCGACGGCGCCGCATTGCCGTCTTTTGACGACTCTGCTTGGGAGAATGTGAGGGTTCCGCACGACTGGGCAATCGGCAAGCCGTTCGATATGAATATAGACCGCCAGATGGTGCAGGTTTTGGCAGACGGAGACAAAGCGCAGAGCTTGCGCACCGGGCGTACTGGAGCGCTCCCGTGTTTCGGGGTAGGCTGGTATAGGACGGAGCTTCAAATAGACGCAAATCAAGACGGCAAAAAGGTATATGTAGAATTCGACGGCGCTATGAGCCGCGCGCAGGTGTATCTCAACGGCAAATATATGGGGGAGTGGCCCTACGGGTACGCGTCGTTTTGCATAGACGTTACTTCGGCGGTGAAATTCGGTCAGAGAAACGTGCTGGCTGTGCGGCTGAACAATCTTGAAAATTCTTCCCGCTGGTATTCTGGGGCGGGGCTTTTTAGAAATGTCAGGTTGGTTGTAAAGAATCCGATACACGTTGACTACAACGGCACTTTTGTGCAGACCCCGGAAATCGGCGAATCTGAAGGCGTATGCAAGGTTGACGTAAGCTTGAACAATTTTGCCAAGGGAAATGAAACCGTTGCGGTCTCGACTAAGATTTTGGATGCCGAGGACAAAGTTGTAGGCGCAGCCGAAGATGAATTAAAATTTGAAGGCTCCAGCGCTTCCATAAGCCAAAAGATAAAAGTAAAAAATCCAAAGCTGTGGGATTTGGACTCTCCGAATCTCTACCGCGCCGTTACGGAAATTTCCGGAGGCGGAAAGGTACTGGACTCGTATACGACGCGATTCGGGTTCCGCACTATTTCCTACCACCGCGACGACGGCTTCAAGCTCAACGGCAAGCGCGTCCAGTTTAAAGGCGTATGCATGCACCACGACCTTGGCCCCTTGGGTGCCGCTGTAAATGTAAGCGCCACAAAACGCCAGATACGCATACTTCAGGAAATGGGCTGCAACGCTATCCGCACTTCCCACAACCCGCCGTCTCCCGAACTTTTGGATCTTTGCGACGAAATGGGAATGCTTGTCATGGACGAAGCTTTCGACGAGTGGAAGTTTGTAAAATGCCTCAACGGGTACAATACTCTCTTTGACAAGTGGGCAGAGAAAGACTTAACCGCTTTTGTGAAGCGCGACCGCAACCATCCGTGCGTTGTAATGTGGAGCATAGGCAACGAAGTTCCCGAACAGCGCGGGGCGGAAGGCGCGCGCCGCGCGAAATGGCTTGCTGGCATAGTACGCTCATTAGATTCTACACGCCCTGTTACATCCGGAATGAACTGGCACGGCGACGCCATCCGCGACGGTTTTGCCGACGCCCTCGATTTGCAGGGATTCAACTACAAGCCGTTCGACTATAAGAAGTATTACGACCAAAAGCCGAACATGATTTTTTACGGCAGCGAAACCGCCTCTACTGTGAGTTCGCGCGGCGAATATATGTTCCCAGTGCGCGAATGGAACAATCCTTGGTACCACAATACCCAAGTTTCGAGCTACGATATGGAGTGCGCTCCGTGGTCCCAGCAGCCAGACAAGGAGTTTGCCGCCCAGGACGACAATCCTTTTGTGCTTGGAGAATTTGTATGGACTGGATTCGACTATTTGGGCGAGCCGTTCCCCTACCAAAACGGCAGCTACGCCAGAAGTTCGTATTTCGGAATAGTCGATTTGGGCGGCCTTAAAAAGGACAGGTTCTATCTTTACCAGAGCAGATGGAACGACAAACAGAAAGTTTTGCATGTCTTGCCGCATTGGAATTGGGAAGACAGGATAGGGCAAAAAGTCCCCGTGTTTGTCTATACAAACTATCCAAAGGCGGAGCTTTTTGTAAACGGCAAGAGCATGGGCGTTAAGGAGAAATCTAAAGATACCGTTTTCAGCCGCTATCGCCTGATGTGGAACGATGTCGTCTATCAGCCAGGCGAAATAAAGGTTGTTGCGTACGGCGCCGACGGCAAGCCGGCAGCGGAGAAAATCGTGAAAACCGCAGGGGAACCCGCGCAGATAAAGTTGATTCCCGAAAAGAAAAAAATTCTCTGCGACCGCGACGATTTGGCGTTTGTAGAGCTGCAAATATTGGACAAAGACGGCAATCTCTGCCCGCGCGCAAACACTATGGTTTTTGTGGAAGTCGAGGGCAACGGAAGGTTGCGCGCGCTCTGCAATGGCGACGCCGCAGATCTAACGGCGTTTTCGTCCAACTATATGCGCGCGTACAACGGAAAGCTGATGATAGTTGCGGATTCGCCTTCGGGAACTTCGGGCAACTTCCGCATCACGGCATCCACCGCGCACTTAAAGAGCGGTTCTGCGGTCATCGGAGTTGACGGCAGGTAATATCGCATCGGTTTTTTATTTGCTAAGGAGGGGAATTTAAAGGCCCCTCTTTTTTTTAGCGGCGGATATTTTTGCGGATAGATTTTTTTCCACGCCGATTTTTCTGGGCGGTCTGCGCCGTGTTTTTATCCATCCTGCCGCAAAACCTGCTAGCCTATGCAAATAAAAGTTGCCGGCGCGGGTTCCAAGCTAAAGTATGCCAAAACTTGTTTGTTTTGAAAGCCGGCAAGTTTGCGGATTTCCCAAAAAAAGGTTGCGTTTTCGGCAAATAGAAAAAAGAGTGTTGTTATGGAGGCTAAAGGGATTTTGTCAGTCGCAAATTCGGATGATTCGGGCTCGCCGCGGCGCATGCGCGCAAAAGTGCTCATGGTGGACGACCAACCAATTATCGGCGAGGCCATAAGGCATATGCTTGCCGGCGAGGACGGCGTGGATTTCTTCTTTTGCGAAAAGCCGACGGAAGCTTTGGCGATGGCTGCCAAAGTCAAGCCAACGGTAATCTTGCAGGATTTGGTAATGCCGGATGTGGACGGGCTTACGCTGGTCAAATTTTTTAGGGCAAATCCAGCTACGCGCGATGTGCCGCTAATAGTTTTGTCTTCGAAAGAGGATCCGGATATAAAGTACAAAGCGTTCGAATTTGGGGCGAACGACTATATGGTAAAATTTCCCGACAAGCTTGAGGTTATAGCGCGCGTGCGCTACCACTCGCGTGCATATATAAATTTATGCGAGCGCAACGACGCAATGGTCCGGCTTCAAAAGAGCCAGGCGGCGCTAAAGAACGAGCTGGACGAGGCCGCCCGCTATGTAATAGGGCTGTTGCCGGAACGCATGGATACGCCGGTTCTTTCGACGGACTGGATTTTCAGAAGTTCTACGGAATTGGGCGGCGATTGTTTCGGCTACGAATGGCTCGACGAAGAAAGTTTTGCGGTATATCTATTGGATGTCTGCGGGCACGGAGTGGGTGCCGCGCTGCTTTCGGTCTCGGTTATGAACGTGCTTCGCTCAAAGGGTTTGGCTGGGGTCGATTTTAAAAATCCCGCCGAAGTTCTTTGCGGTCTCAACAGCGCGTTCGATATGGACAAGCAGAACGGAATGTATTTTACATTTTGGTACGGCGTGTTCAATTCCAAGACGCGGGTTTTGGAATACGCTTCCGGCGGGCATCCTCCCGCGATACTCATAGATTCTTCCGGCATAAAAAAGCTAAAGACCGACGGAATGGTCGTTGGCGGATTTCCGGGAACAGAATATAAAAAAGCCAGCGCAACGGTGGAAAGCGGCGCCAAGTTTTTCGTCTTTAGCGACGGCGTATACGAAGTAGAATACGCGGACGGTTCGGGAATGATGAGTGTGGACGATTTTGCCGAGGAACTTAAATCCGATTCCGGATGTCAACGTAAAGTGGAGCAAATGATGCGTTTTTCGCAGTCCGCCCAGAACAGGGAGCTTTTCGACGACGATTTCTCCCTATGCGAAATAATTTTCAGATAATCATCCATGAAAAAATCATATTCGGCAAAGCTTGAAAACATCGGCGCAATAACCGCCGATATAGAAAACTATTGCGCTTCAAACGGCTTGGATGATATATGCTTTCAAATAAATCTTTGCGTGGAGGAGGTTTTTGCAAATTGCGTCGAATACGGATATTCTCAAGACCCTTCAAAAAGTGTAGAAATAGAAATTGCAAAGCGCGGAAACCGCGTGGAGATATTTGTGCGCGATACTGCGCGGGCGTTTAATCCGCTGCTGGACGCAGCTCCTCCCGACTTGACTTCCAGCCTCGAAGACCGCAAGGTTGGCGGTCTTGGGGTTTTCTTTCTCCGCAAGAATATGGATAAGTTGTCGTACAGGCGAATAGGCGGAATAAACGAACTTATGATGGTAAAGAATATAAAACCGAAATGAACCTTTTAGACGTACAAAATTTGCGGATAAAATTTAGCACGCGGCGCGGCGAAACCGAAGCCGTGAAGGGTATAGATTTTTGCATAGGCGAAAACGAGTCGGTTGCCATTGTCGGCGAGAGCGGCTCAGGCAAGACTGTAACCGCCATGAGCCTTACGCGCCTTCTCCCGCCGCCTCCGGTTTGTTCTGTAAGCGGAAAAATTCTGTTTGAAAACTCCGATGTAGCGGCAATGGACGAATCTTCGCTCCGCAAAATACGCGGGCGAAAAATAGCCTACATATTTCAAGAACCGTCAACTTCCTTGAATCCGGTATTTACTGTAGGCTACCAGATAGCCGAGGCTGTGAGGCTTCATTTCCCCGAAACGGAGGATGTCCGCAAAGTGGTTGTCGACGCGCTGGCGGAGGTCGGAATACGCAATCCGGAACTTCGGTACAAGTCGTATCCCCACGAGTTGTCCGGCGGAATGCAGCAGAGGGTCATGATTGCCATGGCATTGGCGTGCAAACCCAATCTCCTCGTCGCAGACGAACCTACGACCGCCCTTGATGTTACAATACAAAAACAGATAATCGACCTCTTGAAATCCGTGCGCGCAAGGCGCGGAATGTCCTTGCTTCTAATAACCCACAATTTTGGAATAATAAGCGAACTTTGCGAGCGCGTGCTTGTAATGTTCCGCGGCAAAATTGTCGAGCAGGGGCGCTGCGCAGACGTTCTTAACAATCCTCAGCATCCCTACACAAAGGCGCTAATTGGCTGCATACCGCGCCTTGGAATGACAAAAAAACTGGAGCCGATAGACTATGAAAAGCTCGGTGCAATCTGAATCAAAGCGCGACTTTTCCTCCGCCGAGGAACTTTTGCGCGTTTGCAATCTCACGGTGTCGTATCCTATTGCCGGCGGGCTTTTCGGCGGCTCAAAGAAGGTTTTTAACGCCGTAGACGACGTTAGCTTTTCAATCCGGCGCGGCGAAATTCTTGGTCTTGTCGGCGAGAGCGGTTCGGGCAAAACGACAACCGGCAGGGCTATAATAAAATTGGCTCCGATATCGGGCGGAAAAATTTTTTATCGGGGCGAAAACATTTCGGGCTTGGATGAAAGGCGGTTTCTCCCATATAGAAAAAAAATCCAGATGATTTTTCAGGACCCTTTCAATTCGCTTAATCCGCGCATGGATATTTTCCGCATAATTTCCGAGCCTTTGGACATTCATTTTAAGAAGATGAGCCGCCAAAAAAAGCGCGACAGGGTTGCGGAACTTTTGGAAATAGTGGGATTGAAACCCGATTATATGGCGCGTTATCCGCACGAATTCTCAGGGGGGCAGCGCCAGCGCATCGGAATCGCCCGCGCTTTGGCTGTCGAGCCGGACTTTATTATTTGCGACGAACCCGTAAGCGCGCTCGACGTTTCCGTGCAGGCTCAAATAATAAATCTTCTTCAAAATTTGCGCGACGAAATGAATTTAACTTTTCTTTTTGTAGCCCACGATATTGCCGTAGTCGAATATTTGAGCGACAGGATTATGGTCATGACGGGCGGCAAAATCGTCGAGCAGGGAGATTCGCGCGAGGTTTGCGCGCATCCAAAGCATCCGTACACACAGAAACTCATAGCCGCGGTTCCAAAATTCTGACGCGCGGCGCGGGGGAAAGTTTTTATTTTGTGCCATGGCGGAAAATTTTGCAGAAAGATTGAAAAAAGCGGCGGTTGTTGCTGCCGCCGTTTTTCTTTGCGCCGCGTGCGTTTCTTGCGCAAAACGCGAAACTCCCGCGCGCAAGGCTGCGGAGCGCGGAATTCTTTTGATGGGAAACGCGGCGGATCCGGCGTCTTTGGATCCCGCGCTTTCAACCGGGCTTTCGGAGTTTAAAATTCTGTCGGGACTTTTCGAGGGGCTCGTCGGCGCCGATGCGCGCACATTGCGCCCGATACCGGCGGCTGCGAAAAGTTGGAAGATTTCTTCGGACGGCAAAAAATATACTTTTTACTTGGACGAGTCGGCAAAGTGGTCGGATGGTTCGCCTGTAACGGCGGGAGATTTTGTCTTTGCGTGGAAAAGGGTTGTAAACCCGAAGTTGGGCGCCGAGTATGCTTCGCTAATGTTCCCTATAAAAAATGCGCGCGCAATAAATTCGGGGAAACTGTCCGATGCGTCTTTGCTTGGAGCAAAAGCGCTTTCTGATTATGTCTTGGAAGTCGAGCTCGAAGAGCCGGCTCCGTATTTTCTGTCTCTGCTTTACCACAATGTCTATTTCCCCGTATCGCAAAAGAATTTGGAGAAATTCAATGCGGCCCAAACGCGCGACTCTCTTTGGACGCGTCCCCAAAACATGGTTTGCAACGGCGCTTTCACGCTCGACTATTGGAGCATAAACGAGAAAGTGTCTGTGCGCAAGAATCCTTTCTACCGCGGCGCAAAAAGCGTATATTTAAATGGTGTGGATTTTTTGCCAATATCCAATATCAACACTGAAGACCGGGCCTTTAGGGCGGGGCAGCTGCATATAACCGATTCCATTGCGCCTTCGAGAATCGATGCTGTAAAGCGCGATTCTCCCGCGACGCTGCGCAGCGACGATTGGCTGGGCGTGTACTATTATATGTTCAACACGCGCAAGCCTCCTTTTGACGATTCAAGGGTGCGCAGGGCTTTTGCGATGTCGATAGACAGGCGCCTGATAATAGACTCTTTCCTAAAAGCCGGCCAAAAGAGCGCCCATAGTTTTGTACCCGACAATTGCGACGGCTACGTTCTCGACGATTCGCGCAAAATAAAGTACGACATCGCCGCCGCCCAAAAGCTTCTTGCGGAAGCGGGCTATCCGGGCGGCAAAGGGTTTCCGAAAGTAAGGCTTACTTATAATACGTCCGAACAGCACAAGCCCATAGCCGAGGCCGTGCAGCAGATGTGGAAAAAAAATCTCGGCGTTGAAGTGGAGTTGTACAATCTTTCATGGCCGGCATATCTGGCAGCCCGGCGCGAGGGCGATTTTGAAATAGCCCGTTCAAGCTGGGTCGGAGACTTTGCCGCCCCGGAGTCTTTTTTGCAGAATTTCGAGTCTGCGAACGGATTAAACCACACGGGCTTTTCAGACGCAAAATACGACGCCCTTTTGCGCGCGGCGGCGCTTTCAAAAGAGCGCGCGCAAAGATTTGAAAATTTGGCGGCAGCCGAGGCTTTGATGCTCGAGAGCGCGCCTATTGTGCCGCTGTATTTTTATTCGCGAGTCTATCGGATTTCTCCGATGGTCGAAAATTGGACTTCAAACCTATTGGACTACCACGATTACAAAGGGGTGAAGCTGAATCCGGAAGCAGGAAAATAGACTTATGTTGAAATATTTTACAAGCAGAATTTTGGAGGCTATTCCCGTCTTTTTTATAATAGTAACGGCAGTGTTTTTCATGGTTCGCTTTGTCCCGGGAGGTCCTTTCGACAAAGAACGCGCGGTTAGCGAGGAAACTTTGGCGGCGTTGAATTCCTATTACGGATTAGACGAGCCGCTCGTAGTGCAGTATTGCAGTTTCCTAAAAAATCTCGCCCGCGGAGATTTGGGGCCTTCTTTCAAGTACGCAGGGTGGAGCGTGAACGAGATTTTGCGCGAAAAGGCTTTGGTCTCTTTGGAGCTTGGCGGATGCGCGCTGGCTATAGCGCTGGTGCTGGGGTTGGGCGTCGGGTTTGCGGCTGCGGCGTTTCCTAGCGGTAAAATCGGGGCTGCGCTTTCGGGGATTTCATTGGTGGGCATATGCCTGCCCGCTTTTGTTTTGGGGCCGGTTTTAATCCTAATTTTCTGCCTTAGATTAAATTGTTTTAACGCTATGGGATGGTCCGATTTCCCGTCGGACATAGTTTTGCCGGCTTTTACTTTGGCGCTTTTTTACGCGGCGTGGATTGCGCGGCTTTCGCGCAGCAGGGCTGTCGAGGAGAAATCGCGCGGGTACGTCAGGACTGCTGTCGCAAAGGGATGCGGAAAGGGCAGGGTCTATTTTGTGCATATCTTGCGCAACGCAGTTGAGCCTGTAATATCGTACATAGGTCCCGCCGCCGCGGGGTTGCTTTCAGGCTCGTTTGTTGTGGAGACAATTTTTCAAATTCCCGGGCTGGGAAGGTTCTTTATATCGAGCGCCCTCGACAACGACTACACGATGATTATGGGATGCGTCATGCTGTATTCCGTCTTTATAATAGCCTTTAACCTGCTTTCGGATTTTCTGCTTGCTGCGGTGAATCCTAAAATAGCAAAGGAGATGCGAAAATGAAATCCGATTGGATATTGGAAGAGTCTTCGTCGGATTCCGCATTTGCGAAAGTTTGGAGAGCTCTAAAGGCGGACAGGCTTGCGCTGGCGTCGCTTTTTTTCATAATTGTTACAGCTTCCCTTTGTTTTGCCGCGGGCATAGTTGCCCCGTATGATTATCAGGTTCAAAATCTTTCTCTTGGGGCTACTCCGCCATCAATGGAACACTGGTTTGGAACCGATATCCACGGCCGCGATTTGCTAAGCAGGATGCTTTTCGGGGGAAGAGTGTCGTTTGCTGTCGGAATATTGGCGACAGTTGTGGCTGTTCTTATAGGGACTTCCTACGGTATGGTTTCGGGAATGTGCGGGGGAAAAACCGACGCTCTTATGATGAGAATTGTAGATATAGTCTATTCGCTGCCGTTTACAATTTTTGTAATACTCTTGATGATGGCTTTCGGCAGAAGTTTGTGGCTGATATTTGTGGCGATTGGAGCTGTCGAGTGGCTTACGATGGCGAGAATCGTGAGGGCCATGACGCTCGATATAAAATCGAGGCAGTTCGTGGAAGCCGCCGTGGCTTTGGGCGAGAGCCGATGGGGAATTATGCGCAGGCACATATTGCCGAATGTCTTTGGAGCGGTTTTGGTTTGCGCGGCGCTTACAGTGCCCAGCGTTATGCTATTGGAGGCGTTTTTGAGCTTTTTAGGGCTTGGCGTGCAGGCGCCTTTGCCGTCGTGGGGCGGGCTTGTAAAAGACGGCGCGGAATATATGGAGGACGCTCCGTGGATGCTGGTTTTCCCGGCCTTGTTTTTTAGCGCAACGCTTTACGCCTTGAACAGAATAGGAGAAGCCGTTTCCGAGGGCTCGGGTGAAAAATGAAGAATCTTGCCATAATAGGGGCGGGCGCCGCCGGGGTTTTTTGCGCTGCTGCGCTGAAAAAAAATACCGGCCTTGGCATAAAGATATACGAGGCCTCGAATAAACCTTTGCAAAAGCTTTTGCTTACAGGCGGCGGCAGGTGCAATTTTACAAATCTGAATGTCGATAAAAATATTCCAAAGGAATTTTATCCGCGCGGAGCTTCTGCCATCAGAAAGCCTCTCATGAGATTTGGGGCAAAATCTGCGGTTGAATTTTTTGAGGAATTGGGCGTAAAAAGCAAAGTTGAAGATGCCGGCAGAGTTTTTCCCTCTACAAACAAAGCGTCGGATGTGGCGGACGCGCTAATATCCGCGGCGTCGCGCAACGGTGCGGTATTTGAATTTGGCGCGCGCGTAAAAAACATTTCCAAAGAAGGCGACAACTTCAAAGTAACCGGAGAGCGCTTAAACGGAGAAATTTTCCGCGATTGCGCCGCCGCCGTTATGGTATGCGTAGGGGGGAATTGGAACGATTCTCTAAAAAAATCGCTCGAGGCGCTGGGGCATTCTTTTGAGGCTGCGGCGCCTTCGCTCTTTTCGCTCAAACTCGACACTGCGGGAAATTCAAGCTGGCGCGACTTGTCTGGAATATCGGTTCCTTGCGCAAAACTTTCCGCGAATGTTGCGGACAAAAAATTTTCGTCCGAGGGCGCTCTTTTGCTGACACATTTCGGGATTGGCGGGCCGTCTGTTTTAAAGCTTTCAAGCTTTGGTGCCCGCGCGTTTGCGGCCAAAAATTATGTATTTGGGCTGTCTATAAATTTTGCGCCAAACCTGCGCGCAGACATCAACGCTGCTTTTGCGCGGGCGCGTTTGGATTCTCCCAAAAAATCGGTTTTGAATATTCCTATGTTTAATATTCCCAAAGCTCTTTGGGCTTATCTTTGCGGGGTTTCGGGCATAGACGCAAATTGCACTATTGCAAATTTTTCATCCGAAAAACAGAGAACTCTGGT
This sequence comes from uncultured Opitutales bacterium, assembly GCA_944389215.1. Taxonomy (GTDB): domain Bacteria; phylum Verrucomicrobiota; class Verrucomicrobiia; order Opitutales; family Intestinicryptomonadaceae; genus Merdousia. Next base: position 12,892 of record CALXLN010000031.1, read on the forward strand.
GGAAAAAATTATAAACTTTAAAACAAAAGTTGTCGGCAAGTCGTCGCACAAAGAGGAATTTGTAACGTGCGGCGGATTGAAATTGGAACAAATAGATTCCTCGACTATGCAGAGCAAGCTAGTTGCCAACCTTTATTTTGCGGGAGAGTGTCTCGATATTGATGGAATAACGGGCGGCTTTAACTTGCAGGCTGCTTGGACAGGAGCAAAAATTGCGGCAGAAAATATCGAAAAAACTCTAATTTTTTAATGATTACTACTCAACTTGTTGAGTATCAATTTAATAAAAAAAATAAAAAAATACTTGCAAAACTCCGATGAAAATAAGAATATAACAGCACAATAAAAAAATTTCCTCCCCCATCATATATATAAGCGCCCCTTGAGAAGTTTTTACTCCAAGGGGCGCACCTTTTTTAAGTATTAAATTTAGATGTTTTTTTAGATGTATTTTCAACGGATGCGCAGAGGGATCTATTTGTTTCTTTGGGCTATAAATATTTTCCTTAAAAGAAAACTCTGCCTGCGAAAGAATATTTCCGCCATTATATTTTGCATTAGTTCCTGTGTTTTTTTTTAATTGCGCGTAAAAGCTGGTTTTTGAGAGAAGCTTCTTTCTCGGCTTTATGCGGCACTGAAAATTTTCTGCTGAGTTTTGGGATATGGCAAGTGAAGTTCAAAGGCTACAAAAGCGCAGCGGCTACAAATCATAGGTGGAGTGTTCGTTCGGGATTGTTACGCTTATTCCCCGCGCGGACAGGTATTCTTTAAACGGTTCCGGATTTTCTGTGTTGTCGGCAAACAATCCGTAGTGCATCGGCATGGCTGCGGACGCTCCAAGTTCCAGAACAAGCTTTGCGGCGTCATTCCACGGCATATTGCCGAGTTTGCCGTTTATGCAGACTATGGCGAGAGTCGGTTTTTCCCCGGATATTGCCAGTATTTCCTTGGCGAGAGTCGGTCGGTAGAGCGTGTCGGCTGAAATGTATATGTCTGATTTTTCAGTCGAGATAAAAAAACCGACGGCGCATGGGTCTGAATGGTACGCGCGCACAGCGGTTATTTTTAAGCCGCAAAGATATTCGGAACCGCCTTCTTTTATTTTGATAAAGTTTGATGCGTCGAATCCTAATTTTTTATGGTGGGCGCAAACGCTTTCCGGCCCTATGAGCTTGCAATCAGGGCGGATTCGCAAAATTTCCGCAACGGTTGCAGGATCGTAATGGTCCAAGTGGTCGTGGGAAAAAATTACCGCGTCGGGATTGAGCGTTGCGGGATCTATTGGAGGGGGAGACATTCTGTAATGCTTGAGTTTTGCGAGATCGTCGCTCAAATACGGATCGATAGCAATTCTCATTCCTTGGCTTTGCAAAAGAAAACCGGCTTGCGACAACCATCTAAGCTTCATTTTGTTGCCTTTATTTGTTTAGTATGCCGCGCAATTCCTTTTTGTATGCGGTATGCGCGCGGTGCGTTTTTTAAGACCAGCGCCTGTCGTTGGACCATTCTTTATCCCATTCGGATGTGTCCGCCCAAGCTTCTGGAAAGTCGGCGTGCAATTTTTGGGAAATCAAATCCTCGTTTAGCGATTCTATTCCAAGCCCGGGAGCATTTGGAACGTCTATGTATCCGTTCTTGACAAGAGGTTTAGGCAGTCCGTTTACGAGGTTCTCCCACCAGGGAACGTCTACGGAATGTATTTCAAGAGCGGTAAAATTCCGCGTAGCTGCCGCTACATGCACGGCAGCCATGCAGGCTATCGGACTTTCCGCCATATGTATTGCCATTGCCGTGTGGAAACGTTCTGCCATGTCTCCGATAAGTTTTGTCTCCAAAATCCCCCCTGCGGTAAGCACATCGGGATGGATAACGGCAAGCGCGCCAGATTCAAGAAGCGGCTTGAATCCTTCGCGCAGATAAATATCTTCTCCGGTGGCAATGGGGGTTGTAGTGGAATTTGCAAGGCGGACGTATTGGTCGGTGTACTGCCACGGAACGGGGTCTTCCATCCAAGATAAATTGTATTTCTCAAGCCTCCTTGCCAACTTTATGCAGTCTTCAAGCGGAACGTGCCCTATGTGGTCTATTGCCAGCGGTATTTCATAGCCTATTTCCGCGCGCACGTCTTTCATATAGTTTTCAAGAAAATCCAGCCCTTTTTCAGTTATGTGGATTCCAGTAAACGGGTGCGCAGTGTTAAATAAATCGTATGCTTCTCCGCGCATTGCCCGCGGGTCTATTGAACCGTGGGGCGTTGAAAAAACAGTTTTTTTGTACTCGCGCATCTTTTCTAAAAATCCGAGTGGAGCGCAAAGAGCGCCGGGAATGTCCGCCAGAAGCTCTATTCCCAAATCCATCTTTAGGAATGTATAGCCGAGGGCGATTCTTTCCTTGAGGGCTTTTCCCATATCCCTTCCGCCGCCTTCGCTGTCGGTGTCGCAATAAACGCGAATCTTGTCGCGGTATTTGCCGCCGAGCATCTGCCATATGGGAACGCCCCAAGCTTTTCCCGCCAAGTCCCATAGGGCGACTTCTATTCCGCATACGCCGCCTGCTTGGCGGGAGTCCCCTCCAAACTGTTTTATGCGGTTGAAAATCTTTTCCACGTTGCACGGATTTTCGCCGAGAATTCGGCTTTTCAACATTGCAGCGTATGTGCGGCTTGAGGCGTCGCGCACCTCGCCGTACCCGACTATTCCCTGGTTTGTAAAGATTTTTATCAGGGTGCAGCGCTTGGGCGCGCCGTCTATGTCGGCGAAGCGCATATCGGTTATTTTTAAAGAAGAAGGGTCAATTTTCATAGTGTTTTGCGCTTTTGTTAGGACTTCCGGATTTAAAAGTATCCGCCTTTTTGGGTTATGGATTCTATTGTTTCGCCGGAGTTTACCCAGGAAAAAATTTTCTTTTCATTTTCGCGTATTTCCTCTGCGCGCACTAGAACATCCCATGCGATATCGCGCGGAACGCATAGCACGCCGTCGATGTCTCCCATTATGATGTCGCCGGGTTTTATCGTAACATTTCCGAGCTTAATCGGGACTTGATAGTGGGTAATCAGGCACCTTCCTAGGCTGCCGTTCGATGTGCGGTAGCGGTAAAACAATGGAAAATCTTTTTCCAGAATCTGGCGGGTGTCGCGTATTCCCCCGTCTATTGCCGCGGCCCTCACTTTTTTTGAAACGGCGGTTGCGGTCATTACGCCGCCCCAAAGGGTTGCTTCTTCGTCTTTGCTGGTGTCCCAGACTACAAAGGCGTCCTCGTGCATTTCGTCGAGCATTTTTGTCCTGAACGTCATCTCTCCGGTGATTTTCACGTTGGGGGAACTTTTTACCGTAAAGGCTATTCCGGCTACTGTTCGCTCCGGGCGCAGTGGGACGATGTCGTGCGGCAAGGCTTGGTTTAAAAGGCAAAATTCGCGCATTACATCGTTTATAGCGCCCGTGTAAAGCTGTTCGTAGCGCGCAAGCAACTCTTTTACCGGCACGGGAAATTCTGCCGATGAAATTCCTTCGCGCTCGGCGATAAGCTTTTCCAGATGCATCATTTTAGCCTCTTTTTGAAGCATATTTTCTTGTTTTTCTTCTGACATATTTTTGTTCTTTCAAATGTTGGGTTGAAATGGTTTTGCAGGCTAGCCCGGAAGCCTCAATCCGCCGTCGACTGCAAGGTTTGCGCCGGTTATGTATCTGCCCGCGTCGGAACACAACAGCAGGGCTGCGCCCGCGGCGTCGGAAGGTTCGGCGTATGTATGGGTTGGAATGCAATCGGTTACGCGTTTGGCGTATTCCGGATTTGAAAGAGCCTCTTCGTTGCGGTCTGTTGCGAATACGCCGGGGGCTATGTTGTTCACGGTGATTCCGTAAACCGCCACTTGCCTTGCCACGTTGCGCACGAGATTTTCCTGCGCCGCTTTGCTTGCAGCGTAAATTGCCATGTCGGGATGCGGCCTAAACTCTTGCACGCTGCCTATTGTAAGTATTCTTCCCCATTTTTGTTCCTTCATTAGCGGGAAGCAGATTTGCATCAGGGCAAGGGAGGCGTTGAAATTTACCTGCATTTGTTTGAGAGCTTCTTCATGCGGTATTTCAAACCATTTTGTCCTGTATTGAATAGAGGCGTTTAAAACGAGAATATCGGGCAGCGGGCAATGATGTTTTATTTGTTCGGCGATTCTTTCCGGAGCGCCGGCGTCGGATAGGTTTCCTGTTACGGAAAAACTCGATGGGCTACGCTTTCTTACGGCTTCCAAAGCGCTTTCCAGCGGCCCGCTTGGGGCGGCGCCATGCACTATTACTTGCGCGCCGTATTCTGCGAGCCCGAGGGCTATCGCCCTGCCAATTCCGCGCGCTGAGCCTGTAACTAAGGCGCGCCTTCCGTGGAGGTCGAATTTTTTGCAAAGGTTTATATCGTCGTCGTATTTCATATATTTTTATCAGCGTTGAAATTTTTAAACGGCCTCATAGTCGCGCTTGAAGAAAATATTGCGCGCCAAAAGTATTATGAGCCCGCCCGCAAAATAGAATGCGGCCAGCGACGCTATTCCGCTTGCCATTCCAAATTCGTCGCGCATCCATCCCAGAACCGCCGGCGCCGTCGAACCTATTATGAACGCGAAACAAAGCATTAGCCCCGAAGCCGACGCCCTGTACCGCGGCGCCACTACGTCGAACAGCGAAGCGAACAGGTTGGAATCGTAAACGCCCCTGAATATTCCGAACAAGAACATCGCCAAAAAGCATAGGGCTTCCGAGGACGTTGACGACATCATATATATAAAAGGCGCCCCCAAAAAAAGACCCGCAATATTGGCTTCAAATCTTACAGTTTTTCTTGTCCGCGCCAATTTGTCGGTAATTCTTCCGCCCGCCATGACTCCCATAAACGCGCCGATATAATGCCATATTACCGCGTTGAACGCGGCCTGCGCGCCGTCAAGGCCGAATTTATCTTGCAGAAAAGTTGGCATCCACGTCTTGAATCCGCAGTCGACGTAAACCATCATTCCGAACCCCAAAGCCAACATAATCGCGCTCGGCTTGCGAAACATAACAAAAAAAGCGTCTTTCAGCGATGCTTTTTCGGCAGAACCCAATTCTTCGTTTCTTTTTGCCGGAGGTGGAGTGTCGCGCATTAAAAACATTAGGCAAACCGCCCATAAAATTCCAATTCCGCCAAATAGAACAAACGGAATTCTCCAGCCGCTGAAGTCGCCTAATGACGGGATATCGCCAAAATATCCGGAAACGCAGCTGCATATTACGATTCCGGCGTATAAAGCGGTTTGGTGTATTGCAAGCGCCGTTGCGCGCGTGTCTTCGTGGAGCTGTCCAAGCAGAGAGCATGCGGCGGGATAATAGAACGCCTGTCCGGCGCCGTTGACCAAGCCGTAAAATACGAGCATTACTCCGATTCCTTCCGCCCAACCGGATATGAAAATTCCCTCGCAAAAAATCAACAGACCGAATACAACCATCCATTTGCGGCGCAAAAAGTCGCTTGCTACGCCGGAGAGCGGCGCGCACACGCCGTAAGTTATCGTAAACACCGTTCCTACTAGCCCCATCTTTACGGAATCCACATCAAAGGCAGCCTGTATTTGCGGAAGAATGGCATTGTAGATTTGGCGGGTTCCTTGGTGCAGGAAAAAAGCCACCCACAGAAATAGCAACAGCAGCCATTTATAATTGCGGGCGTTTTTTTGTTGCGATGCATTGTTCATAAGCATTTTTACAGTTTTATATATTGCAGGCGTTTGCAAGCACTCAAAGGGATGTTGTTGGTTGACCGTTAACTTTTAGGGGCTGTGTTGCGAGGCTTTGCAATTAGAAGCTTTTTATTCCAGTCCGGCTGGACAATCGTTGCGGTTGGAGTGCGCATTGAGGTTTGGGGGGCGTTTAAGATTTCAAATAGCTTTCTTACCGCAAGCCTGCCGACGAGTTCATAGTTGTGGTCTATGGCAAGCCATTCTCCCGATTCCGAGCGGCGCTCGAGCTGTATGATGTCGATAGATGGGGAAATTTTTCCTGAGATTTCCGGAGTTTCCAACCATTCGCTTGTTGTGTTTGATATCGAAAATATTGCGTCAGGTTTGTTCTTGGAAATCCATTCAAAAAACGCTTTGGGATTTCTGCGCGCTTTAGAAACTTCCAGAAACGGAGGGATTCTTGCGCTTTCCGGAAGCGCGAGCTGCGCGCGCAGGAAACCGCCTATAAACCTGCCTTCGACAACCTCGTCGATATGTTCGTCGATGGCAAGGGCGGGGCGCTTATAGCCGCTTTTTATTATGTTTGCCGTAGCGAAGTGGGCTATTAAAAATTTATCAGCGGATATGAAATCGAAAACCGGATTTCTGGTTCGTATTCCCGCCGACACAAATTTAAATTTTGACCATATGTTTGAAAATTTCGAAGGCAGGGTTGTGTCGTCGGCGTGCCCGACGATTATTCCTCCCCTGATTCCGCGCGAGTTTAGAATTGTCTCGAGCCTTTGCGCCCCGAGAGATTTTTCGTATAGCCAGATTTCGTAGACAGCGTATCCAATTTCGGCAGATTCAAATTTTACGCCGTCTATGTACTTTGAGAATATCGGATATTTCTGCGGGGCGTCCTTTGCTTTGTTGGCGTTTATTAGGACTATCGTTTCAAGGAATTTTTTTTCGCCGCCGCTTTTTATTTGCGACATTACCGAGGATATTATCGGATTTCGCTTGTAGCCGAGTTTGTCGGCAAGCGCGCGGATTTTGCGCCTCGTTTGTATGGAAACTTTTTTAGAGCCCGCTAGAGCCAATGAAACGGCTGCTTTGGATATGCCGGCGCGTTCAGCTATATCCTTAAGCCTTGCTTTTCTGTTTTGTTGCCCGCACCCTTTAGCCATTTGCTATTTCACATGAATGTAGGCGAATTTTTCGGCGCCGTTTTTATCTTTCCATGACAGCCTGTACTTGCCCTTGAATCCGCGGAAGTTTATCGTGCCGTCAGCTTCGGCTTTTTTTGTTAGGATTGTTTTCCACTCTTTATTTATAAGCCCGTTTAGGGCGTAGAAGGCAGGCTTTGGATTCATTCCGCGCGTGAAAAGCCCTGACATCGAGGGCTCGCCCGGCGCGCCGCAGTCGTCTACCACATTCCACCAAGTTATCCCCATCATCGGCTTTATGCTAAACCACTTCCTGTATAAATTGCGCGCGATTATCGCCTGCATCATTCTTCCTTTGTCGGTGGTGTCGGGGGCTGTGATTGTGATTTCGCTCAGATGTATCGGCTTTCCGACATCTATCGCATCCATCGTTTTTTGCACTTGTTGCGGAGTTTGAATGTCTTTGCCTTCGGAAATGGCCAGCGTTTGTTTAGGATTAAACAGATGCATTTGGGAGCCTACTATGTCGACTTTGCATCCGCGCGATAGGAGGTCTTTTATTTCTGAAGTGTATACATTGTCGCATTTATAGTCGTTTATATTCAGCTTTACATTCGCGGGGAAGGCGGCTTGGGCAGTTTGAAAAGCCAGATACGGATAGTCTCCGGGCATCATTCCGTACCAGCTCTTGCAAATTGCGTCGCCTTTAACGATTACGCCCTTTCCCCAGTCCGTTGCGCTTTCATTGACAACATCCCAACTGTCGACCCTGTCGCCGTAGTGGGCGGCTATTTCGTTAATTCTCTTTTGGGTAAGGCGCTTCATTTCCGCTGCAAGATTTGGAATGTATTCGCCAAGGTCTTTTGCGGACATGTCTTTGTATTTTTTTGTGTATTTTTCGCCGGCGCACTTGTTGCCGTGTTTTGGAAATTCTGCAATGAGAGTCTTGAGCTTGTCGGCTTCTTCGCCTTTGGCGCAGTTTTTAAGCATCCAAGTTGGCGTGTGCCATTCTCTGCTCCCCCAGACAAGCGGATGCCCGTGGACTCTTATTCCCTGGCTTTTGCAGAAGTCTATAACGGGGTCTGGAGCCGGGCGGCGCCAATGTTCCTCCGTCTTTGGCGAGGCGGAGCTTTTCCAATATTTTTCCGAGTCCCAAAATTCTCCGGCAAATCTTGGCCTGCCCTGCTGCATTTCAAAGTGTTCCCAGTAAAACGCAACGGTTGCGGAATTGAACAGGCTTCCGTAAAGAGAGCGGTATTTGGCGTTGAGCGACTCGTCTCCAAGCTGGTTGAAATTGAAAATATGCGCTCCGAATATAAAATCGTGGGAAATTTGCTCTATTTGCACTTGTGTGTTTTCGTTTGCGCCATCCAACTTAACGGAAGCGTTTGCCTTGCGGTTGGCTTCAATGTCGCGGTCTATTTGCTCCTGAACTTTTGGATTCCAAATCTCCCAATATTTTGCGGACATTACGCCGTCTTTGTCTTCGTCGGCGCTGCGCGGAATAAAAGGCTCTGCTGATGCGGCAACAGACAGCGCAGCCGCAGTCAAAAATGCAATTAGCTTAATTTTCATTGTCTCTCCTTGATTTTGTTGCGGTTCTTTTTTTGACATCACGGATTTAAATGGATTTTAAATTCGTTATCAACACCAATATATTTTTAATGTGGTTAACAGTTAACCGCCGGGGAAACTCCGCCGAAAATCTTTTCATGCCGCCGTTGTTTTCTCAGCAGAAATCCTCTGTGAGCAAAAATGTTACCGGGGTTTGCGCCGTGAAAGTCGCGTTTGCCGAATAGGGAATTAAAACTGTGCACAGCGCTTTTAGGCGGTATTTCCCGCATGTTGCGCACCCGCGTATGAGCGACAGTATCCTAGGTTTTTCCATGGCTTTAAACGACACCGACTCTCCTTGGGACAATCTTACGCGCGTTATTTTAAAAGATGAATGTTCGAGAAGCGTCCTAGAAGGCTCGTCGTTCTCGCGCACGGGACGCGGCTGGTCGGGCAAATCGGCGTTTATGGACTCTAGCGCTTCTTTTAAGTGCAGCTCTCGCTTATTTCCCTTTAAATCCACCCTGTCCCAATCGAATATCCTGTATGTGGACGGCGAATTTTCCTGAATTTCAAGAACCAAATTTCCGGCGCCGAGCACATGCACGATTCCGGACCTAATGAAACAAAAATCTCCGGCATGG
>CALXLN010000032.1 GCA_944389215.1 uncultured Opitutales bacterium
CACCATTGCAGTGTGAAAGTTATAAACGCGGAGAGAGAGGGATTTGAACCCCCGGTACGGTTTCCCGCACACCTGATTTCGAGTCAGGCACAATCGGCCACTCTGTCATCTCTCCTTGTTTTTTAAGCTAATCAAAGTAGGCGCTTTTTCCTTCTCGGTCAATATATTTTTTCTTTTTTATTCCATGCTTTCGGATGAATTTTCATCATCATTATGACTGTGTATTCCTTTGCCGCCGGCGCACACTTTATACATGCACCATACAAAAAAACTTGTAAATCCTCCAACGGATATTGCAAATGTTATCCAGCCTCCTAATGTCATTTCTTCATCCTCTCCAACCTCTCATAGCGGTTTGAATAGTATAATATTGCGGCGAAAAATCCGTAAACTGCTATCATTATTGTTATGCAGATTCTGGCTACCATATTGGGTTCCCGCCCGTCTCCGCCTGTCAAATCCAATATGTAAGGCGATATTTTACCGTCGCCAAGTAGGCCAAATACGTCGTACGCAAGCCAAAAGGCGAAAACCAACAATAGGGCGCTCGGAGTTATATACTTTAGCACAAAACCAAAATAACGCGGCAACTTTACTTCTGAACCCTCGTTTGCCAATCTTATTCCGCGCTTTATTCCAAAGTGCCATGCAAACATTATTATTTGCACCATCGCAAAAACATATATTGCAACTTGTCCCATCCAGAAATCGAAAGTGTCCATCGCTTTCAAATCTTTTGAAAAGTAAACAACAAATCCTGACACAAAAAATGTTATCACGCCCAAGAGCAGGGTGGAAAAATTCCTCTTTATGCGCATTGCCTCTTCTATAAAAGCCATGCTTGGCTGCAACATCGAAAGCGAACTTGTAACTGCCGCCAAAAATAAAAGAAAGAAAAATAAAAATCCGAACAACTCTCCTAGCGGCATTGACGTAAAGAACATGGGCAATACTTTGAAGCCAAGGTCGAAAAGGCTCAATCCGGCGCCTATTGCGCCGCTTACCCCGAAAAACGCAACCGCCGCCGGAACTGTTATTAGTCCGCCCAGGCAAACTTCGCAGAATTCGTTTGCGCTGCACGACGACAATGCGCTTAAAACTATGTCATCGCGGCGGCGCAAATAGCTTGCGTATGTCATTATGGCACCGAATCCAACGGTCAAGCTAAAGAAAACTTGTCCGGCTGCGGCAATCCAAATTGTAGGATTCTTTAGCTGTTCAAATACAGATATGCGCCTTATTCGGATATCGGGAATTTTAGAATCTGCTTGGGTTGCGGATATTTCCCTTTCGGCTTGAGATATTTCCATGTTTCCCACCAGCTGTTTTTCCGCCACCCATTCTCCGGATGAATCACGGCGTTCTTGCACGACCTTTACAGGATTCCACATAAATCCCATTCCCTGGTTTATTGTGCGTTCTGGATGTTCGGGCGAAACATTGGAAAGCGTCATCATTCTTACAACTATTATCAGGGCGATAATCACGAGGGTTGGCATGGCGTATTTGCAGAAAAACTCTATCCCGCGCGATACGCCCCTATGTATTAGCCAGAAATTTAGCGCAAAGGAAAATATGAAAAATGCGAAGACTCCGCTAAAAGAAATTTTTAAAACAGACCCGTTTTCCGAAGCTCCTATAAAGTCTCCGAAAAATTTTGCAGAATCTTCTATGCTTGAAAAATTGAGAGCTCCTGTCAGAAAATTCAACGCGTATCCTAGGCACCATGCTTCGATATAAATATAGTAGCAGTAAATCATCAGCGTCAGCAAGACGCTGGTTATTCCTATATAGGCCACTTTTTTGCTCTGTCCAAAAAATCCCATTATGCCGACTGGGGAGTGGAAGCCGTTTGCCCCTCCATGTCTGCCCATTGTCCATTCAGCCATTGCAATCGGCAATCCGACTATGAAAAAAGAAATAACGTAGGCTATCATAAACGACGCCCCGCCGTACATTGCAACTTGCCCCGGAAATTTCAGAAAATTTCCCAATCCTACGGCGCTTCCCGCCACAGCCAAAATAACCCCAAGCCGCGAGTTCCAATTCTCAGACTTCATTATGGCAGTCAAATAAAACCGAATTGGCGGTCCTTGTAAATATTTTTTACATTCTATTTATTGCAGATGCGAAAAATAAAAAAACCGCCCGATATTTTTCCGGGCGGTTTGTCCTATTAAATATTTTACTATTTTTGTTTGCGGCATACTGCCAACGCAAAGGCTAGAATACCGAAAACTGCAGCTATTGCAGCCGGTTCCGGAACTTGGGCCCCGGAAATCGCCCACGAGCTGAAGCCGTCGACGACAAATTTTGCGATACCGTCGGAATATTCCACCAATATTTCGTCCGCAACCTGCCATTCTCCGCCGTCGCTCTTGTGCCAGGCTTTCAGCGAATTTGCGTTTATGCCGGTTAAGTCTATTCCCGCGCTTAAAACTACCGTCCAGTCGCCGGATTTGTCGTAGGCTGCGTCTATGTCAAACGCGGCGAGAACTGTGCCGGATATGCCTTGAGTGTCTTGCGATTCGGAAATTGAATTTATGGTTATTTCCTGTTCGCCCATATTGGCGATGTTAAAGTCTAGGCTCAGGCTCTGGCCATTGTTGCTGTAGATTACACTTTGGACGTCGGAGTCTCCGATTCCGACTGTAATTGGAGCTGATGATATTTTCGCGCTTTTGCCGGCGGTAAAAACTCCGTTTGCGAAGGTTCCACCGAAGGCTACCGCGTCGTTGCCGGTGTATTCGGAGAACGTTATCGATGCGTTATCGGCTAGCGTCCCGCGCGACAGGCGGAGTTCCCCTTGATTGGAGACTTTTGTTTCGGCAAGGATTCCGTCCGAAAGTGTGAGGGAGAGTTTTGCCCCGCCGGCTATTGAGATTTCCGAGGCGCCTAGGGCGTTGTTTACGCTCATAGACCCTGCGTTTACATTTAGCGCTCCGGTGTAATTTTGCATGGAGCCGTTTACGATAAGAAATCCGCCGCCGTTTTTGGCAATTGATGTTGCGGAAGAGTCGGAGGCTATGGAGTCGTATCCGGCGGTTCCGTCGCCTATGGCGAGGGTTTTATTTTCAGAAACGTCAAAGTTTGCTTTGGCGCTTTCGGAAAGATATAAAAATCCTCCTCGCGAATCGTCTTTTAAGCTATCGGCGTTTGTGGCGTAGTTGCCCAAAAATACGGCGTCCTCAGTGGCGTTAAAGTTTACGAGCGACTGTCCTTCCGCGGCAACTGCGCCGCCGTATCCGTTATTGGCGTAATTTCCAGAGAAAACAACGTTGTTTAGATTGCTGGCTGCAGAGGATTCACTTGAATAAACTGCGCCGCCGTAAGAGTTTAACGAAGTGCTTGTAACATTATTGCCCGCAAAAGTCGTGTTTGAAACGCTTAAGTTCGCATTGTAGTTCTCTATTGCTCCTCCGCGGGCCTTGTTTACCGCTGTTGACGAATTGTTTGTAAAAGACGAGTTTTCAACATTCAAATCGCCGCCGCTAAAGACTTGAAGCACGCCGCCTTGGACTCTGTAAGTGCTGTATGCGGTATTCGAGTCGAATTTGCACTCGATAAAATCGGCGGAATCCGAATTGCGGACGCTGGCAACCGTTCCGTAAACCATATAGTTGTTCGTTGCCGAAGTAACGTTTGCGGAATTGCCTTCAAAAGAGCTTTTGCTTACGGTTTGTCCGGAGGCGAATATGCCGCCGTATATGGAGCCTTCGGTGCCTTCAAACGAGTTGTTTTTGAATGCGGAGTCTTCAAATTCGGCTTTGCCGCTTACTATGCCGCCTATAATTTGGGAGGATGAGGCGGAAACTCCGGAGATATCTGCGCTAATCTTGGCGGTTGAGTTGTTTGAGATTTTTATTTTGTCGAAATCGGCGACCTTTAGCGTTTGGCTGCCCGTGTAGGCAGACGCCGAAGTGCCGACATTGAGGGTTTTTACCCCGCTTACAGTCGCGCCGTTTAGGCCTCCGCCGTTTATTGTCCCCGATACCGAGGCGTCGCCGGTCAGCGTTACGTTGGCATCCCCTTCGACAGTGGAATCTTTTCCGTTGCCTCCGCCGTAGACGCTGCCTGAAATGGAAGCGTTGGATATGGTTATGTTGGTGTTGCCTAAAACCGCAGTTTTTATTGTCAGGGATTCATCTCCGCTGAAGCTCTCTGTCAGCCCGCCGCCAAATACATTGCCGACGTTTCCGCCTGTTATGGAGATATTCGTATTTCCTTTGACTTCGCCGTATGCGCTGCCTCCTCCGTAAATCTCGTTTGCATACATTCCGCCGAATACATTGCCGACTTCTCCGCCGCTTATGCTTACGTTTGTATTGCCCCAGACATTAGATGTCGACGCAATCGCGGCGCTGAGGCCTTCGGACGAATATCCGCCGCCGAACACGTATCCGGTGCCTTCAGTCTCATTATAAATCTTTCCGCCGGTTATCGATACTTGTGTGCTGCCGTAAATGTCGGAAAATTTTCCATTGCTTCCCCATGAATGGTAGGCGCCGCCAAATACGTATCCGCCGCGAATGTCCGCGTTTTCAGAAATTGAAACGGTGGATACCACCGCGGAAAAATCGGAAGCGTCTTTATTGCCGACATAGGCGGTAGCGGTCGGCCCCGCGTGGGAGCCGCCTATTACAATGCCGTTTACAACCGCGTTGCCCGCTATGGAAACGCTGGTTGAGCCGAATGTTTGAGTTCCGCTGCCTGCGGTGTAGCCTCCGCCATAGACGCTGTTAAAGAATACGTCGTTGTTGTCGCTTTTTTCTTTTGCGGAGGAAACGGATTCTCCTATTACGGCGTCGCCGTTGATGGTGATTTTTGAAGAGCCTACATTGGATGTTGCAAATCCAATATTTGATTTATTGTCGCTGTTATAAGTCAGTATGCTGCCGCCTAGGACCGAGCTGCGGACAAGTCCTCCGGATATTGTTACTTCTGTCGTTCCGATTGAAGTGCTGGATCTTTCGACGCCAAAGCTTCCGGCTATAATATTGTTTATATCTCCGCCGGTCATGTTAATGGATACTTTATCCGCCGTAAAAGAAGTATTTTCGTTGCCGACTGCGGACGCTCCTCCATAAACGCCGTCTTTCCAATACAAATTATTGCCTTCTCCGACGGAAACGGTTCCTCCCGATATATCTACTTTAACCGTTTGGTATTCGGCTGATTCGTCTGCGCCGAGTTTGCCCCCTACGTAAATGCTGCCGCTTACGTTGGTTTGGCTGTCTACCGTATAGTCTATATCTTCCGCCATTGCCGCTCCGACGAAAAGCGGCAACAACGCCATATTGAACAATGCTTTATTCATCCTATTAATTATTGTTTAAAAGTTCATACTCTTTATGAATAAAGTTTAGTGTCAAGATAATTAATCGCTTATTGATTTATACTTGCGAAGAGTATTTGTTCGCGATTGCGCTGTTGCTGCGCGGGCGTTTTCTACGGGAGTATCGCAAATTGCCGCCGTTTGGTTTCGCGGCGGCGGATTTTGTTCCGAGGCAAAACATATCTTCCATCCGCGGTCGGAGGAATTTTTTTGTTCTGCCGCGCATGGGGCTGCCAAAGGCCGCCATTGCTTGAAATTCAACAGTTGCGCGGGTTGTTGCTCATAAAAAATTAAATTTTGACACTCCCAGTTTGCGGTAGACTTTTTTTAGCTCGTCGGGATTGTCGGACATAACCAGTAGTTTGTCGCCCAACGACAGTGCTGTGTTGCCGCGCGGGATGAAAAATTTGTCGGCGCGTTTTACAAGGACTACGAGCGTGTGTTCCGGAAGGTTTAGGGTGCGCAGGGTGTTCCCGTTTAAAAGAGTGTTTTCATCGACGCTCATTTCGGAAATTGCCGATTTTACCTCGTCGGGAAGCTCTATGCCGAATTCGCTGGAATCGCACGGCTCGTCCGCGGCGAGCCCAAGTTTTCGCGCCACGTAGGGCACGCTTGTGCCTTGTATTACAAGGGACATAATTGTTATGAAAAACACTACATCGAACATATCCTGCGCATGCGGGATGTTGTGGATAATCGGATACGTCGCGAATATTATTGGCACGGCGCCGCGCAACCCAACCCACGATATGTAAAGGCGCGCTTTATTGGTTATTCTTTTGAACGGCAATAGGCATAAAAACACGCTCAACGGCCTGCCGAGAACAATCATGAACACTCCTATTATCATTCCGAGCCCAGCGACAGGCAGAAGATTTTTAGGGTTGACCAAGAGCCCGAGCGTCAGGAACATTAGTATCTGCCACAACCATGTAAACGTGTCGAAAAATCCCATCGTGCTGCGCTTTTGCGGAATCGGGTTGTTGCCGACAATCAAGCCCGCCAGATATACGGCAAGGTATCCGTTGCCGCCGAGTTTGTCTGTTATGGAGAAAATAAACAGCACGCAACTGACTAAAAATACAGAATAGAGCGAGGGAACTTCCAGTTTGATTCTGCACATTGTCCAATAGGAAAGCCTGCCTAGCAGAATGCCGCCAAGCGTTCCGACCGTAATCTGCACTAGAAAATTTATGCCTATTGAAAAATCGAGGCTGCCGGCTTGTATGTACTCTATAAGCATTATAGTGAGCATAAAAGCCATCGGATCGTTGCTTCCGCTTTCGAGCTCAAGGGTGGGGCGCAGGTTTTGCGATAGGTTTAACCCTTTTGAGCGCAAAATGGAAAACACCGAAGCCGAATCCGTCGACGACATCACGCTTGCCATCAGCAGAGATTGCGGGAATGCTAGGGGAACTCCAAATAATCCCGCGATAGCGTATATAAAAGTTCCCGTAAATAATGCGGTAAAAAGCACTCCGAACGTCGCAAGCACAACTCCTTCCTTCCAGACGGGCTTTATGTCCGAATAGCGGGTATTCATGCCGCCGGAAAACAAAATTATGCTCAAAGCCACCATGCCTATGAATTGCGCTTGAGGATAGTTGTCGTAGGCGTAGCCGATTCCGTCGCTGCCCATAATCATTCCCACTCCCAGGAATAAGAGCAGGGCGGGTATGCCGAACTTGAATCCGGCTTTGCCTGCGGCTATGCTCAAAAAAATCATCACGCTCAAAACGAGCAATATGTTTCCGGATGTAAATTCCATTTGTCGCAAAGTTTTTAAAATAGTATTTGGAAGGTTTTGGAGTGTCAACGCAAAGATTTTGCCGCGCATTGAGCCGCACGCCCCGGAGCTGCGGCGGAAATTTTGGGCTAAATAAGCTTTTTCCAAATAAAATTGACATTTTTTTGTCCTGATTTTTATTTTTTCGCGTATGAAAGAATACGGTTTTGTCGGCGCCGGTAAAATGGCTGGCGCCATAGTGCACGGAATGTTGAACAGCGGGCTTGTGAAGCCTTCGGAAATCGCCTGCGCATGCGGAAACGACGACACTGGCGGAAAACTGTCGCAATCCACCGGAATCTTCTTGGCGGGGTCGGTGGAAGAATTGTGTAAAAACTCCAAAGTGTTGGTCTTGGCCTGCAAACCGCAACAGCTGGCTATAGCGGCGGAATCGGCAGGGGACGCCAAATGCGGACTGGTTATTTCCATTCTTGCGGGGACGTCCATTGCGCGCCTTAGGCAATGTTTTCCGCACGTAAAGAAAATAGTGCGGGTCATGCCTAATATGCCCGCCCAGATATCCGAGGGAATATCCTGTTATGCGCCCGAATCGGAGCTAGATGCCGAGGAGCTAAAGGTTGTGGATACAGTCCTTTCGGCGATAGGAGAGTATATGAAGGTTGACGAATCTCAGCTCGACGCCGTAACGGCGCTTTCCGGAAGCGGACCGGGATATGTGTTTGAATTTGCCGCGGCAATGATTGAGGGCGCAAAGTCGATAGGATTTTCCGAACCCGAGGCAAAAAAGCTCGTCGAAAAAACTCTGTTGGGTTCCGCGAAACTTCTTTCCGTCTCTCCTTTAAGCGCTGACGAGCTTCGCATAGCCGTTTCGAGCCCCGGCGGCACTACTCTTGCCGCTCTTGACGTTTTTGCCAAAAACAACTTCAGGAAAACTGTAGAAAACGCCCTAATTGCCGCAAAAACGCGCTCGGAAGAGCTTTCAAAACTTTAGCCAGACTCAAAAAATAAAAAAAAATCAAAAAGACTTGACGAAATAAAACTTTAGTGGCAAATTTCTGCTAACAAAACGGTAAACTTCAATTTTATCATTATTAAACTAATTTATGAAAAAATTACTCCTGCTTCCTATTTTAGCGGCACTCGTTTCCGCATGCTCATCAACGCCATCCTTCACTGAAGATGTTACAATCAACTCCCAACCCCAGGGTGCCGATGTTTTTGTAAATAATGAATTGGTCGGTCAGACCCCCGTTACGGTCGACCTTCCCAAAGACGGCGTTTACGAAGTGCGTTTGGCTAAAAAAGGATACAAGGATGAAGTTTTAAGTCTGGCTTCCGCACGCAAAGAATCTTTCATAAAATTCGGCCCGCTTGTGGATTTGGGATATTATAAGGAACTTGTTCCTTCTCCCGTTGACGCCGATATGAATCCTGATTTCCTCCCCGCATATCCCGGTACGAATGCTTTTGGAGATATGACTTCAAATATTCTTAAAGCGGACGATATGCGTAAAAAAGGCGAGATTTCTTCGGCTGAGCATTCTCACATGATTAAGAAGATTACCGAATTCTACACAAAGAAGTAATTTGGATTTAAATTTAAAAAAAAGTCCGGCTCTTGCCGGACTTTTTTTTGGTAGGCGCTGTTTGCTGCGGATTAACCATCCGGGAACTTTTCATATTTTTTTGTGTCCTAAATTTTGTCGCTTCGGCGGGAGAGTATTGCGGATGGCGCAAGGGGAGCGTTTTCAGCGTGGATTTTCCCCGCAAAACAAACCGTATCCGCTAAAAAAAGTTCGACTAAATTTCAATTGAAATTAAACATGCTTTTATGAAAGTTTTTTCTTCTGCATTGTTGTTTTTTGCGGTCGCGTTTTCTTCGCTTTGCGCGGAGGAGGCTAAACCTGTAAAAAAATTTTCAAGTTTCGACATAGAAATTGAAAAAAATTTCCTTTTAGTGCCTATATCAGCAAAGGCTCCGTATAGGGATTTTATGGTTTTGGATGAAAATTCAAAGCCCATAGGCAAATATAATGCCAAGCTTGATTCGTCGATAGGCGATTGGAATGCGGAAATAAACGTCGCAAAGTACAAAGGCAGAAAATTGACATTTTCCTATGAGGATAACGGCACTGGGAAACCTTCCGTTAAACAGGTTGATACTGTTCCCGTTTTAGATTTTGCCAAGGATGTGGGAAGGCCTAAATACCACTTTACCCCCAAGTACGGTTGGATAAACGATCCAAACGGGCTTATATATTTCGGGGGCAAATGGCATATGTTCCACCAGTTTAATCCGTTTTCAATGCATTGGCGCGAACCCATGCACTGGGGGCATGCTGTAAGCAGAAACTTATTGCATTGGAAGTACGAGCCTATCGCCGTTTATCCTTCAATGAACGATAAGGGAACATGGGACCAGGCGTTTTCCGGAACGGCTTATTACGACAAGGACAATCGCAGCAAATTGTTTTCTTCAAAAGGCGGTGTGATTTTCGCTTATACTAGCACAGGCCGCGGCGAATGTCTTATGTATACCGACGACATGAAGACGTTTAAGGAGTTTTCCGGCAATCCGATTATCAAAGCTCCTGGGCGTGATCCGCGCATATTTTTCAACGAAGATTCCAAAAAATGGACGATAATAAGATATGAAGAGGAAAAAAAAGACGATAAAGTCCGCAAATTTTTTGCCATATACATATCCGACGATTTGAAAAAATGGGAAAAAACCGACGAACTCGACGGTTTTTACGAGTGTCCCGAAATGTTTAAAATTCCCGTAACCGGAGCAGCAGACACTCCGAAGTGGGTGATATGGGAAGCAAACGGAAGCTATGTGGTCGGAGATTTTGACGGAAGAAAGTTTAAACAGATTTCCAAAGGCCGCCAGCGGCTGTTTTACGGCGACGCCTATGCGGCGCAAGTATGGCAGAACGACCCAAAAGGCAGGATTCTCGCTACCGCTTGGATAAAGCAAGATCCAAACTTGCTCTGCCTTATAAACCAAAAATTCTCGCAGTGCATGAGTATGCCGTGGGAGTTGAAGCTTGTTCGCATGCGAGACGGCCAATACCAGCTTCGCGCGTTGGTTCCGCAGGAGATAAACGACCGCAAAGGAAACCCGCGCAACGCCCTCGGCGGAACCGATTTGGAGTTTAGCGGAAACATATTTGAACTTCCAGACGCGCGGGGAAATAATTTTGTTTTGGAAGGCATAGCCGACATTGCTTTGGCAAGCGCCTTCAGGTTTGAAGTAGGCTCAAGCAATATGCGCTACATTCCCGAGTCGAACAGCTACATAGTAGCCCGCGTTCACGACATAAAATACAACCAAAAAGCGCAGGCCGACACAATAAAAGACGTTATAATGTGGCGGGCGTTTGTAGACACCTATTCTACTGAAATTCAAATAAACGACGGCGAAGCCGTGATTTTTATGGGAGATTCTTATTTGCATCCGGACCAGCCCATAAGGGTCGGCGGAGTTGGTCCCGTAAGAGTGCGCTACATGTTTAGAATGCCGATACTGCGCTATACGGTAAAGGAACGCGGAGACATTGCCGAAAGGCGGCTAAATATGCTGTTAAAGCCTAAAAAGGATTCCTCCGCAAAAGAAAATGCCGGCGGGGCAAAGGGCGCTTCCGGGGCGGAGGAAGCAAAAGACAAATAAGCCCGTAAATTTCCATCCATAGGCGCCGCAAATTTGCGCTTTAAAACGCCCCGCGTTTATTTAAACGGGGGGCGGCAGCAATCGCGGATTCAATTCTGCTAAACTACGGCGCTTGCGATTTGGTAGGCTATCATTGCGCAAACGTAGGCAATCGCCGTAAGTATGGCAAATTGCGCCGCCGCAACTTTCCACGATTTTGTTTCTGCGTATGTCGTGGAAACGGTGGCTATGCAAGGGGCGCTTAACAGTATGAATAGAAGCACGCTGATTCCTTGGGGCAGGGAATAATCGGCGTTTAGCCTGTCGCGGAGTGTTGCGGATTCTTCGGAAGTGTCGCCGCCGAGCCCGTATATTATTCCCAGCTGGGTTATAAAAACCTCCTTTGCCGCCAGCGATCCTATCAGTGCGCTTACAAGCTTGTTGTCAAAACCCAAAGGCCTAAAGACTGGCTCCATGAAATTGCCGAGCCTTCCCATGTAGGTGTATGAAAAACGTTCGGATGTTTCGGCATTTTCCAGCATTGCGATATTTTCGGATTTGTCAGCTTCCGACATGTCGTGGGACTGCTCTATTTTCGATATTTCGGCGGCGTAGTCGCGTTCGTAGACCTTTTTTTCGGGGAATGTCGACATAGCCCATAAAATAACCGACATAGCCAGAATTATAGTTCCCGCTTTTTTCACAAAGCCCAGTGCGCGCACGGAGATTTGCTCCAAGACATTCCGCATGCGCGGCAGGCGGTACGGCGGAAGCTCTATCAGAAAAGACGAGTCTTCTCCTTTTAGCGCAGTTATTCTAAGCAGCTTTGAAAGCGCCATCGCCACAGCTATTCCTATTATGTATATTCCGAACATTGCCGCTCCCCTGTATTGCTGCTGGAAGAAAACGGGGATGAGCAGCACATATACGGGAAATCTCGCCCCGCAGCTAAACAGCGGAATCACCATAATTGTGGCGATTCTTTCCACGCGCGACTTTAACGTGCGCGTCCCTATTATGGCGGGGACCGAACCGCCGAATCCTATAAGCATTGGAATCACGATGGAGCCGCTGAGCCCGAACCGCTTCATAATTCTGTCGCATAAAAACGCCGCGCGCGCCATATATCCGCTGTCTTCAAGTATTGCCAGCGCAAAAAACAGCAGTATAATGTTGGGCAGGAATACGAAAACGCCTCCAACGCCCCCTATTACGCCGTCGACTATAAATTTTTCAAGTATGCTTTCTCCGTTGTCGCCCCAAAGCCATCCTACTGCGCCGCCAAGCCATATGAAGAAGTCTTCCATCAGACTCATCAGAGGGTCTCCAAGCGCGAATACAAATTCAAACACCGCATACATCAACGCGAAAAACAGCGGAATTCCTATAAATTTGTTTAGGAAAATTGCGTCGAGCTTGCTTGTGAGGTTTGCGTGCTCTATCTGTTGGGATTTTAAGAAAGGCATGCATATTTTGTCTATCATTCCGTAGCGGGCTGCCGATACAAGGGATTCGGCCGTTTCACCGGTTTGCGCTTCGACTTCCGCATACACGCGTTTTACGGAGTCGTAAAGGTGCGGCGTGCGCGTCTTAAGAGAATCCATTACTATGCGGTCGTTTTCCAATGCTCGCACAGCCATCCAAGGCGCAAATTCCGCATAACTTTCGGGGAGCCCGGATTTCAGCATTTCCGATATTACGGCTATTTTAGACGTCAAAATATTTTCGCCCAAAGTTTCCCATGGGAAGTGCGCAAGCGTGCAGGCTGCGGCGCTTTTCAAAATAAATTTTTTCAACAGAGAAATCGACGCAGTGTCGAATCCCACGCATTTTATGATCGGAATTCCCAAAGCGGCCGACAGCCCCTTGTAGTCTATGTATTTTCCCTGCTTTTCAAGCTCGTCGGTCATATTTAGGGCTATTATAAACGGAAGCTTCATTTCTGCCAGCTGGAGCGTGAGATACAGGTTGCGCTCGAAATTTGACGAGTCCACAACGTTTACAATCAAATCGAAATTGCCTTCCGAGATTATGTCGCGCGCGATTTTCTCCTCGGAAGACGAGGCCGAAAGCGTATAAATTCCCGGCAAATCCTCGACTTCAATTTCGCAGCCGTCAACGCTGAATTTTCCGGTTTTTTTATCCACCGTTACTCCGGAATAATTTCCGACCTTCGCGCGCATTCCGGACAGTGTGTTGAATATAGTGGTCTTGCCGCAATTTGGATTGCCGACAAGCAGGATTTTGAACTGTTGCTTGGGTGCCATTTTCTGAAATATTTGATTAGATTTGCCTAACTTTATGACTTAAAAAAAAGCGCAACCGCAGCTTTCGTCCGCGCCGTCAAATTCTTTTTACAGTTATGTATTTAAGCTGCGATTTGCGCATGGAAATTTCCGAACCGTGGACCCTAATGATTATGGGGTCTCCCAGGGGAGCCACGCGCAAAATTTCAACAATTCCGCCTATCGTAAGCCCCATTCCGGCGTAGGCGCCGAGATTTCCCAGCTTTTTGTTTATGCTGAGAATCAGGGCTTTGTCTCCCGTTTTCAATTCTGAAAGTTGCAGGGCGTAGGGGCAGGTGTGCATGCATGTGGAGCTTCTATTTGGGCAGCTTGAGCAAGTTCCGGCGGCCCCGCCCTTTAAAAATTTAACAAGCTTTTTCATTATGCCGTCCTCCAGCGCATGCTCCATTTTGCATGCGGCAAGATCGGCTTCCGAGGCGTTTACGCCGAGCACCCCCGTGAAAAAGTCGCTTAGCAGTTTGTGTTTGCGCCTGACATTGTCGGCGACCGCCTGCCCGTCTTTTGTAAGCACGACCGGCCTGTATGGTTGGTACTCGACAAGGCCGCGTTCGGCAAGAGCGTTCAGGGCGGAGGTTACCGACGGTTTTTTTACTTTAAGCGCGTTGGCTATGTCAGTCGGGCGCGCAGCGCCGGTCCGCGAAGACAAGGACGATATCGTCTCAAGGTAGTCTTCAAGATTTTCCGACAATTTTGTGTTTTGATCGCTCATACTACAAATACGGCGAGCAATAAAAGTTAACTTAGCCTAACCTGTCAATTATTTTTTATCGCCCGCAGTGAATGCCCCGCCTATTTAGCTAAAGACCCGCTAAGAGTTTGAGGCTATGTCGTCGGCTATGGTTTTAACGAGTTCCGGCGTGAAATACTGCATTGCCACCACATGTGCGAGCTTCCCAAAAACTGGGTCGTCGTTGCAGGCCATCGCGTATTTTTTTACTATTTTTTCCTGCGGCCGCGTAAAAAACACCGTGTTGGAGTACGGATTTCTATGCGCTTTTATTCCCCTTTCCAAAAGAGATTTTTCCAGCAGCTTTCCCATTTCCAATACATGCCCGGCCTGCGCCTTAAAGCCGTCGTCTCCCAGCGATTTAATATGCCAATAGAGTTTTAAGGCGTCGAAGCCGCTGCGCGAACAGCTTATTGTGGGTATTGAATATTTTAAGTAGGGAATCGGCGCTCCTTCCACCAGCTTTAAAATGTCCTTGTGGCATATGAAGATTCCGGCGGGTTCGTTCATCCCCAAAAATTTGTGTCCGGAAACCGCAATCGAGTCGAAATTCATCTTTGAAACGTCCACAATTTCTCGGGCTGCTGGATCGTCCAAAAACGGCAGGTAGCCTCCAAACAGCGCCACGTCTAGATGGCGGTACGACGCCACGGGTTTTTTCTCGAGAAGGACTTCGTTTATGGCCTTTTGATCGTCTATGGCCCCTTTGAAGGTTCCGCCGATTGCGATAGCTACAAGGGCGGGGCGCGACGGGTCAAGTTTTTCCGCAAAATCTTCAACGTCCATTTGTCCCATTTCGTGGGCGCGTATGGGGCGGACTTCGACATTTTGAACGTCTCCTATTTTTTGAAGGGAGTAGTGGGCTTCTGCGGACACGTACAATACGGGCGGGCGGGAAGATTTTGCGGCGAGAGCTTTTCTGCCGAAATATATTCCGTGCATATTTCCGTCAGTCCCGCCGTTGGCTATGACGCCCCAATGGTTGTCGTCGAATCCGAAGCGGCTTGCGATAAAATCAATAGATTCGCATTCAAAATAATCGGTGTTGAGCATGTCCCAATCGGTTTTATAAGGGTTGCCAACGTTTATGAGCGTGATGTCGCAAAGTTTTGTGTCAGCAAGCCATTTGTAGAACTCGTGAAACTGCGTGTTTTGGTCGAACGGATAGCCGAGTTGGTTAAATTTGCGCGCGGTTATTTCTTTGGCGCATTCGTTCAAAAGTTTCATTGACTCGTTGTCTGGACGTAAATTGCAATTCATAATATCGCGCAAAAAGTAAGCCGGATGAAACTTTTTTCAAGTTAATTTAAAGGTTTGAGCAATGGCGGGCGGAAAATATTTAGGCGCTAAAATTGCATCAAGCAATCCGCTGCCTTATAATTAAAACATAAGGGCAAATCTGCGTTCTAACTTGTATAAACAAGCTTTGCGGGGTAGTGGGAAGAGGCCGGAATGCGTTCAAAATTTTTGGAGCCCGTGGTTTTGTCTATTTTACTTCTGCCGCGTAACAAAAAATTTGTAATTTGTTGGCTAAAATTTAGAGTCTAGAGAAACATGCAAAACCAAAGGGGCAATTATGTTAAACAGAGCAAACCTGCTTCAATGCGCATTTCCCTCCATTTTTTCCCTGGCTGGGCTTGCATATTTTGAAATATTTTTGTTTAGGGAAGGCATTGTTTTTGAAATCTTGTTTTTTGCCGCGTACTCGGTTTTGGTTCTTGTTCTTTCGCCAATGTGCGGAAACATCTCGCCGGGGTTTTCTTTCAAGCTCTGTTTGCGCGCAATTCTTTTGCAGATTGTGGTTATATATTTCTCGAATGTGTTTGTTGCCTTTGTTCTCTCGCTGCCGGAATTCGGAACTTCGCCATTGCCGAATATTTTAAAATTTGTATTTTTGGGGGCGCTTATATTTACCGCGTGGCGCCTCCCGTTTGCTTTGGCGGGTGTTTTACTTTATTGCGCTTTGCTTTTCGGGATTTTATCCTGCAGTGAAAAAGTGCGCAATAAATGACCGGAATGTTTTTTTATCCGTTTGTTTTTGCATTTGGAATAAATTGGAGGAGAGGCGGAAATTCAAAATAAAAACTGCCTCGATTTTATAGTATCACAGCTGAAACCTCCAAGGGCGGGCGCATAAACATGGGTTGGTTTTACTGTTATGGGTTGCATATTTTGTAGAAACATGGCGTTAAAACATACTAGGTGATGTTGGCGGCGTTTGAAAAAGCGTTGGGACATACAGCTGGGGTGGCGATAATGCAATATTTGGCGACTTTTGGTCCGTGATGTTTCGGCGACATTCACAAGGAGTTGGGGGGCAAAAGCAACCGTTCCAGAACATCTAAGACTTCTAAAAGAAGGCGGATTGGTACAAGGCAAAATCATGCCCCGCAAGGCAAAACATTGCATAGCGCAGATAATTGGAAAATGGCTTTAGCGGGTTTGAAGTTTTGCTTCATTGCGGGGCAAAAAGAAAAAATGCCGCAAATGAAATTTTTTACAAATATTGTTCGTTGTTCTACGAACGGTATGCATATGAAGGAAATAACAGATTATAAAAATATAGATATTGAAAACTGGCTCTCTAAGTGAAAAGTTTTGTATGCGTCGGCAGAGGACGTTTTAAAAGAAAAGAATATGGGTGAGGATTAAAAAATGAGTAGAATACCGCGAAAATTTTGAAATACGGCGCGGCGAGTTTTACCGCGGTTGTCGTCAACGGAGAAGTTGCAGTTCAGTAAAATTTTCTCAAAAGGCGAAATTATAAAAATATTGGAAAGGCGGGTTGTGAAACGGATTATTTTCTTTATTTGCGTTCTTTAGTTCTCAGCCAAGCTCCGGGGAAACGGGGAATATTTATCGGGCAAGTCGCGTTTAGAGGGATGTTTTTTTGCTCTTTTTTTGCGGGGCGGTCTCACCGTTTTATTCATGCACGCCAATATATCTATTTACGTGGTCGCGGCGGCGGGAGAATCGTTTGGCGTAAGCGCGGCACATTTTTAGTAAGCTCGCCTCTTATAAGCGAAATTGCGGCGATAATGCTGCTTGCATGCGAACTTTGGGGGTGTGCAAGTCTCTATATACATTTTGACGGGCGCTGAGATTTGAATATTTGCGGCTGTCTTTCCTAAAAATTTAATCTTGGTAGATTTTTCGCCCTTAATATTCCATCCCCCAAACTTCGCCTGCGGTATGCATGTGCAGTTCTTTTAAAGAAAAGACTTCGTTTTTTATATATGCAAATAGCTGTGCGCTTAGCGCGGTGAAGTATTTTGCCGCATACATATTATTGATGCTCCTATTTGGTGTGTATACCTCAAGAGTTTTTATAAAATATTTTAGGCGCGGACAATGTCTTGGCGGCCTTGGAAACTGTTATCGCATGGATTCCCGACGTGCTCTTGGCAGCCGGGTTGACTTAAGCTTAAAAAAGCGTTCCGCTGGGAGCGTTTTTTGCGGCTTTTATGGGCATAGCTGCAATTCCTCTTCCGGAAATGATGATGTCAAAGGAGATATTGGGGGCGAAATTGCTTATAGTTTTAATATTTTATCTGCTGGTTGAGTCTGCGTTTACAGGATGCTTGTTGAATTTTGTTTACGTTTAGATTGCAATGTCTTAAGCGCGTTGATGGAATTGGTTGTTTGTTTTTGAAAATTGAATGTCTGAGGTTGCCCGTTTAATAGTAAAATCGCCTGAAAATATTTTTTGTGCTTTGTCAAAGGCGATTACAAGGCGATTATTGAATGTAAACTGCAATTTGCGCTTCGATGATTAAAGAATCATCCCTTGCGGTAGCCGATTAAATACTCTATATTTCCGTCTCCGCCCTTAATGGGAGATTCCATTCTGCCTATAAATCTTGCGTCGGGAATTTTATTGGATACGAAGTTTTCTATTTTCCGCAGCGCTTCCTCGCGCAAAAGCGCATCGCGAATGACTCCCTTGTTTTTGCGCATGATATTCGGGGCGCTTTCAAATTGGGGCTTTACAAGGCATACCATAATTCCCGCTGTTTTTAAAAGGCTCCATAGGGGCTCCAAAACTTTTTCCAGCGATATGAAAGAAAGGTCTGCGCATATAAAATCGAAGAGGTTGCCGTCGAAAAACTCCGGAGTCAACGCGCGCGCGTCGGTTTTTTCAAAATTGCGCACGCGCGGGTCGGATTTTATTTTTTCGTGCAGCTGTCCGCTTCCCACATCCACGCAGCAGGCGGATTCGGCTCCGCGGTAGAGCGCGCAGTCGGTAAATCCGCCCGTTGAGGCGCCGGCGTCCAAAATCCGCGCGCCGCGCAAGTCTATTCCGAATTTGTCCAAATATGCTTCAAGCTTTAATCCCGCGCGCGACACGAAGCGCAGCGCCATGGAATCCGAGTCTATGACAAATTCGGCGTCTTCGCGGTATTTCCGCGACGGCTT
This sequence comes from uncultured Opitutales bacterium, assembly GCA_944389215.1. Classification (GTDB taxonomy): domain Bacteria; phylum Verrucomicrobiota; class Verrucomicrobiia; order Opitutales; family Intestinicryptomonadaceae; genus Merdousia. The sequence goes on from CALXLN010000032.1 coordinate 18,184, forward strand.
GTCCACGGGTTTCCCGCCGCAGTAGACTTTGCCTTCCTCTATCAGCGCGCGCGCTTTCGAGCGGCTTGAGGCCAATCGCAAATCGGTTATAAGTTCGTCGGCGCGCTTCATCGCTTAGCGGTTTTCTTTCGGCTTGAAAGTTACGGGAATAAAACGTGGCTTCTCTTGTTGGCTGGCTTTTTGGACGATTGCGCTTGCCGCGCTAGATGATTCGGTGGCCAGCGTATAGATCAATGCGCATGTTGCAAAAAACATCGCCGCCGCAACTGCGATGCCGATTACTAGCCTAAAAGTTTCAGCAGTGCGCGAAATTTGCGATTTCTTTCTCTCGAAACGCAAAGACGGCATCATCCATTTTGCGCCTTTTATAGAGCTGCGCCTGCGAATTTTTTCCTCGTCTATAATCATTTTTTCCAGCAGATAATATTTTATCGGAATTATTTTCAAGACAAAAGTCGGTTTGACAAAAAGGATAAAATTCCTAAGATACATCTCCAATACATTTTCAACCGCTTGCGAAAGGGCGTTTGCCAAGCGCGGTGAAATTATTTTTAACACATATTTTTACAGGATGAAAACATTGAAAATATCGTTAGTTGCAACGGCTCTCCTGGCTTCGGCGGCATTTGCGCTTGGAGAGATTAAGATGCCGAGAATTTTCGGCGACCACATGATGCTTCAGCGCGAGGAACCCGTAAATGTTTGGGGAATGGCCGATGCAGGCGCAAGGGTTGAAGTCGAATTTGCCGGACAGAAGATTTCCGCCAAGGCGGGTCCCGACGGCAGGTGGCATGCCCGATTGAAACCTATGAAGGCGAGCGCGGAGCCGCGCGCAATGAAAATTCTAGAGAACGGCAAGGAGTCAAAAACAATAAACGACGTTCTCGTCGGCGAGGTATGGATTGCCGGAGGGCAGTCCAACATGGCTTTCGGGCTAAGCAGTATGGAAAACGCAAACAGCGTAGTGGAAAAGGCGGATTTAGTTAAAGTGCGCTATTTTAACCAGCCGCAAAATAACCCGCAGCCGGCTCCGCAGTTTGATACCGCCGACGATACAAAATGGTATGTTTGCAGCTCGCAAAATGCGGCGGGTATGAGCGCAGTGGCTTATACATTCGCGCAGAAGCTGGCATTGGAACTCGGTGTTCCCGTAGGCATAGTCCAGACGGCGGTAAGCGGAACTCCAATGCGCTCTTGGGTGCCCATAGAGGAGTTTGAGGAGAATCCGCTGTTTGCGGCTTCGTATAAAAGCTATCAGGCAAGGCTAAAAAAATGGGATTACGAAGCTGAACTGAAAAAGTGGAACGAATTTGTTCGCACTTACCCAGAGCGCGTCGAAAAGGCAAAAGCCGAAGGCAAAGAACCTCCGCCAAAGTGGACTATCAGCGATACTCTTAAGCCTTGGAAGGATTCTCCTGACGGATTCCGAAAGCCGGCGAATCTTTATAACGGCAGGGTCGCTCCCATTGTCAATTTTACCGCGCGTGGCTTTATATGGTACCAGGGCGAAAACGACAACTTGAGAACCGGTTTTAAAGACCAGCTGAAGGGTCTAATCGGCGCTTGGCGAAAACTATGGCGCAAGCCGGATATGCCTTTCTTATTTGTGCAGCTGCCGTCTTGGACTTGCGTAAATTGGGAGTATATGCGTTGGGACCAGTTTAGAACCTGCAAAGAGGTGAAAAATGTCGGTATGGCGGTGGCTATCGACACCGGCGCCGAAAAAGACGTTCATCCGCTCGACAAGCTCCCGATTATAGAAAGGCTTTCTCAAATCGCTTTGCGCGACGTCTACGGCAATAAGGAAGCCTTGGGATACGGGCCGATATTCAAGGGCGCCAAAATTTCCGGGGACAGGGCGAAGGTCGACTTCCACATGTCCGGGCGCAAACTTGTCATAAAAGGCGAGCCTAAGGGTTTTGAGGTCCTTCTGGACGACGGACAATGGGTTCCAGCAGTCGTCAAGCAAACGGGCAATTCAATATTGGTAAAATCGGCAAATCCCGACGATAAAAGGATAAAGGGAGTGCGCTATCTTTGGAAAGACTGGGCGCGGCCCGACGTCTGCGTATACAACGACGCCGATATTCCTGCTCCAGGCTTTACTACTGAGGATTTAAAGTAGCGTAATATTTATAAAACAACTGAATTATATATATGAAAAAAATATCAATTGGATTATTGTTTGCGGTTTCGGCGCTTTTTGCATCGGGGGTTTTTGCCGAAATAAAAATGCCTAAGATTTTCGGCGATAACATGGTGTTTCAAGCGGGCAAGCCCGTTAAAGTATGGGGAAGCGCCGAACCGAACGCCGAGGTATCCGTAAAGTTCGGCAAATATGAAAAATCCGCCACAGCATCGGGCGACGGCTCTTGGTCGGTCAAATTGCCGTCCATGCGTCCGGATAAAAATCCGAAAGAACTTTTGGTTTTTGAAAACGGAAAAGAGTCAAAGAAAATCGCAAACGTTCTCGTCGGAGAAGTTTGGGTTTTGGGCGGACAGTCCAATATGGAATGGAAGCTGATTCCCACAACCGACGGAGAAGCAGCCGCAAAACGCGCCGATTATCCGATTCTCAGATGCTTCCAGCAGGATGGGCGCAGCATGGCGGAAACTCCACAAAAAGATTTTCCGGACGGGGCTAAATGGATCGTGTGCACGCCTAAGACAGCTCCGTCGTTCAGCGGAGTCGGGTTTTATTTCGCTGAAAAATTAATGAAGGACTTGGATGTTCCGGTAGCTGTAATTTATACTCCACTTGGAGCGACATCAATGGCCTGCTGGATTCCGGAAAAAAATATGTCCGATTGCGACGCATTAAAAAAGCAATTTGACAAATTTAAAAAAGAGTCAGCCGGATACGATTACAAAAAAGCTTTGGACGCGCATAACAAAAAGATTGCCGATTTCGACGCAAAAGTTGCAAAAGCCAAGGCCGAAGGCAAAAAAGTTCCTTCTGTTCCATGGGATTTTCGCATACCTCCGAATAAATTTTCCACATGGAAGTTTTTTTGGATACCCGCGTACCATTACAACGCAAAGGTCGCGCCTCTGGATGGTTTTGCTGTCCGCGGAGTTTTATGGTACCAGGGCGAGTCGGATTCAACAATTTGGATGTTGGACAATTTCCAGCGGCAGTTTGAAATTCTCATAGGCGCTTGGCGCGAACTTTTGGGCGATGAAGATTTGCCGTTTCTGTTTGTGCAGTTGGCTTCATACGGAACGAGGGCCGACTGGGCGGAGACAAGATGGGCCCAATACAATACCGCAAGGGACATGGAAAATGTCTTTATGGCGAATATTATAGACTTGGGAGAGGAGAAGGATATTCATCCAAAAAATAAGACGGATGTTGGCTTGCGCCTCGAGAAAATCGCCATGCGCAAAGTTTACGGCGAATCTGACGCAAAGGCTTTTGCGCCCACAATGAAAAATGTTGAATACAGCAACGCGGTTGCGGTTGTGGATTTCGACTGCGACGATGCTGAAATCGAGGGCAGGGGAAATCCGCGCGGGTTTGAAGTCCTTGTGAACGGCGAGTGGCTGAAACCTTCCGGCGCGAAAATCGAAAACGGCAAGGTTGTCTTGTATTCTCCAAACGCCTATTCAATTGACGGCGTGCGCTATTTGTGGAAAAGCTGGGCGCAGCCGGATGTTTGGATTTTCGATTCAAACGGCTTGCCGGCGGTATCGTTTAAGCACTTAAAAAAATGAGAGTATAAAAATTTATGAAAATAAAAAAATCAGCATTGTTTTTTTCGGCGATTTTTGCGGCGTCCGCAGTTTTCGCCGAAATTGTCATGCCGAGAATATTCTCGGACAATATGATGTTTCAGCGCGACGTTCCGCTGAAAATCTGGGGCAAGGCGGAGGCCGGCGCGCGCGTCGGCGTGGAGCTCAAAGACCAGAAAAAAATGGTGAAAGCCGCAAAAGACGGTTCTTGGAGCATTGAACTCGCCCCAATGAAGGGTTCGTTCGATCCCGTCGAACTTGTTGTGTTTGAAAACGGCAAGGAAGCCAAGAGAATTAAAAACGTTCTCGTTGGCGAAGTGTGGGTGTTGGGCGGGCAGTCCAACATGGAATGGAGGCTGATTCCCACAACCGACGGCGAAGCCGCAAAAGCGCGCGCAAAATATCCCGGATTGCGCTACTTTACGCAGCCTGGCGGAACGTTTACGCCGGAGAAACAGTTCGACACCCCGGAGTCGTCAAAATGGCAGGAGGCTTCTCCGGATACTGTGTCTAGGTGGAGCGGAGTGGGCTTCTACTTCGGAGAGCAGCTCATGAAGGATCTTGAAGTTCCTGTAGGCCTGATTGAGACACCGCTTGGCGGAAGCGCGATGCGCGCGTGGATTCCAGACGAAGCCGTCGCGGGCATTCCCTTCCTGGAGGAAAATCTGGAAAACTTCAAGAAACAGCTCGCGGCCTACGATTACAACAAGGCAATCGCCGAATGGAAAAAGCGCAGCGACGCTTACGACGAATCCGTAAAAACCGCAAAGGCAGAGGGCAAACCCGTTCCGGAGAAGCCTTGGAACGTAAGGACCAAGCCAAACAAGCTCAGCCCGCAGCGCCCGCAGGAAACACCGGGATGGCTGTATAACGCAAAGATTGCTCCAATCGCCGGATTTGCGGCGCGCGGATTCCTTTGGTACCAGGGCGAATCGGACGCTGGCGGAAAGTCGCTTGAGTGCTTTGAAGAGCAGTTTACGCGCATAATAGATACTTGGAGAAAAGCTTGGAAGAACGACGATATGTATTTCTTCTGGGTTCAGCTTGCGTCTTTCGGCGGAAACGGCGATTGGGCCACCACGCGTTGGAAACAGTATCAGGCTATGCGCAGCGTGCAAAAGACGGGAATGGCGAACATTATCGACTTGGGCGAGGAAAAAGACATACATCCCCGCAACAAGACAGACGTTGGCTTGCGCCTTGAAAAAATAGCCTTGCGCGACGTTTATGGCGTAAAGGGAATTCATCCATACGGACCCATGTTTAAAATGGTTCGCTACACTCCAAAGGGAGCCGAGATAGTCTATGATTTGGACGGCAGAAAGCTCGTCGGCAAGGGTGATCCGCGGGGATTCGAGGTTAAGATCGGCGGAGAATGGAAACCCGCGAAGGCTGAGCTTGTCGGCAAGCGTGTAATCGTAAATCCGACCGACGCCGACAAGGGCGGAAAAATAGAGGGCGTGCGTTATCTTTGGAAAAAATGGGCGCTTCCGGATGTTTGGCTGTTTAACGACCAAGGTTTGCCGGCGCTTTCCTTTATAACGGAAAAATAACCGCCATGTATGGGTTTAAGCCGGTCGGGATTCTCATCCTGTCCGGCTTTTTTAATGAAAAAAATGCGTTGGGGGTTATATTTAATAATATGGATAAAATTTTTGTTTTTGCGATCTCCTTGTTATGCGCGGCGTCCGCCGCTTTCGGAACGCCGCCGCTCGCGGATAAATTTGAATCCGCGTGGAAAAACGCTTGGGAGGACTTCTTTTCCACGAAGACGAATCTTTTTTACGACTACATCTCTTCGTACGAATCAGGCAAACAGCTCGCCCATTTGCCGGCGGCGGAGGAGGTCGTCAGGCAGTATCCCAATTTTTGCGGATACGGAACGGGAATGGAGGATTGCGCGATTTTAGGCGGGGCTATGCTGAGCGCCCTTGCGGATTTGTCGGCGAAAAACGGAGCCGCGGACGATTTGAAATCGCGCGCTAAAAAAGTTTTTGAAGGTTTGAAATTATGTTGCACCGCTCACGGAGTTAAAGGGTTTGTCGCAAGGGGAGTGTGCATTCAGGATTGCAAAAGCGTTTATATAAACAGTTCAAGGGACCAGTATACGCACCTGGTACACGGATTTTGGAAGTATTTCAACTCCAATCTTTCGGATCCTGAAACCAAGAGGCAAATTTCCGCATTGCTTTCGGATATTGCCGAGAGAATGATGTCGACCGTAATTCCCGAAAACGATTATGATTCTTTGCGCGCGGACGGTTCGCGCTGCGGGCTCGGGATTTGCAGAATGTGGAATGTGGGCGCGCACGAGGCTGCAAGGCTGCCGATGATTTACGCCGCCGCATGGAAAACTTCCGGAAACGCGCGTTATTTCAATGAATATAAAAAATATTTCTTGCCTGCGTTGGAGCAGTCGGAGAAAGTAACGTCTGCGCATCCCGCATACGCGCTTTTGCAAATGCAGTGCTCTTTGGAACTCTTGCGCGATGTCCAAAGCGATTCGCCGGTGCGCGACAGAATTTCAGCACTCATGCGCAAGGTTGCGGAACTAACTTATCCCAAGGCGGTAAATTTTTCTGAAAAGATGGCAAATATGGATTTAACCCAGTTGGGAATTGATTGGCGCAATCCGGCTTTTTGGCGCAGCCAGAGCGGCTACAATATTCCCGATTGGGGGGAATACCGCAAGATGTGGGATTGTGTGCGCGGGGCGGCGGAGGGCGTATTGGTTTGCCAAATGGCGTCGTGCCGAAAGCCGGAATGCGGCGCGCTTATGGAGAAAATAACGTCCATGTGCGACTACGATAAATTATCGTCTTGCGGAATAATATACCATATTGCGGCAATGGCGAAAATGTAAGCTTGATATTTGTGCGCAAAGGCTCAAGCGAAGGGGTTTGTATTGCAGCCAATATCAAAAATCCGTTTGAGGCCGCTTTACAGAATTTTGCACGGATTTTGCCGTAAGACCTAGCAAATCCTCCATTAGCAGGCTTTACTGCGCGGCGGCTATTGCAGGGGGCAGAAGTAAAATTTTTCTCCATCGGCGCACAAACATTTATTGGCTTTAATCTTAGTTTTTATTAAAAAGCCCGTGTGAAAGCCGTCGTGGCAAAAAGCATTTGCACAATGAAAAGTATTTTAGCCGCCGTTTATTGTGCGCAAAAAATATTTTCGGAGTGTCTGTTGCGCTATCTTGACAAATATTTTTCCGCCCGTCCAAGAGCAGTAAGCGGGAAGTAGTGGCGGTACCAATTATAGTTTAACATGAATCCGCGCGCCAATTCTTTGCCTTGCGGCAGTGTTGCTCCAGCGCGCAAATCGACTTTAGCGCCGAGTCCGTATCCGGGGAAACCTGTTCCGGTGTAGTACGGCTCATCCCAACTCCCGTCCTTCTGGGCGGCTATTAAAAATTCGCAGCCCTTGCGCACAGAGTCGTCGTAATTCTTGTCGCCGACTGACATTATTGCCATCATTGCCCAAGCCGTTTGAGACGCAGTGGAGGGGATTCCCGTCCCGGAATATTTTGGCTCCATATAAGAAGCTACGCTTTCACCCCAACCGCCGTCGGCGTTTTGCTTTGACGCAAGCCATTCAAGCGCTTTTCGCACCGCAGGAGTTTCTTTTGTGTCTCCCAGCGCCATCAAAGCGGGAAGAACGGCACCTGTGCCGTAAATGTAGTTTACACCCCATCTGCCGAACCAGCTTCCATCGTCTTCCTGCTCTGAGTATAGGTATTTCAGCGCTTTTTCCAGTGCGGGATGGTTGCGCGAGAATCCGCACATGGCAAGCGATTCCACCACATGCGCGGTTACGTCGGCGCTTGGCGGGTCTAGAACCTCTCCAAAGTCGCAGAACGGAATTTTTGTAACAAGTTCGCGGGTGTTGTCTTTGTCGAACGCCGCCCATCCGCCGTTAGAGCTTTGCATAGCTAAAATCCAGTTGATTGTGCGGCGGATTGCCGAATCCACGCGCCGGGCTCTTGTGGTTTCGCGCGGCAGAAGTTTTTGAATTCTCTTTAACGTGCAAATGGCAATCGCCGCATCGTCGATATCAGGATAGTAGTTGTTGGCGCGCTGGAACGCCCATCCGCCGGGCTCTACGTGTTTGCCAAGCTTTACCGACCAGTCGCCGTGGTAGCGGTTTTCCTTAGCCAAAACATAGTCTAGGGCTTTTAACAGTTCCGGACATGTGCCGGGCGTTTCTCCCGAGTCCATAAGAGCCGTCATTGACAGGAATGTGTCCCAGATGGGGCTTTCGCTGGCCTGCAACATTATGCCGTCGCCGCGCTTTACCTGCCAATGCAAGTTGAAAGCGTCTATTGCCCGCGACATATTTATTTGGTCCATAGCGAACCCTTCTATGTGCATTACAATTATCGCATAAATCCACGGCGGTTGAATCCCGCCCCATGCGCCGTCTTCATCTTGGTGTTCTAGCAGCCATTGAAGGATTAGTTTTATGGCGCTTTCCCTAAACGGCTTTATGGGCGAGCGGTTGTATGCGTGCAACATATGGTCCAGCTTCATAAAGAAGTTTTCCCAACTTATGCCGCTTTCATTTTTGCAGGGGAGGCGGTAATCAGCTTTGTCTCTGCCTTCGGGGAAAAGTTCATCCAGTTGCAAGTCTTCGGGCAATTCCTTTATCGGCCTGCGCGCGGTAAGAATTGCAATGGGCATCATTGTCGCGCGCGCCCATGCGGCGAAATCGTAAATATTAAACGGGCACCATTTCGGCAAAAACATTATTTCCGGAGGAAGCACCGGCGTATGCGCCCACGGCCACTGGCCGAAAAGCGCAAGCCAATATTTTGTAAAAACCCTTATTCTTTCAACCCATTTGTTTTCTATCAGCCATTTGCGGGCTTTGACAAGAACGGGGTCGTCGGGATCAAATCCGCTGATTCTCAAAGCAAAGTAACATTCCAGTGTTGTGTTTATATCGCCATGTTCCGAGTCGTAATAAACGTCCCATGCGCCGTCTTCGCGCTGCCGATCCAATATATATTGCAATACTTTTGGTTTTTTGGGATCGTCAAACCCTATAAAATACATTGCCAATATCCATTGGGCTTCCATGCAGCAATTGGTTTCCAATGGGCCGCACCATATGCCGTCGCTTTCCTGCCTGACTTTCAACCAGTCTATTGCACTGCGGATTGTTTCGCGCAGGCCTTTGGGGGATTCTTTTGTCTTGGCGGATTTTTGATATGTTTCTTCAGGCATGATAAATATTATAATATTGTTTTAAATTTATGAGGCAATTTGCTAAAGTGTCAACATTTCTATCTATTTAAGTTTATGCGTCTTATTAGTATTATTCATTATAGGGGGGGGGATTTGCGCTTTCGGTAAAATCTCTTTTTTTGTTTCGGAGGAACGGTTATAATAAAGACAGATAAAACGGCAAATTTTTCATTATATCTTATAAAAATAAAAAATTTTTTTGTTTGTCAACTAAACAATCGTTAAGTTTTTTGTTTTTTTAAGTAAATTTTACTTTACAATTCTCATATGGCAATTAGCAGTAAATACATGCGCAAGTGTTTTTGGTTTTTTATTATATTAATTGGTTTTGGTTTTGTTTTCCCTGCTTTTGGAAAAATTTTCGACGGCTCAAAATTTAATGTCCCGTATAAACAGATAACTTTTGCTCCTGGATACCATTGGTTTGCGTATTACGACAAACTTGAATGCGATCCTTCCAACCGCTACGTTCTGGCGATGAAAACGGATTTTGAAGGGCGTTCTCCAACCGAAAAGGATGTAATTGAAATCGGAATGGTGGATTTAAAAGACGGATGCAAATGGATAAAACTTGGAACATCTTCTTCTTGGGGATGGCAGCAGGGTTGCCAGTTGCAGTTTATTCCCAAAACTGATTCTTTGGTTATTTGGAACGACCGCGTCGACGGTAAATTTGTATCCAAAATATGCGACATAAAAACCGGAAAAATCCGGATATTGCTTAGCAATATTTACGCATTGAGCCCTGACGGCAAGTGGGCGCTGACTTTGGATTTTGCGCGCGTTAACGATACCCGCCCCGGCTACGGATACAAGGGAGAGCCCGACAAATATGCGGATGAAAACGCTCCTGAAAAGTCGGGTATATGGAGGGTGGATTTGCTTACAGGAGAGTCGAAACTCATAATATCTCTTGCGCAAGTCGCAGCTATACCAAACCCGTATGATCCGGATTTCAACGACGCCAAGCATTGGGTTAACCATATTCTTGTTTCTCCTGACGGCAAACGGTTTATATTTTTACACAGGTGGAGGTATTCCGATTCGGAGAGGACGCAAAAGTATTCCAATGTTGGAGGTTTCGGCACGCGCATGTTTACGGCGGATGCGGACGGGAAAAATCTGCGCATAATAGATCCCTACAATTTTACTTCGCATTTTATTTGGGAGGATGAAAAACATATAGTAGCCTGGACGAAAATTCCCGGCAAGGGTTTCGGATTTTTCCGCTTTGAGGACGCCGAAGGCGGAAAAGTGGAACATGTCGGCAAGGGCGTTATGGACAGAAATGGCCACAATACTTTTTTGGGGGCGTCCGAATGGATTTTAAACGACACTTATCCTGACAAGGACGGTTTTCAAACTGTCTACATCTATAATGAGAAAACCGGCGAACGCCGCGACCTTGCAAGGCTCAAAAGCCCCAAAGGATACGCCGGAGAATGGCGCTGCGACTTGCACCCGCGCTCCACGCCCGACGGCAAATTTATATTTATAGATTCTGCCCACAATACAGGCAGGCAGATTTATATGCTTTACGATTTTCTTCCGGAAGATTAGAAGGTTTCAGCATTATTGAAATTTGTTTTTTGGATCCTTGTCGGTTTTCGTCTCGCGCAAAAAGAGCGGGGGACACAATGTGCGCATTTGGCGCAGTCAGAAGTTTTTATTTCAGCGTTTGCCCTTGCTAATCAGCATGTTTTTTGTTCGGCTTTGTGGCGCAAGGCGTCCGATTGCTGAAACGGCCGTTTCAGTCTGGGAAATATTTTGCAAGCGCTGTTTTGCCGGTTTGGACGGAGAATATGGCATGGATTTTGCTGAAATTTGCGCGGGTGTTATCGCGGGGGGATTGCGGGGTTTGCGGAGCTTTTTCGTTTTGCGGGATATTTTTGTATTGGAGTTTTTCAGCCCGGTTTGGAAGCGTTCCAATCATGGTGAACGGCGCGCGGATTTAGTGGGCGCACATTAAAAAAGCCAAGACCCGAACGCCTTGGCTTTAATATAGGTAAAAGATTTTCTATTTTGCGTATCCTATTTTAAACAAACGCAAGCCTTTTGCGTTCTTTAAATCCAAAGGTTTTGAATTGCGCTCCATCTTTATTCTTTCGGCGTCGGTAAGCTTCACCATTATTGGGACTGAAGATTTAAATTCTTTTCTTTCTCCCGCTTGGATAGGCCCGCTGAATAGCGGCGATGTCGGGGCGTTTTCCGGATACGCAAGCAGGTATGTGTCGCCAACAGCCGTTATTGTCAATATAATCTCGCCGGATGCCTGAGAAGCTTTGGGAGCTTGTACTTGGGCTGTATCGGCGGGCTGTGTTGAAATTTGCGCATTTATATCCAAATCCGGATTTTCTTCCGGTGGTTCGGAGCGCACTGCCGACGATACAATCAAAATTATAACAACGACCGCCAACACCAACGCTACGAAGATTGCGCCTAACTTCAGGTAACGCATTGAGTCTTCTTCCGTTTCTGAGTCGATTTTCCCGTCTTCGCTTTGTGTCGCTGATTCTTCGAAACGCGCCTCCAGCGCTTCCGGAGTTGGAGCTCCAACTGGAATTTCCTGTTGTTGTTCAGAATGTTGAACAGCCGCCATTCTTGAAAGCAAGTGCCTTGCTTTCTTGGGGTCTCCGTTCGCTTTGGAAAAGGCTGTGTATTCGGCGAGAACGGCGTCGACATCCAATTTAAGGAAGGTCGCGTATATGCGGAGAAATCCGCGTTTATAAATTTCCTGAAGTTTGAAATCAAATTTGCCCGCCTCCATATTTTCTATTACGTCGGCGCGCAGACGAGTCGCATCGGCGGCGTCTCTCACGGAGAGCCCCATTGCGTTTCTAGCTTCCTGCAATTTTTCACCTAAATTCTTCATTACCCTTAAAAAAAACCGAATTGCGCTGTTTTTGCAACACCAAAAAATTCTTTGGACAAGATTTTTGTGTATTTTTAATATAACAAATTTTTACAGGCCAATTTAAAATCCAGCCAGCGGGGGCATTCCATGTCTGGCGAGCTTGAAATATGGCGCAGCAAGCTGAGCCATTCCAAATAAGCGCGTTCTATGTCGCCGCGCTTTAGTGTGTCTGATTCAAGGCCTTGAAAATTTGCGCCGGCGCATAGTTCTCGCATAATTTCCGAAGCTCCGTCGCCGTAGGTTACCGGAACCCCCGCCTTTAGGCATCCGCGGATATTAGCGAGATTGTACGCAAGTCTCGATACGTCCGCCAGTCTGCTCGATATGCTTTTTTGCGCCATTGAGAAGCGGTGCCCGGCGCGCAGATTGGCTATGTCAAAGGCGAGTTCTCGCACGTCGTAAGAATCGTCTTCAAGGGCTGCGGCTATTGCCAAGCCTTCTCCTCCGTTAAAGAGGCTGAATATTCTGCCGCGCGCTGTGGGGATTGAATTTTCGTCGATTAATCCGAGTTTTAACCAAGTTTTTACGGGAGTTGTTTCACGCGGTGATTCGGATGCGGAGAATCCTGCGAGTTTTGCAAAATTTTGCCGCGCCTGCGCCAATTCCGTCCTTTCGGGCGGATTATAGAGGCGCGCTCCATATGAATCCACCGTGCTTTTTATGCGCGAGTTTCCTATGTCTATTTTTGCTGTCAGCGAAAAATTTTCCTCCTCAAATTCCGCGCGATTTGCGCCGGCAAAGTCTATTTCAAAAAACTTGCAGGCATTGCGTTTGAGGTTTTTTAAGCCCAGAAATTTGTCGGTGAAAAAGTTTTTTAGCATTCCGGCTTTTTTTGTCCGCCTGACTATTTTCGCAAAGGATTTTGTTAGTCTCCATCCCTCGTCAAACTGCGTTGCTATTACCATTTTAACGCCGAATCTGCCATCGCCCAACTTGCATGGCCGGCCGCGTCCCAGAGAGGCGACAGCTTTGAATGTCTTTGTAAAAACGTCCCAATTGCCGTTGTTATAATACAGGACATTATCCAATTTTTCTATAGCTGAAGGCTTTTTTCTTTCCCAAAGATTTTTTGAATTGAGGATTTCCGTGCGCAAGACTGCGTTGGCGGAATCTATTTTTGCGGCCGATGTAGAAGGGTTTTGTGCGGCGTCCTCAAACCCCAGCTCAATGGGCGGATAGCGGAACAGGCGCGCGCAGAAATCTTTTGCCGCTTTTGCGGGGGAATGTTTTTCGTCTGCTGCGTTTGCCATTATGCGCAGAATAGATGCGCTATCCACGTACTCGGCGCGCCTTATTATTGCGGGATGCGCCTCGGAAAGGCTCGGTTTGGACGGTATTGATACGGCAAATCCCATCTTGTCTTTTCCGCGCCTTCCGGCGCGTCCGTACATTTGCAGAAGCTCGTCTGGGCGCAGCATTGCAGGTTTGCCTGCGGCCTCGTATTGGCGGTCGGCGACTATTACGCTGCGCATCGAAAAATTAACTCCCGCACCCAGCCCGGTTGTCGCGACAACGACTTTTAGATCTCCGTCGCGCGCGTATTTCTCCACAACTTCGGCGCGTTGGAATGCGGAAAGCCCGCTATGGTGGAAAGCCACTCTCCTGCGCATCATATGCG
>CALXLN010000033.1 GCA_944389215.1 uncultured Opitutales bacterium
ATCTTTGGATGATTTAAAATCGGCTTCCGACGAGATAGGGAAAGTTGAATACGCTAAGAAACCTTTGTATCTAAAATCCATCAATGTTGGAAAGTACACAATAGGCAAATACAATAACGACAAAGCAAAAGAGGCAATTTCAATCCTTGATAATCTCGCCGATGAAGGAAGCCAATACGCGCATTTGGCTCTTGCCGAACTCTATAAAGGAGGCAACTCTAGAAACGCCACTTTTAGCATACTGAACATGCCGGTCGATTTCGACGCAGGCAAAGCCCGCATGCACGCCGACAAGGCAAGCCATATCGACAATGAGTGGGCTTGGATGGCGCAGGCGGACAAGCTGCTTGGCGATTTGGATTTGTTGAAAACAAACGCGCCAGAAGGCATTGCACTGGACGGTTACACCGTAAAAACAGATTCCATAGATTCCGCCTTGCAAAAATATCGCACGGCGGCGAACTTAGGTTATGCTAAGGCATTTATAAGGCTGTTTGAAATCTACAACAATGGAATACCAATAGGATATGGGAAATACCTTGTCGAGCCCGACAAATCTCTTGCGCTTGAGTGCGCCAAGAAGTCTGTCGACTTGGGCGATATGCGGCTTAGGCATTATGTTGAGGATCCTTCCGATAGGGAGAAGTCCATACAAAGAAAGCTTTCCATCATAAAAAAACATCTGGATTCAAACGGCATAGCAGTTTTAAAAGGCGGAGCAGTTTTAGAAGCTTCCACTGTTTTGCCGAAAAACGGGCAAACGGGCGCGCATTCTTCTTCGGCGCCTGAAAAAATAAAAAACTCCGTTACAGAGGGGGCTTTGGATTCCGCGTCCGCAAAATGCAACTCCAAAGAAGCTAAGAGCGATGCCTGCAAAAAATTTGCGCAAAATGCGGCGCAGGAAAAATGCGGCATTGCATCATCCAGCGAATTTTCGGATTATTTCAAGTCTCTGCCCAAGACTCAAGAAAACAGGGTTCTATATGCTCTTGCATGCGTTTCGGAAAACAAAATCGACGAGGCCGCCAAAGAACTTAAGGCGCTTGCCGCCGAGCGCTATCCGGAGGCTGTAAGAATTATTATAGAGTTGGTCGGCGTTATCTATGGAACGGCGGAAGAAATTGATCGCTATTGCAGTTTGGCCGAAGAATTAAAACTTCCTATCCCAAATTGGCGCTTTAATTCAGCCGATTACAATATCGCCCGGTATGAAGAAACCAAAGACGACGCGTTCTTGCAGAATTTTGACTACACATACACTCCAAAGGTTCTTGAATTTTTGTCCAAGCATTCTAAAAATAACAAAGGCGCCATATATTGGGCGGCTTTTAGACTGTTCAATGCCGACGCGCAAAAATCGCCGCTGGAATTTGGTGAGATATTGGATTTTATAAAAAATTGCGCCAAAGACCCAAAACTTGCATCGGACGCAAATATGTTGCTCGCGTACGCATATTCGGGCAATCCGAAAATGAAAAACAATCCGCAGCTGAGCTCGTCTTATATTGAGGCAGCCGGCGAGAGTTGCAATGTGAGCGGGCGCGGCCCTGATTACAAAATGTTCTATTTCGATTCGATAGATGATATGCAAACGCAAAGCAGGTTTAATTTGTTTTCGCAGTCTATGAATAAAAACGATAATGGCAATTTCCATAACTCGTATTACATTGAAAAAAACAGCCTGGAAGATTTGCGCGCGGCAAACAAAAAAAATACTAAAAGCTCCCTTATAAAACGGACGTTGGCTGAAAAAGAAAAGGCGGCGGGCAATTACGCGGAGGCACTAAAATTATACAAAGAATTAAACAAAGATAATCCTTCAGACATCAACTATTCCACTATCCTTGCGGAAATGTATTATTATGGTATGGGGGTAAAGGAGGACAAGGCTTTGGCGCTAAAATATTATGACCGTTTTTTTGCCGCCTTGAAAAAGAAAGATGCGAATAGATATAATTCCAACGCTGAATACATATTGGCAAATTCCATTGGCAGATGCAACTTCGTGGATTATTGCAAGGTCAAAATCCCGAAAGAGCTTGTTATTGAAAAAATCAAAGACATTCCCGCTCGCAGTCTCAGCTCGATATCAATTTATGTTCTTGATTACCTCTCGGAAAATGGTGAATCCGCCTTATACGACAAATTTGAAAGGGCGTTCATAAAAGAAAAAAACACAAATGCAATGGCGTATGCGGCGCGCCGCTTCTTCAATTTAAATACGCCGGAGGGCGACAAGAAAGCGTTTAAAATATATTCCCAGATGATGGAACTTGGGCACACGCTTGCCTCGGCAGAGTTGGGGGCTATGTATTTTAACGGCAGAGGCACTGCCCGCGATTATAAAAAGGCCTTCGAAATTTTTAAAAATGGCGCGGATAAGAAAGGTTGGACTGACACTTCAAGCTGTATTTGGACGGCGCTGATGTACAAAAACGGATGGGGCGTGGAGAAGTCTGGCGAAATGGCTCGCAAGTATGTGGAGCTCGCGGAAAAAGCCTATAACTATGAATATGATTTTACGCAATTTTCGGAACAATTGATATGCGGCGACTGCTGCATTTATAACTTCAAGGGCGCTCCGAAATGCCCCGAATTCGGAGTGGAGCTTCTGGAGCGGGTTATATCGTCTAAAAATCCGAATGTAGATTCCTTGCGCAGCTATGCAATTCTTCTAGAGGAGGGAAAATATATGAAGCGGGATTTAAAAAAGGCGGCTTCATACTACGAAAAGTTTGCCCGCCAACGCAAAAAGGAGGATTACGCCAAGGACGAAGATTATTGGGGCTTTGGCGACGCCATTAGAATTCTGAAGAACTCTCCGGAAGAAAGCGACCGCAAAAAGGCGTTTGAATTGGCATGCGAATGGCTCGAGTCCGAGCCGGATTCAGTCGACGCAAAAGTCGATATTGCCCTGCTTAAAATGTATGGCTTGGGCTCTGAGAAAAATCCGAAGGAAGCCGTAGATTATCTGAATAAAGCCATCGCTTCAAAACTTGGAAGGAAAATAGGTCTCTGGAGGGCGTACGGAGTTTTGGCGTATTGCCATATGAAGGGGATTGGCGTTGAGAAATCTCCAGAAAAGGTTCGAGAGATTGTAGCGGCGGTTCGAAAAATAAAAACCTACAAATGCGGGGTCTGGTATCCGTTTTTATCGTATGCGGAGTGGTTTAATCCGAACAGGGAAGTTTACGGCACCGATATTGTCGACAATCCGGCTCTGCCGCCCGACAAGGAAATTTCGCTGTTTTGGCTTGGCGAGTTTGAAAAGGTCGCCGACACTGCGAAAAATCCGAAATTCAGCGTAAAAGCGTACGGCGTTTTGATTGATTATTTCACAAAAGAAAAGGGCTTTGAAAACCCGCAGAAAGCTGAAAACTTAAAGAAAAAACTTGCCAAGGCAAAAGAGCGCGTGGAAGCTGCAAAGAAAAAGTCTGAAGCGAGGAAAAAATCCGAGGGCAAGAAAAATGCGGAAACTAAGGAGATAAAGAAGAAGCCGGCATAAAAAAACCGGCGGATAGTGATAAAAGAGAGAAACGCCGTTTTATAGGCAGAATAAATTTCCCATAAAATTGAGTTTTTCCCCCGCGCGGGGAAGGCGTTTTTTTGAGCCGTTTGTTGCCGGCGTTTCCCATGCGTTATTGAATCGTCGAAAAATAAAAATTCCGGCGAGGCAGCAGGATAATAAACGCATTTAGGCCGTAAATCTTTGCGTCCGCCGGATTCGTCCGCCGGTTTTATTTTGTTATACGATAGTAAAATCTCATTGACATCGTAAGCCGTTTTGTGCAATTATTGCGCAACATTTATGAAATGATATTTTGGGGGAGTGTCGCGGGAGAGGATGTTTTTAGGTCTACTTGTTTTCATTCCCATTTGTATCGAATCGGCAGAAGAATAACAATCTCGGCCGCGTTTATTATCCCTCTTAAAATAGAATGCAAATCCTATAAACAACAAATAAATATATATGAGAAAGAATTTATTGAATATACCGCTCTTTGCGCTGCTTGCAGGGGCTTTTTTGCTTGAATCGGAAACTGTTTGCGCAAGCAGTCCGGTGGTGATAGACGGCGGAACATACGATTCCGCAATCTATGCCGCACAGGAGGATACAACCGGCGGATCTTCTTTGTACATAAACGGGGGAACTTTCAACTTGTATTCCAGCGTGTCAAATCCTGATTTATACCTTTATGGCGGCGGTTCCGAAGGCGTTACTGTAACGGGAAACACGTACTTCCGATTTAACGACGGCGAAGTCTTGCCGGGGGATTGGTCGCACAGCCTTTACGGGGGAGGCTCTCTAAACACTACGATAACTGGTTCCTCAAAGTTTGAAATGAACGGAGGAAGTATATACGGGGCTGATTTGAACCGTT
>CALXLN010000034.1 GCA_944389215.1 uncultured Opitutales bacterium
TGGCGCGGGTTCCATAAATATAGCGGCGGGTGCTAATTTGGGCGTTGCGCTGTCGTCTGGCGCGCTTTCGTCTTCGGCGGTTGTCAACGACGGAGTCTTGTCATTAAAGCGCGGGACGCTTTCTGACCGCGAAACTGTTTCAATGGCTTCTTACAATGGCTCGGGGTCGGTTGCGGCATTCGGTGGATTTTATGAAAACAGGGTGTTTACCGCAGGCGCCAGCGCGGAAGCCTCAAGCGGACTTGCGGTCGGTTCCGCCGACACTGACGTGCAGACGGTAAAATACTCTTCCGGCGGAGAGAATCTCGTTATGGATTTCGACGTGTCTAAAATGGGAGATGCAAAAATAACAATCGAATCGGTTTCGGCAGTTTCCGACAAAGGAAACATTCAAGGACAATTTTTGTCGGGATTTGACGTTGCCGCAAGCTATGACAGCGCGTTGGATTTCAGCGTTGTGTTCAGCGCCTATGTCGGCGAGGGATTGGACGTTTCACAAATAGTTGCATGGCACAAGGAATCCGGCAGCGACGTATGGACTCAGCTTGAAACCGACATATCTTACGACGGAGAGATGGCTAGCATCATAGTTGACGGATTTGGTTCGTACGCATTTTCGTCGATTCCAGAACCTTCGGAAATAGCCGCTGCGCTGGGTATGCTCGCGCTTGGATTTGCAGCCTTTCGCAGGCGCAGATAGCGGGAAAATTAAATAATTTAAATTAGCTCCGCCGCGCTGCCGTGCGGAGCTTTTATTTTATAGAGTTTTGTTGCGCATTGAAGGCGTTTGTTTTGCTTCCCTAAAACACAGACAACCCATATGGGAACTTCAAAGCGCAATATGCCGGCAGCAAAACGAGCAAAGAGGCGTTTGTTTTTTACTTTTGCGCGCGGAAACTTTGTTTTGCATGCGGCGGCACTTTTTAAGGCGCGAGGTTTTTTATTCCCGGACGTATTTGCCTATTGCGGGCCGAGCGACTTCTTTAGGGCGAGCTGGCCGCACGCGGCATCGATTTCTGACCCCTTTTCGCGCCGGAGCGTATATGATACTCCCGCCCCGTCCAGAATTTTTGCGAAAGCCGCGCGCCTGCCGGCGTCGCTGCGCCTCCACGGAAGCGCCGGAACTTTATTGTAGGGAATTAAATTTATGTGGGCGTGAAGGCGTCTGGCTATTTTTGCGAGTTCGCGTGCCTGCTCGAAAGAATCGTTTACGTTTTCTATAAGTATGTATTCAAGTGTAATCATCCTGCCGCAATTTTTTGAGAATTTCTCTGCTGCGGCAAGCAGGCGGGTAAGCGGAAAACGCGAGTTTATGGGCATTATTTGCCCGCGCACTTCGTCGGTGGCTCCGTGCAGGCTTATCGCAAGTCGGTAGGGGAACCCGTCTTCGGAGAGCTTTTCAAGTTTGTCGGCAATCCCGCAAGTAGATACTGTTATGCGCCGCGCTCCGAACGCGAATTTTTCCGCCGAGTTGAAGACGCTTAGAGCCGGCATAAGGTTTTGATAGTTTATAAGCGGCTCTCCCATTCCCATCACCACAATATTTTCAAACTCGAATTTTCGGGACTTTTTCCCGCCTGCGGTTGTTTCCTCTATGAACGGCAGCGCTTGCGAAATTATTTCGGCAGAAGTCAGGTTGCGCACAAATCCCCTGAGTGCCGACGCGCAGAATTTGCACGCGCATGCGCAGCCTACTTGCGTGCTCATGCAGAGAGTCTTTCTTATCCCTCCGTCGTCGGTCGGGGCCTTAAGCAGTACGCATTCAACAAAATTTCCGTCGTTTAATTCAAACAGATATTTTTTTGTTTCGTCGCCGGATTGTTTTTTCCCGACCATTTCCGCCGCGCAAAATTGAAAGTTTTCCAAAAGCCATTCCCTCAGCTTTTGCGGAATAGCAGGAATTTCAAGGGGGGCGAAAATTTTATTTTTGTAGACGGCGTCGAATACTTGCGCGGCGCGGTATTTTTCAAAGCCTGCCGAGGCCAGGCGGCTTTTGAATTCGTCTGCGCCCAGAAGGAAGAAGTTGTCTTTTTCTCCCATTGGATTTTAGCGGCGTTTTAAACGGCGTCCTTAATTAAAAGCGTTCGGAACTCTGCGGGCGCCAAGTGTCCCTGTCCAGCGACTTGTTCTTTTCGCTGACTTTTTTTATGTAGGAATTTGCCGTGGTTGTTTCTCCGGTTATAACCGAGCCAATCGGTGTTTTTTCGGCGTCCTCGCCGACGTTTTCCGCCGCTTGGCAGGCGGATAGCAGAAATGCGCATATGCCCGCCGTCAAAAGGTTTGGTAGCTTGTTCATGGTAGTTTTGTTTTGCATGGTTTTGACAAAATTTTTTCCCGCGCTAGCCCTCTTTGTTGCCCACGTACTTGGATTCTATCATAATTCTTCCCTTGAACGACCATTTTACAACTTTGGTCCCGTCGGGTTTTAATATTTTTATGCGCTCAAAATTTATCTGCTTGCCGCGTTCGCCGTCAATAAAAGTGGAGTAGGAAATTTTATCGCAGGAATCCGGAGATGGCAGGCGTTTTGCGGCGGATATTATTTGGGATATGGACGGGGCGAATTTTTTTTCCGAACTAGAATGATCTTCTGACATGTTTGAAAGTTTGGTTTTATTGAAATATTTTTCAAGTTTATTTGTCCGATGCTGGTTCTTGTTGGGTCAGGCAGTGTATTGCGCCGCCTTCCATTAGAAAAACGCGGCAGTCCACCGGGACTATTTCCCTTCCGTGAAACGCTCCTTGCAGGATTTCCGCGGCGATGGCGTCGGATTTTTGCATGTAGGCGGGCATTATAACGGCACCGTTTACTATGAGATAGTTTGCGTAGCTTGCGGGCAAAATTCTGTCTTCGCCGTTGTATCCCTTGGCTATGATGGGTTCGGATGGCACGGGAAGCTCGAGGATTTCATACGGATGGCCTTGCGAGTTTGCGGTGTTTTTCAAAATTTCCAGATTCTCGCGCAAATTTGCGTGCGAAGCGTTTGAAGGTTCGCAGGTGGCTGCCAATATTTTTCCGCTTGGAGTAAAACGGGCAAGATTGTCTATGTGCCCGTCGGTATCGTCTCCGAAGAGCCCGTCGCGCAGCCAGATTACATTGGATACTCCGCAGGCTTCCTTCAAAAAAAACTCGGCTTCGGCTTTTGAGATGTTTGGATTGCGGTTTTTATTTAAAATTACGCACTCGGTTGTTAAAAGCGCGCCTTCCCCGTCAAATTCCAAAGCTCCGCCCTCGCAAACTATTTTTCGGCAGTCCACGGTTTCGGCGCTTGCGGCTTTTGCCATTTTGGCAGCAAGTGCGTCGTCGAGTTCCCACGGGGGAAATTTCCCCCCCCAAGAATTGTATTTGAAGTCCAGCGCCAGCAGCGCATTGTCGCATGACAGCGCGAAAACCGCGCCGCTGTCGCGGCACCAAACATCGTTGGTGGGAATGTCGTAAAATTCGACGTTTGCAATGTTGCCGCCGGCTTCGCCAATCCGAATTGCGGCGTCGCGGGAGTCTGAATAGCCGGCAGCGCAATTTTTTGAAGGTTCCGCGCAGTTGATTTTTACCTTCTCATAGCGGGAAATAACCGCAGCCAGCCGAGCAAAGGATTCAAGGGATTCTTCGCGCGCTGACGCCCACCAGTCGGGCTTGCACGGCCAAGTCATCCAAACCGCCGATTGGCGTTCCCATTCGGCCGGCACGCGGCGGGAGCGTGCAGAGTGGCAATCAGCTTCTTTTGCGGGAGTTTTTGACATTTTTTGCCTTTGATTTGTTGACCCTGTTGCGGGCTAGTTCCCTCATGTCGACGGCTATGTCGTCGGTCTCGAAAATTTCCGAACCAAGCAGATGCTCAAAAATATCCTCGAGCGTAATCACTCCTGTCAAAGAGGCAAATTCGTCGACGACTATTCCCATCTTTTGGTGCTTTTTTATCAGTTGCCTCAGCACAGACAAGGCGCTTCCGTTTTCTGGTACAAATACGGCGGGTTGTATGAAATCGGATATGAGGCTGTCGTGCTTGTCGTTTGCCATCGCCGTCAGAATGTCGCGCCGCCGGACGATGCCGACAATATTGTCTATTGTTCCGCGGTATACGGGAATTCTTGAGAAATTTATCTCGGGATGCGCTTTGAAAGTTTCTGAGACTGTCGCGGTATCTTCAAACGCCATGACTACCGTGCGCGGCGTCATTATTTCGGAAACGGCGACGTCGTCTAGAGACAGGGAATTTGCTATTAAATCGCGCTCTTGAGCGGATATTAAACCGTCTTTTTCGCCTTTATTTGCAAGCAAAAGTATTTCGTCGTCGCTCGTCGGGGCGTCGTTTTTGCGCGGGGTTATTTTTCCTATTAGCCATTCGGAACTTTTAGATATCGGCATTATGAGTCCGCTCAACAAATACAGCGGGTAGGCGAGATTTCTCTGCAGGGCAGGGCGGTATAAGATTCCGATATTTTTCGGCAGAATTTCGGAAAAGAAAAGTACGGCAATTGTCAATATTACCGGGAACAAATATTTAGCGGGAATTTCGTCTCCGCAAATTATCGAAAACTGGAATCCCGCGAGGGATGCTCCGAGTACGTTTGCGGAAGTTTTCACGACCATAATCGCCGAAACCGTGCGGTTTATATTGCGCACAAATTCTTCCAGCATCATTCCGCGTTGTTTTGAAATTTTTTTGAGATTTTCAATTTCAAGCGGAGTAGCGTTCAAGACCATAGTCTCAAGCGCAGAGCAAAACGCCGATGTTATAACTGTCAATGCGATTGTGAAAATAAGCAATATCATAAAATGCGCACAACCATAGAATATTTAGCGCCGCGGACGCAAATAAATTTAAATCGCAAAAAAAATAATTTTTGCGCCAAATTTTATCATTTACACGCAAAAATAAAAAATGGTCTTGCATAGGCGCGGCAAAAGCTTCATTGATATACTCCTTTATGAAATTTTTCGCCCTAATATTTGCGGCTATTGCGCTGACCCAGCTTGTAACGGGATGTTCCTTTGCAATAACGCCCCTTTTGTTCCTTATTGACAACAACGAAGTTGGGCGAATTGAAACCGGACTTTACGCAGATTCGGCTCCTGAAAATTTTAAGGCTGATGAAACGGAAAATTTTGATTCCCTTGAGGCGCCTTCCGTAAAAATATCTTCCCTTTAAACGCGGCGGAGTATGCTGTCCGGCAACTATTATGTTTTTTTTACAAGGCTGGATTTTTGCAGGACTTTTCAACCCAATCGAAATATCCGGCGCTAGCTTCGGCCTTTAAGCAAACCCATTCGGGGCACTCGTAATTGTGCAAATCCGCAAACCTTGCTTTAAGCTCGTCGAGCCTTGAAACCGAAGCCTTTATTGTAATCGGAAATTCGGTTTCATTGTAAGATTTGCCCTCCCAAACATATACGGATTTTATTTCGGAGCCTATCTGTACGCAAGCGGCCAATTTTTCAGATACCAGGGTTTCGGCGATTGTTTCAGCTTTTGTGCGGCTGTTTGTAGTAGTGAAAATTAGGCATATTTCATTTTCCATATTTAATTCTTTATTCCAAAAAAGTGTTGACGTAAAATAAAAATTTTTAAATATTTTGACTAGATTCAAACGAACGCATATGCGTTGCCGCGGCGTGTTTGCTGCGCGGCGGCAGTTGGGCATATGTAAATTTAACTAATATAAATGAGGAAATTATAATGATTACACGCAGAAATTTCATCAAAGGATCCGCGATGATGGGCGGTTTGATGCTTTTGCCAACATGGAGTATTGGCAAGCAAAAAGGACCGAATGAAAAGCTCAATGTGGCTCTCGTAGGCGTCGGCGGTATAGGCGGCCAGGCAATGGACAATTTGAGAAACGCTCCCGAAGTAAAGATAGTTGCTTTTTGCGACGTCGACGACAACAGAGCGTCAAAATTCTATAAGGAAATGCCTTTCGTTCCGCGCTACCGCGACTACCGCGTGATGCTCGATAAAATGGATAAGGACATTGACGCCGTCGTGATTTCGACGCCCGACCATATGCACTATCCAATAGCCGCATGGTCTATCGCCAAGGGCAAACACGTTTTCTGCCAGAAGCCCCTTGCGCGCACCATTTGGGAGTGCAACGAAATGAAGCGTTTGGCAAAAGAAGCCGGCGTCATTACGCAGATGGGCAACCAAGGCCACACAAACGAAGGTTGGCGCCTAATAAAAGAATGGTACGACGCCGGCATTCTCGGACAAATTGAAGATATTTACATCTGGACAAACCGCCCGATATGGCCGCAAGGCGACTTGGCTGTTCCGCCGGCCCAACCGGTTCCGGCGTATCACGACCACAAGCTCTGGTTGGGTGTTGCTCCGTTCCAGGAATATAACAAAGACTATGTTCCCTTCAACTGGCGCGGACTTCGCAATTACGGCACGGGAGCCGCGGGCGATATGGCTTGCCACTTCCTCGACGTTCCCTATTCGGCTTTCGATCTCGGATATCCGGCGAAGGTCGTTGCCAACTCTACGCCGTTCAATGATTACAGCTGGCCGAAAGAAGCGTCTTCGGTTATGACATTTGTCAACAAGCGCGGCGTAAACAACCGCATTCGTTTGCACTGGTATGACGGCGGCAGAAGGCCGAAGGAAATCAAGAGAGTTGATCCTTCCTACCTCAAGCCGAATCCGAAGAATCCTTGGGAAAGGGCAAATTGCACATTTATCGTCGGCACAAAAGAAACCGTATATACAAACGAATACGGCCTTGGCACGATGGTATATCCCCGCGAAAGAATGGTTGCTCTCAAGAAATCGGGTTCGCTGCCCAAGCCTTCGATTGCGCGTTCCGAAACTCCCGGAAACGCCCACTTGGAATGGGCAAGAGCCTGCATTGCCGGAAAACAGCCGATGGGCAACTTCGATTATGCGGCTCCGTTTACCGAAATGGCTCTCCTTGGAATGGTCGCTCTTACGCAACAGGGCAGGGAAATTTCATACATTCCCGAAAAGATGGAATTCTCCGATTGTCCGGAAGCGAACAAATATGTTCGTTCGCTTTACAACTACAATCCGGAATTCTTGCCGTCCAGAGTCAATCTCGGCTAACCGTAAAAACGGATTCTTTCAAAAAGCGCCTCTACGAAAGAGGCGTTTTTTTTGCTTTAAAAACGGATTCTGCATTCAATGTGAAAAATTTTTTTCAGAATGAACTTGGCTGAAAATAATTCAAGAGGCGTGCGGTAATCCCAATAAACAGCAGCTTTATCTGTTGCGGATATGATAAAGCTGCAAATATTTAATATGCTTATTGCGCTTCAAAAGAGCGAGTTTGCAAAAGTTATAGCATAGTTTTATTTTGCAAGTTGGCTTAAAATACGAATTTTATACGCAACGCAAAGATAGCAGCGCAAGGATATAATTGCGCGATTGATAGAAAATGCGGGGGGGCGTTTTATATGCGCACATTTTAGTTGCGCGCAAAGCGTATAATTTTTTTTGCGGGATTTGCTTAAATTGGGGAAATTTTTTTTTTGAATACTGGTAATTTTAGTTATTTAAGGTTATGGTAATTCCCGCTGGACGCAGTTTTTAGGCGTGTTGCCGGCTTCTTTTTTTTGAGGCGGTGCCCGCTTGAAAAATGCGCATTTGTCGGAAAATGCGTTTTTGAGGAGAAAACTTTTTCGTTCGCAGCAAAGGGCGCAGCTTAGCGTAATAGATATGGATTTGCGCAATGTTCTTTGTGCCTAAAGAAACAAAAGCTTACTCTGTCGCAATAAAAACAGCCTGGATTCCTGGCCCGTGGACTCCTTCCACAAGCACGCCCTCGACGTCGCTCGTTTTTGAAGGACCTGAAATCCAAATCGCGTACGGTTTTGCAAGCGGTCGCGCGAGCGCGTCGGAAATAGTCTGAAGAATGTCTGATTCTTTCAAAACAGCTACGTGGACCCACGGAGCGATTGTTGCGAGCCTGTCGGAAGTATCCGTGTCTTCCAGAACTATTGCTCCGCTTTCGGCTATGGCGAAAGATGCTTTGCTTAGGCCGAAATCGAAAGATTCGGGATTATTTCTGTCGAACTCGCGCGAAATTTCAAAATCTTCTTCCAGTTTGAAAGTGTTTTCCAGCTTCGCGTCTATTATGCCTTTTTTACAGCCTTTGGATTTCAAAAATTCGGCAATGTTTTCGATTCCGCGAATTATTTCTCCGTGGTTTGCCTTAAAGTTTCGTTCAAATGCTTCCGCCGGACTTCCAAGCGCCTGGGTTGTTGAGGTTGTGTCTTCGGCGCAAAAATTGGGAAGCGGGGCAGCTTTTCTTTCAGCGCTTTCGGCTGCGGATATTCTGTCTATGAAAGTTTGCTTATCCATTTTTATTAAACCATTTTCTAAAGTCTCCGCCGTTAAATTTAGGCAGCGTGCGGAATTTTAACCATCTGCCAAGCGGCCCGAATTTTATTGCGTCCAAAGGAGCGAGGTTTGCGATTCTGTTTAGAGGCAAAAGCGCGCGCCATAATTTTGAAGACGACGCAAAGAAAGCCCAAGGCTTGAAATTTATATCGTTTGGAACGGGAATCTGCGCTTTCTTTATTTTGTCGCGCATTTTGAGGATTAAATCCGGAAGCGGAATTTTTGCCGGGCATACGTCGGCGCATTTCCCGCATAGCGAGCAGGCCTTGGGCAGGTCTGCAAATTTTGCAATATCGCTTCCCGCAAGCAGCGGAGACAATACTATTCCCAACGGGCCCGGATAGACCGCGCGGTAGGCGTGCCCGCCGACTAGCCTAAACACGGGGCAGCGGTTCATACATGCGCCGCAGCGCATGCATTTTAAAATGTCGGAAAATTCGCTCTTTAGGATGTCGCTTCTGCCGTTGTCGAGAAATATCACAAACATTTCTTGCGGACTGTTTTTTGCCGCGCCCGCCCCGGATACAAAATCCGTGTACACTGTGCTGTTTTGGGCGGTTGCGCTTCTGGCAAGAAGGTTTAAAAATACTGCCAATTCCTTTGCAGAGGGTATGACTTTTTCAAATCCGGCTATTGCAATGTGGGTCTTGGCTCCCGCCATTGAAAATCTGGCGTTGCCTTCGTTTGTTGCGAGCACTATCGCTCCCTCTTTCGCAAGCACATAATTTGCGCCGCTTATTACGACGTCGGCTGAAAAATATTTTTTGCGCAGATATTTGCGGGCGTTTAAAGTTATATGGGACGGTTCGTCGTCGTAGGGCGCTATAGAATGCTTTTCAAAAGACGCGGCAATGTCTTCGCGCCGCCTGTGTATCGCGGGTTTTACTATGTGCGACGGGCGTTCGTGTTCTATTTGTATTATAAGTTCTCCGAGGTCGGTTTCTACAACGTCCAATCCATTATTGGCTAGAAATTCGTTTAATTCTATTTCCTCTGTCGTCATGCTTTTGACTTTGACGATATTGCGGGCGTTTTTTTGGCGGCAGATTTGAAGTATTGCATCGCGCGCGGCTGCCGCATTTTCGGCAAAAATAATGTTTATTCCGTTTGCCTCTAGGGAATCGGCGGCTTTTCTTAAATTTTCTGCAAAGCTCACAGATTTTATGGCATTTGCCAGTTCGCGCAGATGTTCGGTCTTTCCTGTTTCGGGATACGCCGCGTTTAGGCAGGCTTCGCGGCCAAGCGTGCTGCCTATTCCGGCATCGGTGAGGGCTTTCTTTGTTTCAGGGTTTAATTCCTTGCAAAATTGGTCTATGGGCTGGATTTCCATTAGATTGCACCTCCGTTTTTCATCGCCATATACAGTATTTGCGAAACATGTTTTGCGGGATACGGAATTTTGTTGCGTTCGGCTATTCCCTTTTGATGCATTAGGCAGGACGTGTCCGCAGACACTATAAAGTCTGGGTTTGTGCCGCTTATGGCTTTGACTTTGTTCAATCCCATCTCGGATGATATTTGCGGAAATACTACTGAAAAAGTTCCGCCGAATCCGCAGCAGTCCGAATTTCCAGGAAAATCCGCAAACTCTATTCCGTCTATCGACCCTAGCAGGATTTTCATTGCTTCGGGCGTTCCGCTGCCGGCGCTGTGGCATGAATTATGGACGGCTAATTTTGCCTTGAGCTTGCCTCCCGTTTCGCGCACGCCAAGGCCGTTTGCAAGGTAGTCGCAGAACTCCCATATGCGGCGCGCAAAAGATTCGACCGCGCGTTGCTCTTGAACGTCGGCGTCGCGGAAGGCAATTTTTGAACTGTGGTAGAGCATAGCCGCGCATGATGCGCTGGGGACTATAATTGGATAGTCGTTGGCGGAAAACACTTTCATAGTGTGGCGGATTACTTTGCGCGCGCTTTCAAAGTCGCCGCTGTTGAAAGCGGGCTGTCCGCAACAGGTTTGGTCTTGCTCAAATACAACTTCCGCGAATTTGCGCAATATGCTTGCAGAATTCTTTGCTGCGTCAGAATATATGGCGTCGCAAAGGCATGTCGCCATAAAATTGATTTTCTTCCCTGTGATTCTATCTTTAGACGGTATGAACATTTGCGCGGATTATTTGGCCGCCGATGTATTTTGTCCACCGAATTTTTTTCGTTTTTTTTCAGCGGAGCAAGAAACCGGAACCGCTTGGCAAAAAGAAGGTCGGCAACGTACCCCCACGTTGCCGACCAGTTTGTTTTCTACTTTATTTATTTACCCCATCTCCCGTAGGAGAAATTCTTTTATTTTCATGCTTAACAATTGCCTTTTTTTAGACAATGTCAAGCGTTTTTTTTAATTTTTTTATTTTTTTTTGCTATAGCTCGGTCTGGTATTGTTCTTTTGCAAATTTGCGCAGGGCGGTCAAAGATTTTTTCATCTCCATTTCTTCCAAGAAATTTATTATTTCGTCGAAATCCGGGCGCTTTGTCTGCGGAATTGTAACATCCAAGGAAGTATCCAGCGTTACAAGCTTTAAATTGCGCCGCAAATCGCTTTCGCAATCGCGCACAACGGCCCTATATTTTTCGGGCTTTAGCCAGTCGTAGCGGCGTATTATTGTATCCAAATCCCCAAAATCCTTCAGCCATTTTGCGGCAGTTTTAGGTCCAACCCCATCAAGTCCCGGAATATTGTCTGCGGAATCTCCGACCAGCGCCAGAAAATCCGGAATCTGCGCGGGCGAAACCCCGAACTTCGTCTTGACCCCTATTGCGTCAAGTTCAACCCACTCTTTGTTTTTGGGCGTGGGCGGCAGCAGTTGGCGGATTTTTGGCGATATTAATTGGGCGAAGTCCTTGTCGGCGCTTACTATGGTGGCGTTTTCTCCCGCGCTCTTTAGGCGTGTCGCCACGCTCGCAAGAAGATCGTCTGCTTCCACGCCCTCGCTCTCTACCTTCTCGAATCCAAAAATTTCGCAGAGGTATTTCATAGACGGAATTTGGCGCTTAAACCTGTCGGGAGTTTCGGCGCGGTTTGCCTTGTACTCTGGAAAAATCTCCAAGTGCCTTGCAGAGCCGCCCCTGTCGAAAAATACCGCCGTGTTGTGCGGAGTATTTATGGATGTCAGCTTGAGGAGGCTAGCGAAAAACGCGTGGAGAGCGCCCGTGGGAAATCCGTCCGAACGCGACAGATCGGGCATTGCGTAAAAGCACCTGAAGCCGAGATTGAATCCGTCTATCAAAAAATTTTCCATAAACTTCTAAATCCCATATTCGAAATTATTCCATTTACGGCAACCTATTTTTAAAAAATTTTTTTTATTAGGATATTTTTTTTGTCGCAATTTTTTGCCGCGCGGATTTTATTACTCCGTTTAAATATGGAAAAGAATCGGAAAGTATCCGTCATAGACTACGGAATGGGCAACCTTATGAGCGTATTGCGCGCATGGCAGCATGTCGGCGCGGAAGCCTCCATAATATCCGATCCAAAGGAGATTTCAGAAGACGGCATTCTCGTGTTTCCGGGGCAGGGCGCTATTATAGACACTGTGAAACTTCTAAAGCGCACGGGATTCGATTCCGCAATTCGCGATTGGATTGCCGCCGACAAGCCGTTTTTTGGTATTTGTCTTGGCCTTCAGGTTTTATTCGAGTACTCAGAGGAAGGCGGCGTAGAGTGTCTTGGCATTTTCAAGGGAGCCGTTCGCAGATTCAATCTTGAGCGCAAATTTAAGGTTCCGCATATGGGCTGGGACAATGTTCTTTTTAAAAAGGGCGTGCGCGACGATATGTTAAAAGGCATATCCGATTCCGACCAATTTTATTTTGTCCATAGCTATTATGTGGACACAGATAATTCCGCCATTGCATTCGGAACTACCGAATACGGCGGCTGCAAGTTTACAAGCGCCGTTGCCTGCGGCAATTTGGTCGCTTGCCAATTCCATCCTGAAAAGAGCCAGGAAAAAGGCCTTGCCCTTTACAGGAATTTCCTAGAATCATCAAAGTAGGACAGCATTATGGGCGATACGCAAAAAGCTAAATTAATTCTCGACGAAAAAACCTACGAGCTTCCCATCGTTGTGGGAACTGAGGGCGAAAAAGCCATAGACATAACCAAATTGCGCGCTCAAACCGGTTATATAACCTTGGATGAAGGATTCGCCAATACAGGGTCGTGTATTAGTAAAATCACTTACATAGACGGCGAAAAAGGCAAGTTGATGTATAGGGGCATACCCATCGAGGTCATGGCGGAAAACTCGACTTTTATAGAGACGGCGTACCTCATCATTTACGGCAACCTTCCGACCCGCAAACAAATGAGCGAATTTTCGCAGAAAGTGCTCCGCAATGCAAGCCTGCACGAGGGTATGATGCATTTCTTCGACGGGGGATTCCCCTTTACGGCGCATCCAATGGCGATTCTATCGTCGCTGCTAAACTCTGTTGGCTGCTATTATCCGCAGATGGTTACGAACCAGCGCGAGCAGGATTTGGAGCATTTTGACGACGCAGCCGCACTGCTATTGTCTAAGGTCCGCACGATTGCCGCCATGGCGTACCGCATGAAAAACGGGTTGCCTCTCATTTATCCCAAGCGCGACTTGGGGTACAGCCAGAATTTTCTGCACATGATGTTTACGGAACCCTACCACGAATATTATCCGCACGACGACATCACCAAGGCTCTCGACTTGATTTTGCTTTTGCACGCCGACCACGAGCAAAACTGTTCGACATCAACTGTGAGAATGGTTGCAAGTTCCGGGGCTAATTTGTTCGCGTCGGTTTCGGCGGGCGTGTGCGCCCTATGGGGGCCTCTGCACGGAGGCGCCAACCAGCGGGTGATTCAAATGCTTGAGGAAATCCACAAGAGCGGCGACGACGGCACGGCGTTTATAGAGGCCGCAAAGAACGGCAAGGCAAAGCTTATGGGCTTCGGGCACAGGCTGTATAAAACCTACGATCCCCGCGCGAAGATTTTGCGCGAGGCCGCCGACAAAGTTTTAAAAATTGTAAAATTCAAAGACCCGCTTCTGGACATCGCCCAGCGTTTGGAGGAGAAGGCGCGCAGCGACTCGTATTTTATCGACCGCCATCTTTATCCCAACGTGGATTTTTACAGCGGAATAATCCTCAAGGCGATAGGAATGCCGATAGACATGTTTACGGTGATGTTTGCAATCGGTAGAATGCCGGGTTGGATTGCCCATTGGAGGGAAGTTGCCTCTAATCCCAAAGGCAAGATTATCAGGCCCCTTCAGGTCTACCAGGGAGAAGACGTGCGCGAATATATAAAAATGCGCAACAGAGAAGGCGAAAATCCGACCGATTACGAATTCGACGAACACAAATCGTTCGGAAGCGGGGCGTCGGACAACGCTTCTGCAAAAGCGTAATACCTCCGCTGTTTTCGGGCAAACAATCCGCGGTATCATTGCAATCTGAAAACGACGTTTCGGAGACGAAGCGCCGTTTTTTGCATTGCGGCGAATATATTTTCCTAAGGCTTAAATACTGTTCGAGAGACGGAGTGTCGCTTTTTTTGATTGCGGCGAATCCATTTACTTGAGCTAGCCTGCAAGGCAATGGCGCTTAAACGCGCCGTATTATTTTTTTGCGGTTTACTTGCGCTGCTTATAGCAAATAAAAGCGCGGCTGCTTGTTCGCGCAGTTGCGCGGCGGACGGGTTCTATTGCCGAAATAATTTGCGCGTTTAGGGCGGAGAAAGAGGTTGGCGCTGATTGTTTTGGCACGGATGTTTTGCGTCCTGCCTTGCCGGTTTAGCTGTTGGGTTATATTTGCTGCGCGCGGAAATTTGGAATTTGCCGCAAGATGGCTGGGGATTCTTTCGTCCCGATAAAGGCGGATTGTTCGTTAAAATAAGATGCAGCGCTTATGCGGGAGTTAAAAATTCCACGCCTGCGCGAGGGCGCAAAAAAACCGCGCTTTACTTTTGTTGCTTCCAGCGCGGTTTGGGCAAAGATTGGTTTTAATATAGCAATGACGGGTTTATTTTTCCCTCTCTACTTCCAGCTTCTTAAACCATTTTTTGTAATCGGAAAGTTTGAAGGGAGGTTTGCCGTACATATAATGGTTGGTTTGCTCCTTGCCTCCGTCAACGGAATATTTTATTAGAAGCATTCCTTGTCCTTCCTGCTCCGGAATTTTCCCGATATCTGACGACGAGTTTGCGGGGGCGGTATATTCTTTCGTCATAAGCTCTTTGCCTGAGTCGATATCAGTAACGGAAACTTTTATTTTTGCGGATTTTGGCGTCGCATTTGCGGCGACAACCTTAAAGTCGTCCGTGACCATAGCGCAAATGTTCGTTTGGACGCGTTTGATATAGTAGTAGGCGAGCTTTTTTGAATTGTAATAGTCTACGATTGCGTCGGAGAGAATCGGCCAAGCGTCGCGGAGGTTCCACCAAAGTATTCCTGTCTTGGGGCGGAACATTTGGGAACGCCACATCTCTATAAAATACTTTTTAGCTTCGGCTTGAACTACTTGAGAGGCAAATATAAAGTCGTCCAATTCTTGCGGGACTTCTCCAAACAAAATCTTCACTTGTTTTGTCATTAAATTGT
>CALXLN010000035.1 GCA_944389215.1 uncultured Opitutales bacterium
GAAAATCTTTTGCGCCCACATCGGATTGAAATAGCGAGCGTTTCTGCCAGTTTCTCCTCCACAAATAACCCAGTCTATTTTATCGAGATACGGCGTGATGTCGATTTCCTCCAAAAGCGGCTCGCAAGAAAGAAATACTTTATAGTTAAAGCCTTCAAGTTCCGGCATTCTTTCATTGAGACGTCGCTGATTTTCAGCAGTTATGCCAAAGTGTACGTTTTGTGGGATATAAGAACTATAACGTACGATATGGTTATTCATAACCTTTGGGCGTTTCGTCAAAATTAGAAATTGTAAATGTTTAAAAGCTTTCAACGTACTCCAAATTGAAATACGGGTTTCGGGCGCTACACGTTCGTCGAAAAAATCGCCCATTGAGTTTA
This sequence comes from uncultured Opitutales bacterium, assembly GCA_944389215.1. Classification (GTDB taxonomy): domain Bacteria; phylum Verrucomicrobiota; class Verrucomicrobiia; order Opitutales; family Intestinicryptomonadaceae; genus Merdousia. Next base: position 384 of record CALXLN010000035.1, read on the forward strand.
TAAAAACAGTTCCAACCACCTCGCGTTTTATTGCGGAACGTTCGAGTCTTGAAAGTTCTTCTATCGCTTCGGCAAGGCGGAATAATCTGGCAGACTTTCCCCAACAGTCTTTTTTGAAGCGTTTAGCAATTTCCCGGGCATAACAATTTTGGCAAGCTTCGGATACCCCCGCGCAACCCCACCAAAAGTTGACCGTATGGTCGCACCATTCTATCTTAGTGTTTTTCATTTTTTCATCTTCAAAACTTTAAACCCGATTGCTACTACTTCGGGGTTCTTCCCTTTCATTTCGGGATTGATTTTCTCAAAGTAGTCCAGAAAATCCTGTCGAGTTTCAAAGCCTTCCCGCTTGGCGTCGGCTTCCGATATGCTTCGCAACAATTCTCGCTTAATATTCGTGATTTCAAGAAGGATTCGAGAGTACTTTCGAGGCATAAAGATTGACGGACTCCATTTCGCGGAAGGAATATTATCCGCTTTGTAATGAACTTTTATTGAGTAATTATCGCCTATGTCACTTATAGCATAGGTCTCCCTCACCCATAATCGGTCTCCAACTTGCCAAGAGTCAAAGCGCGGCTTGTCAATGCGTCGTGTCATCGTTTTCTTGCCGTCTAAAATCGCCATCACCATTAGGGTCGAAAATAAAATAGGTCTATCCATATCTTACCCTTTCGCCTTTAGACTGTCCGCCTTTGGTTTATACTCGATAAGTCCAAGAGTTTTTAGCTCGCTGGCGAACTCCTCCGACAAAGTTTTTTTAGTGATTTTTTCATCGGGTAATTGTGCCTTAATTTCCTTGATAAAGAATTTTTCAAGATCGCCTATTTTGAAGGAAATAAGACTGCAAAGCTCTGGAATCGTAAGTTCGCGTCCAAGCTTATTTTCGAGCCATTCAAGAGCTCTCAAGCTATTGGTAATTGAACGTGTTGGAGGATTTTTCGCAAAATACAATCCCGTTTCTATGTCTGGATTAGCTTTTACTACATCATTACATTTCTTGAGAATGTCGGCGCAAAGACTACTCACAAATTTTGTCTTATCGAATATATCACGGACATTGTCTGTGGTAATTTCAATGCCTCGAGCTACAAGCTCCATTTGTTCATTCATTGCCAACTGCGCCGCTCTGCAACGATATTTCGACTCGCAAAATTGACACCAGTAGCCAACTTCTTGACGCGGTTTTTCGGCTTCAATCGCCTCCTTGCACGTCTTTTGTATTACTTCGTTCGCGTACGCAATATCCGCCATTTCATACATTGCCGACGTTATTCTTCTGTCGTATTCCTGTGCTCTCGGTTGTATAATGTGGACTTCAACACTCGATACGTTCAGAAAGTTTTGTTTTACCAAAACCGCGAGTGCCGCAAGTTGATAATTTCTGTCGGCGGGTTCTACATAGCCACGCCCAAATTTATAATCCACTACAAAAGCGCGATAATCGACTATATACAAATAGTCGCCTTTGCCCGACATAATCGTATTACTATGGAGGTCCTTTAGCTTCAGACGGAGTTCGGGGTATTCTTGCATGTCAACCACAAGGTTGTTTCCAATTCTGGACTTAAAATTATTCAACAAATGAATCATTTTGTCCTGCGCGTATTCAACTGTCGTGCGTTGCTCTACGGTGAGTTTTGACTCTAATTCGTGAAGCTCCGCCCAATGCGCGTCTGTCGCGTTGTTTCCGTTAGTGATTGTAAAAAGCTCCATATAACGGTGGAGCATAGTCCCCTCGTTAGCGGCGTCACTCGAGGGTTTGGGCAATTCGTCTTTATTAAGCTGGAAGCTTGCCGGACAATGAACAATCTGTGTCATCTTGGACGCGGAAGGCAAACCTCCGCGAGCCAAGTTTTCATTTATAGTTCCAGTTCCCATTTTTAGACCGCTTTCGTTTCGTCCCAAAGCTTGAGGCCAGCTACTGTTTCGCCGTTATCAACTTCCCCCGGCTCAAGTTCAATGTCGCGTATAAATTCTCGAATTTTAGCTTCATTGGGCGAAAACAATTCAGGGTGGGATTTCAAAAGAAGGGCAACATCTGTAATTTCAAACTTGCGAACTTTTATAATGCGCTGTCCTGCGACCTTACGCCTTTGCAAGATAGGATTTACTGATACCGAAACAGTTTGAACCTGTGGCGGTGATGGTGACGGTTCTTCTCCTTTCGCCTTTACTTCCTCTTGCGCTTTGCGTTCAGCTTCCTCTTCCTCTCTGCGCTTGCGTTCGGCTTCCTCACGTAATCTGCGTTCTTCTGCAAGGCGTTGGCGTTCCTGCTCGGCAACGTAACTTCCAATCAAGCGAGAAATGCGGTTCTTTTCAGATTCAAGCTCGCCCGAAAAGTTTTTCGCCAACTCGTCAATTTTTCTACCGAGTTCAAGGACCGGACTTTTTACCGCCTTGCGCGCCGCTTCAACGTCTTTCAAGAGTTTCGATATCGAATTAAGAGCTTGTGTTGCGCTTTCTTGCTCCTCAAAACTCCTCACCGCTGTTATTGTAGAAGAGTAGCCCAAGAGTTCAAACTTCTTGTCGAATACGTTTTGAGGTATGCTTATTTGCGCGTCCGAAATGTTAGTTAGATTGATTATATCCGAATCCATAAGATACGCCTTTCTTATTTGCCTTCGTCCTCAGTTGGCATTTTTGCGATGAACTCGCTTATCGGATTCCACCCGTTTATAAGCTTTTGTGCGGCGAATTCGTCCACTTTACCGCCTACGAGCATTCCATTCCTTCGGCAATAGTTCTTACATTGAGTTAGAGTAAGCCCTTTCTCGGATAGTAATTGCTTAAGTTTTGAGATAGGATTCTCCTCAACCTCTGGAGTCTTTTCGGGCTTTTCCTCTCGCCCTGATTCTTGAGGATGTTCTTGCGGAATTTCTACCTTTTCAACTTTCGGAGTTTCCTTTGTCGGCTCTTTTACAAATTCAGTTTTCGGTTCTCTCTTAGGGGCGTCTTTTACAACCTCTGTTGACTTTTCAACTCTGGTAGGTTGCTCTATCTTTTCCTCGCGCTTAGTTCTTATGCGCGAGAATGGAGTCGCTTTCTTCCAAGTTCCATCCGCCTCTTGAATTTCAAGGTCGTGGTCTATAATGTCGTGTTCTTCCTCAACGCTCTTAATACCCAGCATCACTTCGGGACAATAGAAGTTCTTAAAGAAACACGCTGCGCGATAACGCAACATCACTTCGGGCATTGTCTGCCATTTTGAGCCGTTTTTGTCGAACCAACCTTCAGCCTTTGCCATTGCCATTGATACGCGCGGACCTTCTATACGTTGCCCATTACGCGTAGCGTAAGCCACGCAGGCGCGACCTTCGCGAATGATTTTGCCGGTCTCATAAATGGGATTATTCTTAGAGTCGGTAAGCGGATTTCCTTTTGCGTCTAACTTGGGTTTGCGCTCTATTTCGCCAGTATCGCCGACTTCGCCGAAATATTCCCAATTCAAATCAGGGAAGACCTTTTGAATTTGTGCAATGATAAACTTTGACGAGAACGCAAAGCGGTTGTGTACGACATACATTTCCTGAGCCAACAAGAAGGGAGGTATCTTCGCTGTAATCGCCAATTCAATAAGAATGGCGCAATCGTCCTGTTTGCCTCTGAGTGTGTCGGGTAAATAAGAACACTTTGATAGGCGTTCTGCCTCTTTGGCGATAATTTCAAAGCGTTGGTTCATAATTTCCAATCCGATCGCCGTTGAATAATTGGCTACTGCGAGTTGGTTTTCTTGCTGTTTTGCAACCTGTGTTTGCATATCTGAAATTCCTTTCTACTTATTTTTGAGTTTCTCTATTGCGTCTACTTCGATTGATTTGCGAATTGTCTCAACGCAGTTTGTGGATATAAAGACGCCCTTTGTCGGGATTGTAATGTCACCGGCATCTTTCGAATATTGAAGCTCGATCTTATTTGAATCTTTGCCTTTGGAATCAGCCGACACCGCCGTTCCATTTATTACCGCGCCGCGATTGATTTCCGCGCCAATTTGAGAAAGGGTGCGGTTTATGATGTCGCGCATACCATTTTTTACTATGTCGTAGGTTTTGACTGTGCGTTCTTCGTTCTCTACGCTCGCCTTGAAATTCTTGACGATTTCAGAAACGATTTTTTCGACGCCGGCAAGAAGCGCCTCCTTCTGTTTCTCGGTCAACTCAAGGTCGGTATCCATAAAGGATTTTTCGACGAGTTCCTCCGACAGTCTGTTTGAGATAGCCGTTGAGATTGTCGGCCAGTAGTTGAGATTGATAATCTCCTCAAATGCCTTTTGTGTGGCTTCTTTTACGACAACATCAACAACTATCTGTGCCGTGTTCTGGACGACATTTGACGCTTCCGCATCCGTCGTATCGTTTTGTTTTTTCTTATCCATATCCTAATACTTCCTATTTTTTGTTTTTTTGATTTGTCGGACAGACGTATAAATGTCTGACGGAAATTTGAAACTGCTTCGTCAACTCTCTTGCGTTGTGGCTTGTGAAAACGAATTTGCCGTAAAGTTCGTCTATTTGTGTCTTTGTCATAATACGTTCCTTTTCTGGTGTTGATGAAGGTGAAAAATATTTTTAAAACCCGTTCGGAGTCGTCCTCCGACGCTATGCCCGAACCCCACATCTATCTTGGGGAGGAAAGAAGATTTAATAAGTTCCATTCAAACTCGGTTCGGTAAACCACATCAAAAGGCAGTAGGCGAACATTGCCGCAAGCAATGTTATTACTATTAATCCCAAAATAAGCTCCAACGCGGGGCGCAAAGCTTCACACCATTGTCTAACTTGCTCGAGGTGAGCCTTCCTCCGAGTCTTGCGCATTTCTTTTTTTAGCGCGTCTGAATAGTCGTATTTCATATTGAGACCTTTTGTTTCCTTGTGCAAAATGAGTTGAGTGTCCTTCTTGGTTGTTTGAAGGAATCTGCTACTTGTTGTTGGTCAGCAGGGCTATAATTACCGTGTTCTTTGTAAAGATTGAGGGCGCGCAAACGTGTACGAATGGTGCGAGATGTACGTTTTAGATTTCGGGCGATGTCTGCGAGCGAAAGAATATCTTGCGAGCGAAAAAACAGGCAAGCTGCCGAGATTTCCTCGCGAATAATGTTTCGCAAACGCTGTTCGTCCTCCATCGTCATCTTAATCTCCTAAAATGCTTTTTATTTTGTAAGCGGAGCTTAAATAACCTTGCCAAGCTCCATTAGACGGAGACCAACGAAAACCGTTTCTCTTTAGCAAAGAGCGTGTTTCTGCGTCGGGCTTATCAGGGAAATATATTCTTACGCGATTCTCTGAAATACATTCAACAACTCGAATTTCCCCAATTTCATATTCTTTGTCTTTACGCTCCGATCTCTTTTTGAGAATTTCAATTCTCTGTTTTATGGCTCTTATGCGGGCGGTAGTATTCGCTCTCACATAGGAGGGGAGCTTAACCTCTTGCTCTTTGGCTTTGCGTTTTAATTCTTCATAATCTGCTATCTCTTTGGCGAGTTTTGCCTCAAGTTTTGGAATAGCATTAGGGTCATCTGATGAAATAGCATTGTTGTTTTCTGCCGCTTCAACGCGCCTTTTGAGTTCGTCAGCGTATTTACTCTGCTTGAAACTTTTTTCAAATTTACTATGAATCTTATTACGGAAATTTATATCAGCTATTGTGCGACTTCCTCTACCTGTTATTATAGGTTGTCCGAGTGGAATTCCACTTGCCATATCGTGAGCTTCCCTATAAGTCGCTTCAGCAGAATCTCTCACTTTTTCTGCTCGAGCTTTTAAGCGTTTAATGCGAGCGGCTCTTTTTTCTTCAAAACTATTCATCTTACGCGCTTTCTCCACTTACCTTTCTCACAAGTGGTTTTGTTATTCTTTGAATGTCTGCTAGAATCAGGTTTTCGATATAACGAGAGGCTGAAATATTTAAGCTAAACGCGATTTTTGCGGCTTTATCCTTTACGTCTTTACGTAATCCGTAAAGAGCCTTAACTCTTTTCTCTTTTGCGATAGGTCTTCCTCTTTTTCTTAATGATTTTTTAATTTTCATATATCCATTGGATATATATTGGATATACTATGTCAATAAGATTTTTGCTTGTGTATTTTTTAGATATACAAAAAATGAAATTAAAATAAGAAATAAGGACACAATGAAACCAGATAACAAAAAGATTCTAATATCACTTCCAAATGAAGTTAAGGAATTAGCTTCCAAAAGAATTCGTTTCTTCGGAAATTTTAGTGCGTATGTAGCGCACTTGATTGATAACGACCTAACCAACCACGGGATTTCATCATCAACGGGAAACAACAACGCTTCTACAAATACAACGGGAGATGTTATTCAGATTGCTGGTAATGCGAAAGGAGCAAAAGCAAAACTGAAATCAAAAAAATAGACGTTAGACAATTAACCTTGAATCTTGCCTATATTCCAATTCAGATGTATCTAAACATTGATGATAAAAAATAATATGAAAACTTTCATTATTGCTATTACTACTGTTCTTATTTTTTCAATTTGTTATGGTACAGAATTGGCACGTTTTGATAAAAACAATGACGGCAAGCTATCAAGAAATGAAATCATAGAGGGTTTGAAATCTTTGCAAAACGAACCTGCGGATATTAAGACCGTTGAAATGCTCAATCGAATGGCTAAGGCGATGAACATTCAAGTAGAATCGCCTGTCCAAACCGAAACAACCATAAAAAAGGCTACAATAAGCACAACTGAAAATAAGGTTGCTATTGATTTTGCTGTATCTATTGCCGAGAAATTTTTAAATTATGTTGAGCGGAAAAATATTCGTTCTGCTGCTAAAATGTCCTATAAGCTAAACGAGCGAAATTCAAACGGTGGGCAGTCTTATCGCTATAAAGTGCCAGAATTATTTATCAAACACGAAATCGAAAAATATAAGCGATATGGCTCTCTAAAAAATAGAGAACTGGTATCATCTTCCGTAGGCAAATCCGCGCCAAGTATGCCAGACAGTCAATATGTCTCTTTGCGCTATAAGCTCGAATTTACAAATAAAGACGAGGAGTTTATAACGATAGTAATTAAGACTGAAGGAGAACAATCTGGAACTGTTATTGCATATCCCTTCGGTTCAATTTATGCCGATAAATGATTGCGTCTGAAAGCACGTCCATATTTTTTTAAATATGTTTCTAGAGATTCCTTAGCAGATTCAAAAGTAGCTTCTTCGCTAATATTGCGAATACAAATTCGGTCGTAAACTAGTACTCCGTTCGTATCAAACCTATGAATATCTGTTGTGCTTCCCAAATATTTAAATTCTCCAAAATCCTCACAAGTTATTATGTTATTTTTGCTCATTGTTCAAAATATAATTTTAAGGTTAAATAATCGGCCGCATTTGACGTTGTTGATGTGAGTGAAATAGAATCGTAATATCCTATCGAAAATGGCGTTTCTAAGTAGAAACACTTTCGTCTCTTTGAAATTTCAAAGACTCTATCACCCATAGTTAGGGTAAAAGTAGGAGTTGAACTTGAAGGTGTAAGATCAATCTTCCATATTCTAAAGGTTGAATATTCTTTTATAAAATTAGGCAGTGATTGACCTGTATATAACTTAAATGAAAAGGGCTTTCGTCCTGTTGGAGTAGGAATTAAATTATCCTCATAAGCATTTTGCAAGCAAGGGAAAACTGTATTGTTTGCGTTATAAGCTTTATTTACCAAAGCAAACTCTGTATTTTTTATATCACAAATATTCAATTTACAGTATTCTTTAAATTCAACAGATATACTTGCTATGTAGATAACATCATCGTCTCCTGTTCCACTACCTACGAATTGTCCGGTATCATTGTTCCTAAACGCCACATATTGATATAAATTATTTGCATAACTGCTTGCTTTGTAAAATTCAATCTCCTGCCATTCGTTTTTGGGATAAACTGTGAAGTCATTTGCGGAAACAAATTTTACGCAAGTAGTATTTTTATTTGTGGTCGGATAATAACACTTAACTTTTACTTTTTTTGTTACTCCCGATTTAAACTTTCCATTGTATACATCTAATATTTTAGGACTTTGCCAACAATACTCTGTTGTAGGATAAATTTTCAAACAATTCTCAATCCCTTGCCAAGTGACACCGGCTTCAAATAAACAATCACTTACTCCTGTAAATCCAGTTGGGAAATTATATTCAGGAGTGTTTTCTTGCGGTTCATAGCAATATTGAGGAAGTGTCGCGTTAGAATTAAATTTAGTAACATTATAGGGAGCGTAATATGCCTCAGGATCAAGTGCACAAGAAAAATATTTAAAATCTATTAAATGTGTTCCTACGGGTAAATAATAGATATAAGGTGTCCAAACGCGACCAACATTTATATTACTTGCCAAAACTTTATTTACATAAATTTTTAAATTCTGAGCGACAGAATCCCATATTATTGTTATCTTATCTCCAGAATACAAGTTCGTGTTAAAATCGTAATCGTAATGGTATATGGGAGAATAATTTTCCCAATCCATTTCCATATTAAGACAGACTTTCTTGTTGGTGAAATCTATGCGTAAAATGTCTCCAGCCTCGTAATATTGGGCATTAAAGAAGTCTTGTGTACCTTTTACGATTTCTCCATAATTTCCTTTTGTATAGACGAACATCATTGTGAAAGAAGATGATAATTCGTACTCTAAATTTACATAACCTTTGTATGCCCCGTGCTCTTCAAGAAATTTTAGGTTATTGTATTCGGAGAGGTGTCCATTGATTCCAATAAGGTTTTCTTTTGTCGCAAAAATGGCGTCTGTTGTGACTCTGTCATAGTATTGTTCACGCACCTCTACGTTCGGAGAATTTGCGATTAAGTCATTTTTTATACGACATTTTATTTGTAGGGCTGTTATAACATCGCCTTTAGCATTCGTATATTCGACTTCAAAAAACACCTCTATGCTTTCGGATGTTCCTATCGCCCTTTCAAGTTCAACTGTGTTGAGAGGTAATATAACACGCGCACCGCCATTTTCAAGAGGAGTAAACTTATCTGAAATAGCAAGGATGGTAGGCGAACCAACGAACCTACCAAGAGCGACCTTTATTCTTTCTTCGGGAAGAATTACCTTGTCAACACCGTCATTTATTAAATGTAAAATGAGCGGTTCTGAATCTCCCTGCATAAAGGAGGGTGCAAGAACTGACCTTGAATTACTGACCGATTGTACAAGACGTTTTTCGTTTAGGTCGATAAAAAGCTCCATATAAAATTTGCCCGTGTCAAAATTTTGAAAGAAAGTATTGACATACTTTCAAAATTAGTAGAGTCTACCTTAATCAAACTTCGGGCATAAAAACGAATCGGTGTAAGTTGGAGCTTACACCGACCGCCCACGAGGGGAGATTAGACAACGATTCCGGCGTTGCCAACCCTAAGTTTTATATCGTCGAAATCGTTGCCATTGGGTCAAGCTAAATCTTGGCTCGGCTTCCCTCTTTTTAACAACAAAAGAGAAAGTATAAAAAATGGATAACGAAAAACTAAATATAGATAAATACAAGTCACCTGCGTGGGTGCGTAAAAAGTGCCTAACTGAGACTAAAAAACTAATGGAGGTAATAAGAAAACGGCTCATAGATTCTAAATCCAAGACCATTAAAAATCGTCTGGAGAGAATTCAGCTAAAGCTTATTTACCTTTACTCTGTTAATTGCGTATGGCGCGGTTATTTTGTCGAACCAAAGTATTACGATAATAAATTGTTCTTTTTCCCATACATAAACACAAAAGTTCCTTTAAAATATATTGATGATACTCCCGATAACGAGAATCCACTCAACGAAAAAAGAGGTGGTGCACGTAAAGGCGGAGGGCTCAAAAAAGGGCAACGCCTAAAAGCCGACGATGAAAGGCGCACGGCTTTTATTCAAATAAAGCTAACCGTTGCCGAAAAGGAACTTGTGATAAAAAATGCTGAAAAGGCAGGTTTTTCAGACTTGTCGAAATACATACGGTCTAAAATCCTGTAGGGACATTTTAGCAAAAAAAATCAAGGTTGCGCCTTTTGGCGCAACCTTTTTTGTGCAAATTCGAAAATTTCTAAATTGAGAAATTTCTCAATCGGGCAATTTTTCATTTTCGGGAGGAAGAATAGAGAAAAACTCCGTAGCTTCGTCTTTTGTCGCAAGCCCCTTATAGTGCTTGGCGAATACGTCAAAACCTCCAATATGCCCCATTATTTCAACAGTGTGCTCCGCGCCTAAATAATGGTAGCCGTAAGAAGCGAAAGAGTGTCTACATATATCTTGAGTATATTTGATATTTAATGCCTTGCATACGGCACGTCTGTGCCTTGCAACAGTTCCTGCTCTAGTTTTCATAACATCGCCATCAGTTTGTCTTAAGGCAGATAACCATACCCATAAATTATCGGGTAAATCTTGCAACAATCGCGCTGTATGTGTTTTTGCTGTCTCAGCCCGAATGTGAATCGTCTTTCTCCTGAAATTGATGTCTGACCAGTTTAAAACGGGTTTTCCATAATCATTGAAAATTTCACTCGGACGAACTCCAGCAAAAAGCATAATTGCGAATCCCACTTGAAGGTCGGAGCGCAAGGCATACAAGAATTGTCGTGCTTCATCTACCGCCATTGTGTGAACTTTACACCGGTCTTTAATGAAATTTGATTTTGTGAATTGGTAAAACGGATTGAAAACGCAAAACTTTTCTCGAATACACCAATTATAAAGAGCCGACAAACCTACAGCTAGTTTTATACGTTGAGAATCTGTTCTCATTCCTAATATGATTTTTTCAGCAAGAACATAGCCGAGGTCTTTTACTTGTAATTGATGATATTCTTTTATCTTAGCCCGGAAACGTTCGTAATCAGAAATAGTGCTTGCACGTCTATTTGTTCGGCCTTTTTCGCTTATGAATGCGTCAAAAGCTTCCTTGACCGTTGTAGTTTTTTCAGCGGCTTTATAATTAGCGTCCAAAAACTGCAAAACTTCATTTAGGTCACCGAACTTACGGAGACGATTTAATATAACTCTATCGTCCATAGATACAGTTATTTCTTCGGGAAGTTTGCTTTCAGCGTCCCTATCTCGAGCAAAACTTAAATCTTTTCCGAGCTTTACGGCTTTTGGGGAGAAGTCTTTTGACTTGCGGATAAACTTTGCGTCCTTATAGTCATATATCCAGTAGTAAACTCTTCGATATCCGTTAGGCCGGTTTACGATAGTTGTTGCATGTGATTTTTTACGAGTTTTCACACCCTAAAAACTACCTCAAATAATATCATATAAGCAAGCTTTTTTACCTATTTTTTCCATAAAGTGGGAAAAACAGGGAAATTTTAAAACAATAAAAAAAGCTTCACAATTTCTCGTGAAGCCTTGTTTTAAAGGGGTTTGCGCTGTTTTAGAGGGTTAAAAGAAATAAGCAATCTGAAATGTGCTATTGGTATTCTAAATACCATGGACAAAGAAATTCAATCCGCGCAAGTTCTGCTCGAAAAGAGCGGCATATCTTTACTCGACGCCGCAAGGCTGGTAAAAAATATCCTCGACGCCTTCCCCCAGGGCTCAAATATCGCGCCAATCCAGTTTTGCTCCAAAATAATCGAGACGGGCAAGCGCCATATCCGCTCCAAAGAAATGCGGCTTGCGGAAGGCTTCTCTCTTTATTTGCAAACAAAACGCTGCTTGCGCCCCGATTCAATAAGGGATATCCGCTATCTCGGTAACCGCCTGATAAAATCCAACCCCAAACTTGCGGAATGCAATTTTTCCGAATTCAGCGTATCCGACTGCGAAACATGGCTGTCGGAAACCTTTTCCACTCCAAGCCAATTTAATAAAGCCCGCACTATGCTTTACGGACTGTTTGAATTTGCCCTCCGCCGCGAATGGTGCAAACGCAATCCAATTAAATTTGTCGAGCGCCGCAAAGTTATCGAAAAAGAAATTTCTCCGCTGACGTTCCCGCAAATTAAAAATCTTTTAAAAACGGCCAAATCGCCAAGATACAAAGAATGCTTGCCCGCTATCGGACTTTTGATGTTTGCAGGCATCAGGCCGCGCGAGGTTCGCAGAATAGCATGGCGCGATATAGACCTTGCGGAAAATTCCATTACGGTGCGTTCCCAATGTTCTAAAACAGGCGGCGTCCGGCAAATTGAGGTATGCCCGGCGCTTAAACGCATTCTTATACAATTTAAACCGGTCCCGTCCGCGCCTGTCTGCCCGCGCAACTGGAACAAGAAATGGCGGAAGATTAGGAACGATTCAGGATTTAAAAATATGTGGATTCAGGATATTTTGCGCCACACCTACGCAAGCTACCACGCAAAGCGCTTTAAAGATCTGCCGCGGCTACAATTAAATATGGGACATTGCAACCTCTTGCTTTTGCGTTCCAGATACGTCAATATGCGCGGAATATCTCATATCGACGCAAAAACCTTCTTCAATTGACAACCCGCAAAATATGCCGCCAAAATAAAAATCTCGCGCTTCTCACAAAATTGCCATAAAAGCGCCGCGCAAAAACTTTTTTTGATAAGCGGCAAAACGCACATGTTTGCAAAAATTTTTCGGAAGAAATTTGCGTCCTTCCAAAATTTTTACCTTATGGCGTTATAAGAGTCGTTTTATCGTTTCTGATGGCGCTTGCCTGACACAAAGCTAACACTTGCAAGAACTGCCGCCAGCGCCGCGCGAAGATATCAAAAAAAGTTCGCACTCGCATTTGGAGCAGTTGAATTTCATTTCGAGTTCGACGTCGCCATTTACAAGCCTTAAAGGCTCTTTAAAAGACGGCGCAATTTTCTTTTTGCACATTCCAAGCTCGCGCAAGACGCAATGTTTGGCGGTCATCACGCGGCGCCCGATAAGCCCGGTCTTTCCGGACTCCGGCGCAAGCTCGCGCACCGCGATTCCCGCATCCGCGTAAAATTTTTCGGCTTCGCGGTTTAAAACATTGGCTGAAAAGTCGGTCGGCATCGACTCCGCAAAAGGCTTTGAGGCGGAAAATCCGCCGCCAGCGCCGCGCGTGCCTCTGCAGCTGCGGGCGATTTTGAAGTCGCTCAATATGCAAAACTCAATGCGCCCTACAAGCGCGCGCCGCGCTTCGTTTATTTGCGCGGGCTTAAAAAATGGAATGCGCGCGCATTTAAAATGCACTCTGTCGGGAGAAGATTTAAAATTAGTTCCGCCTAATTTGCATAAAGATTCTGCGATTTTTTCCCTTGCAGACTCGGAATTTTTCGCTTCGGGAATTCCGGCTTTAGGCATTGAGAACTCCGCGGCAACCGCGCGCGCGTCGCAAAGTTTCATTTTAAATTCGTAGGATTCCTCCGTTTCGGAAATCTCAAATTCCACCTCCATTTTTCGCTCCGGCAAAGACTTTAACTTGCGGGAAAAATTCGCGTCGAAATTGCGCCATATCCCCGCGCCGCGCGGAATATTCACCACCCCGCCCGGGCGCCCCACAAAAACGGCGTCGCCGCGGACGCCGCATACCGGCGCGCCAAAAGGCGGAAACGCCCCTTCAGGGCTGTCGAACAACAAGCCGTCGCCATTGTGAAAAATATTGGCGGCTCCGGAAAAAACGAATCCGTTTTTTAAAGTTTTTTTCGCAACTCCCAGAAACTCTCCGCGCGATTTTGGCGTATCGAAACTTGCGCATCCTGCGTTAGTCCCGTGAAGATGGTATTCGGTAAAACCGCGGCTGAAGCTTTTGGCGGTGTCGGGTACAAACGCTGTTTCGGAATCTCCGTATGACGAACGAACCAATCCGCGCGCGGCAATTTCGGAATCGAGAATCTTTCGGTAATAGGCGGTTATATTTTTTACATACGCAGCGTCCTTCAGCCTGCCCTCTATTTTGAAAGAACGCACTCCCGCGTCCAACATTTCCCCCACATTGGCGGATCTATTCATATCCCGCAAAGACAAAAAATGCGCAGGCGCCGAAATCTCCGCGCCGTCCGCGCCCACAAGGCTATATTTCATTCTGCAAGGCTGCGCGCACTCGCCGCGGTTTCCGCTTCTGCCACCTATGGCGTAGCTTAAGTAGCAGCATCCGCTGTAAGACACGCACAATGCGCCATGCACAAAACATTCGATTCTAGATTTCACGTTTTGCGCGATTTGGCTTATTTGCGAAAGCGAAAGCTCCCGCGCCAACACTATCGTCTGAAACCCGAGCGAATCGAAAAACTTGGCTTTTTCTAGAGTGCGAATATCGCATTGCGTGCTTGCGTGCAAAGGCACAGGAAGGCAGCCCAAGCGCGAAGCCAATCCCATATCCTGGACAATAAAGGCGTCGACGCCGACCTCGCAAAGAGTTTTTGCCAAAGACTCGGCGCGCGGCAATTCGGAGTCCGTTAAAAGCGTATTTAGCGCAACGTAAACCCTGCATCCAAAAATATGGGCAAAATCGCAGAGTTTAGAGATGTCTGAAACCTCGTTCGCCGCGGCAGAGCGCGCGCCGAATGCGCTTGCGCCTATATATATGGCGTCAGCTCCGGCGAGAATTGCCTCGCGCGCCACCCCGATATCGCGGGCGGGCGCCAAAAGCTCGACAAGCCCGCCGATACCGTCGGCCGGATTATCCGTCTCGCAGAGAATTTTCCCCATTTGCTTTGCCTTTAAAATCGCCCGCGCATAGCCATAAAAATATAACCGTCAAAAGAGCCAAAGCCAAATATCCGTTTGTCATGCCAGCATTCCCCACATATTCTTGCTGGGCGCAAGGAAGTATGTCGAATATTTTTCTGTAGGCTTGAATTGCGAAAACTATTCCCGCATGCATTGCAATCGGGCCCCAAAGAATTTTTGTGCGCACGTAAATCATCGCAAGCACCATACCGAACATAAACAAGCTGCAAAACGGCATAAGGGAAAAGTTTTGCGATATCCCGACCGTATCGTAATAGCCCACAAAAAATCCTATGTCCCAATCGGAATTATGCGCTCCGCCCGGAAGTGAATTCCAAATGGAATTTGGGACTTTGAAATGTTTATAGGCAAAAAACAGAGACGTCGCCACTATTCCCAAAAACGCCCCTATCGCAGTATAAGCCGCGCGCATAATAAGACAGCGGAAGACAAGCTCCTCCAGAAACCCTATCACAAGCCCTCCGACCAGCGCACCCAGCAAGATTTCCGGCAAAACAGACGCCGAAAAATCCGCTTTGATCCTAACGTCGGCGAAGAAATATTGGGCGGTGAAAATCGCCACGGAAAGCGCCAATCCCGCAATAAAAAATTTTGCAAACACTTTGAAAGTCCGCGCGTCAATAGGCATTCCTATATTTCGCATCGAAAATAAACCGCATTCTTTAATCATCCACGGAAATCCGATTATGATGGGAATCCAACGCAGGCGGTCGTAATAAATGTCTATGCGTTTTCCAAGAAGCCACTTGGTGGTTTCGGATGGCGAAATTGCATCCAGCCATTGAACGCCCCAATATGCAGGCGCGGTTAATAGGGCGGCAAATAGCGACGCCCCGATATAAACAAATAAAAACAACCCCAACCCCCTGAATGAATATTGGTTCGTGTCGAGTCCGAACAACATCAATTCTCTTTCGCGTTTAAACATATTGGAGCGAGTTAACCATTTGGTTGAACTTCTTCAATCTTTTTTTTCGGACAAAGTTTATGCAAAAAAGATTTGAAAGAAATCTCCGCATACTGTGTTATGAAACGCAAATGGGAAATACATTTGGCAGGATTTTTAGAGTTACGACATTCGGCGAAAGCCATGGCGCAGCCGTAGGTTGCATTATAGACGGCTGCCCTCCGATGCTTCCGGTTTCCCAAGAGCAAATCCAGAAAGACCTCGACAGGCGCAGACCGGGACAAAGCCAAATATCCACGTTCCGCAACGAAGGCGATGAGTGCAAAATACTTTCCGGAGTGTTTGAGGGAAAAACGCTCGGAACGCCGATATGCGTAATTGTGGAAAACACCGACCAACGCTCTAGCGACTACGACGAAATTGCTAAACTCTGGAGGCCGTCGCACGCCGACTACACCTATGACGCCAAATACGGCATACGCGATCCCCGCGGTGGCGGGCGCAGCTCCGCGCGCGAAACGATAGGGCGCGTTGCGGCGGGCGCGGTTGCGAAAATAATCTTGGGCAGCGCAGTAACGCTGCGTGCATGGGTCGAAAGCGTGCATTCTATTTCAATGCCGCTGCAAAAAGACATGCCTGCGCAAGAAGACATAGACGCCACTCCAGTGCGCTGCCCGCACAAGCAAACAGCCCTAAAAATGATTGAATTCATAAAAAAGGCGCGGGCTGAAGGCGACAGTGTCGGGGGTGTTATAAGATGCAGGATTGAAGGGCTTCCTGCCGGGCTCGGCGATCCGGTTTTCGACAGGATTGAGGCCGACTTGGCAAAAGCGATGCTTTCGATTCCGGCTACGAAAGGTTTTGAAATAGGAAGCGGATTTGCCGGCACGAGGATGTTCGGCTCGCAGCACAACGACATTTTCTACCGTCCCGACTCCAATTCCGAAAGAGTAGCCACGCGCACAAACAACGCAGGCGGAGTTCTCGGTGGAATAACGTCGGGACAGCCTTTGGATTTTAAGGTTGCATTCAAACCTACCGCAACAATTGCAAAAGAACAAAGTACGCTTTCGCGGGAACTTGCCGATGTAAAAGTAATAGGCAAAGGGCGCCACGACCCGTGCGTTCTTCCCCGCGCGGTTCCAATTGTGGAAGCGATGGCGGCCATAGTCTTGGCGGACGCTTTGCTTGCGCAAAAAGCGGTTAGAATTTAAAGGAGGCAAACTATGAGCATTCCGGCATATTTAATTTTGGGAAGCCCAGCTTGCGGCAGGCGCGGCATAGCGTGCGACATTGTGGAAAAAGCACTCGGAGATGATGATTTCTGCTGCGTCTTCGTGGCGGACGATGAAAATCCGTCGGACTTCGACAAGCGCATAGCAAGCGCACCCAACGCCGGAATTGTAAAATATTCCGGATTTGCGGACGCAACCGCAAAAATCGCGGCTCTCGACGAATCCAAGATAACAAGCGTCATATTTGTCGCGGCCTCCTCGGAAAACGTCGCCGACTCGGTAGAAAAATTCAAGTCTATTGTCGGCGATGGGAAAATACGTTTG
Organism: uncultured Opitutales bacterium; assembly: GCA_944389215.1. GTDB lineage: Bacteria > Verrucomicrobiota > Verrucomicrobiia > Opitutales > Intestinicryptomonadaceae > Merdousia. Next base: position 17,511 of record CALXLN010000035.1, read on the forward strand.
GCTCGAATTTGGTCCGTGTTGGACTGCCATATGTTAAAACTATTTCCCGAAGAAACGTTTCCATATGCGGACGCTCTGTCGCACTTTGCAGACTGCCTTCTATTGTCGCGGCGCCAAGGGCTCTCGAACAGGGAAGTAAACGATATCCGGCTGCGCTATGAAAAAATGTGCCGCCCCCACATGATAGAGTTCGTCGACAAAAATTTCCAAGTCGCCAACCCGATAGAACTAATGATAGAGGAGGCACGAAGGATAACTATGATTTTCGACGATTTCGACCCTATCGACGACTTGGATTTAGACGGAGAAAATCTTCCCGAAGAACCTTTTAGCCTGGAGCGCAAGCCCGATCCATATCTGGCAAGGCTTCCCAACGGGCAGCGCCAAAAGCCGATTCCCGACGTTTCCCAATACGCCGCCGCAGCAAGGGAAGCGGAAAAAGAAGCCGCAAAGGGCGGCGGCGCGGACTAGATTCGCGCGCGGGCAAGACATTAAAACTTCAATGAAAAATTTCGATTTAAGCGATAAAATTTCCGGGAGCGTGAGCAAAGTAAGCGCCTATGTGCCCGGAGAACAGCCGCAGGGAGACGGCTGGATAAAGCTCAATACAAACGAGTTCCCCTACCCTCCAAGTCCCCTTGCGCGCGAAGCGCTGCTTGCGGAAATAGGTTCCGACGCGTCAAAATTGCGCCTATATCCCGATCCAGTCAGTTCGCGCCTGCGCGGGGCAATCGGCAAATACTTCGGAGTGGATGCAAATTGCGTGATGGCAGCAAACGGCTCCGACGACGCTCTCAACATAGCAATGCGCTCTTTTTGCGACGCAAAAAAATCTTTGGCAAGCCTGGATCCAAGTTATTCTCTCTATTCGGTGCTGGCAAAAATCCAGGGCGCCGAATTTATACAGATTCCGTTCAAAGACGGATTTGAAATCGACTTTGAAAAAATATTCAATTGCGGCGCGAACACGTTTTTCTTTACCAATCCAAACGCTCCTACGGGAAAGGGATTCCCGGTTGAAACGGTCGAAAAAATCGCAGGCGGATTCGGCGGAATAGTCCTCGTCGACGAAGCCTACGCGCCGTTTGCCGACTATTCCGCCGCGCGGCTCGTCAACAAATATCCCAATCTAATTGTTACCGGAACAACCTCAAAGGGCTGGGGTTTGGCTGGAATGCGGATTGGATGGGCTATCGCAAATCCGGAAATCATAGAGGTTATGGACCGCGTGCGCGACAGCTACAACCTTGACAGATTGGCGCAGGCGGCGGGAGCCGCGGCAATGTCGGACGCACAGTACTATTGCAAATGCGTCCAGGAGATAAAAAATACGCGCCGCATTACAGAACAATTTTTCGATTCCCTGGGATGGCGGTACATTAAAAGCTCCGCAAATTTCATTCTTTTCACTCCCAAGAAAAACGGCGTAGAAAGTCCGGAAACGGCGGCGGATTTTGTGGATTTTCTGCGTTCAAAAAGGATACTCGCCCGCTATTTTGCCTCCGATCCGACTGTCAATATGTCTATACGCCTCAGCATAGGGCTTCCCGAGCAAATGCAGGCTGTCATGGACGCGGCAACGCAATGGGCTGGCATCAAAAAATAACTCCATAAACTTCTTCGCAAGCATGAAAAACCGAATAGCAAAAATCACGCGCAACACGTCCGAGACAAAAATCGACCTCGAAATAAATTTGGACGGATGCGGAAAGTATGACGTCGACACCGGCATTCCTTTTTTTAACCATATGCTGGAGCTTTTCGCGCGCCACGGGCTCTTCGACTTAAAGCTCAGGGCAGCAGGAGACATAGAGATAGACTACCACCACACAGTCGAAGACGTTGGAATAGTTCTTGGGCAGGCTGTAAAACAGGCGGCCGGAGACAAGGCAGGCATGAACAGGTACGGGTTTTTCATTCTGCCTATGGACGAAACTCTCGTGCGCGTGGCTGTAGATTTATGCAACCGGCCGATTCTAGTGTGCGACCTAGGCTCGCCGGAATCGCGCGTCAGAGACTTTAATGTATCGCTGCTAAACGAATTTTTCCAGGCATTCGCAAACGAAGCCGGCGCAAATCTGCACGTAAAATTGGAATACGGCTCCGAACCGCACCACGTCGCGGAAGCGGCGTTTAAATGTTTCGCAAAAGCCCTATCTATGTCCACCGCCATAGACCCGCGCCGGGGCGAAATGAAACCCACCACAAAAGGTGTAATTTAATCCTAAAGATTTTCGACATAAAAAAATAGCCGCGCCCTAAAAAGAGCGCGGTTTTTTGCTTTGCCCGCCTTTCTCCGTTTAATTTGGCACAGAGAAAAGGTTTGCTAAGCTTAAAGATATATCATTTTTCCCGTGCGGGCAGACTCGTCGGCGGCAAGGGCAATCTTTAGGCTATTGACTGCGTCGGCAAGATGCTGCGACAAATCTGAATCGTCCATTACGGCGTTATAAAGGAAAAGCTGTTCGCGCGCACAGAGATCGTCGTGCGTTGGTTCATCTTCCGTACTAATCCATTCATCCTCCTTGGCAAATTGGTTGTTGCCGTCCAATTCGGAATGGTGCAGCCGCAGCATTTCTGTCTTGGTATGGGAATCGATATCGTCCGACTTTTTGTCGCTTCCGGCGTTCTTTGCCTGGATTGACACGCTTCCCTTGGGGCCGAATACGTCTTTTACAAAGAATGCGTTAACCGACACCATCGGGCCCCAACCAGCTTCGTACCAACCAACCGAGCCGTCTTCAAAAGCAACCTGCAGCTGCCCGTAATTGCGCTGTTCTGGACGAAGCTCGTCTGAAACATTCGCGGAAATTCCGCTTACCCGCACAGGTTTTGCCCCCGTCATCTGGCACATTACGTCCAAATAGTGCACGCCGCAATCCACAATCGGAGTAAGCGAATCCAAAAGATTCTTGTGCGTGCTCCACGTCTTTCCGCTTGACTGCTGGTTGAGATTCATACGCATTACAAGCGGCTTGCCGAGCGTTCTGGCTATCTCTATAAATTTTTTCCAAGAAGGATGGTGGCGCAGGATATATCCAACCACGACTTTTTTATTCAATTTTTTCGCGCAATCGACCACGCGCTGGGCGCCTTCGACGGTTGAAGAAATAGGCTTTTCCACAAAAACGTTGCAGCCGGCTTCCATGGCTTGAATCGCCAAAGGTTCGTGAGTTGCCGGATATGTGCAAATTGCAACAACGTCCGGCTTCAACTCTTCCAAAGCCGAGGAATAGTCGGAAAAATATTTGTAGTTGCCGTTTACGGATTTGTTGAAAGCCTCAACCGCTTCAGGGCGGGCGTCGACAATTCCCACTAGCTCGTATTCGTCAAGCCTGTGATACGCCCTAGCGTGGGAAGCCCCCATATTGCCGCATCCTACCACCAATACTCTCAATTTTTTCATTTTTTTAACCCTTCGTTTATTTGTTTTTTAAAGTTCCGCGGGAGCCCTTCCCCCAAATATCAAAATAGTTAAAACCCTATACCCGGCGTTTCTTGAAACGCATCATAACAAAACATTCGCTGTATTGCAATATGCTCAATTTAAGAAAATTTTAATTATATTGATATTTTCCTTAAATTTTTCATTTTGTACTCCGTATTTATATCGCCGCCGACGCTGTCGGAGCGTATATCGCGCCTGTACTGGGTGGGAGTGCAATCGTACTTGTCGCGAAACTTTCGGCAGAAGTACGGCAAATCCGAAAAACCGCAAGCCTCGGAAATCTCTCCGGTGGAGAAAGAGGACGTCTCCAAAAGCCACTTTGCGTAGCGCAAGCGCGCGTCGTTTATAAATTCGGTGGGAGTACAGTTTAAGTAGCGCCGCATCGCGCGGTTGATGTACGACATATCCTTGCCGCAAATTTCCCGGAATTTATTGAGCCCCAAAGACAGATTTTCCGGATTGCGCACGCGCTGGCACGCGTCCGAAAGCCAGTCGGGCATATCTCCCGGAAGCGCCGAGACAAAGGCGTTTTTTATCTGCCAATACAAATTGAGCAGAAAACGCATGATTGCCATGCGGGAATCATTCTGCCAAGCAAGCTCCGCCGCGGCCCTGTCCAAAAACGACGTCTCAAACGGAGAGAGTTTAAGCGATATTCCCGCAAATTTATTGCGGTACAATTCCTCCTCTCCGGCTAGAACCACATTCATAAAATCCTCAAACACATCCCGCGCAATGGCAACATATGTGAAACTCAGCGTCGAGTTGCGTTCGGGTTCCAAGACGTGGACTTCATTCGGGCGCGATATGTACAGGAAATTTTTTGAGAAATAGCGTTCTTTTCCGCTTGAAATTAGCATGCCTCCGCCATTTCTGACCCAAAAAACCTCGACAAAATCGTGGCGGTGCAACCCCACCGAATGCGCCTTGTCCGATTTCCCGTGCACAACCCTAAAATATTTGTTTCCCTGCAAGTGGGAATCCTGCGTAAATTCTGTTACCATTTTGCCCATATTGTTACCGCCCATCACTGTTTAAAGCCCGCCAAATAAAATACAAACACCGCGGACATTTGGGAAATATTGATATAATTTTTTAAATAGTCAATATAATACAAACACTATTTCACAGGGAGCCAATGCGACTCCCGCGTATTTTCTGCACAGATAAAAATACTTAGACGAAAAATTTTAACGCCGCCTAACTGCCATCAATCCTCGAACGCTTTTTACGCGGCGCAAAGCCGCAAAGCAAAAAACTCTCGAAAAAGCCGCAACGGAACGAGAAACTATGCCGCAAAAACCGCACATTCCGCCTTTCCCCCCCCCCCCCTCTCCCGCGGAACCGGGCTGAGCGCCCGAATTCACATCAATCCGCCCCCAGCCGGACAAGCGCGCGGATAAAAACAGGAGGGGGCGCGAATTTCTATACCAAAAAGAAGAAATTCTCGCGGATAAAACCTCGCGTAAAAAAATTCGGCGCCTCCATGCGGCGCTTTATAGAGCGTTCTCGACCTTAAACTTTTCCGTTGCGGGGATAGACGTCGCAGTTTTCGGTTTTTGCCACCCAGACCGCCGCGCAGGAATCCCCGTAAATATTTACGCTGGTACGCATCATGTCCAAAATTCTGTCAGTCATCCAGATTATGCCGACGGCTTCGGCGGGAATACCGGCGACTCCCATTATCACAACAATCGCCACGAGACTCGCCGACGGGATTCCCGCCACCCCTATCGACGTAAGCAGCGCTAGAACCACAACCAAAAACTGCATTCCAAGCCCCATGGCAGCTCCTCCCGCGGATGCGTAAATCTGCGATATGAAAATCACCGCTACGCATTCGTAAAGCGCGCTTCCGTTCATGTTGACGGTAGCCCCCAAAGGAATCGTAAATCCGGAAATATTTTTCGGAACCTTTGCAGAATTCTCCACGCATTCCAATGTAACCGGAAGCGTGGCGACGCTAGAAGACGTAGAAAACGCCGTAAGTATTGCCGGCAACATCGCCTTTAAATGCATTATCGGATTGATTCCAACCGAAAACAACACCAGCGACATTGAGCCTACCGTATGCAATATGAGCGCCAGCGAAACCGTAATGAAAAAAACCACAACAGGCGCAACCGCCTCGGCGCCCGCGCGCATAAATACGGGCGCGACCAGCCCAAACACGCCGATGGGCAAAAGGCGCATTATAGCGTTGGTTATTTTCTCGAAGAGCATATTGAATCCGGTCCAAAATTTCCGCTGAAATTCCGCATGCTTCTCTGGAAGGGTATTTATAAACACGCCTATTATGACCGCAAAAATTATAAGGCCCAACAACTGGGTATTGTCGGAAGCCGCTTCCACAATATTGGGAGGGAAAAAACGCAATAAAACGCCGGCAATATCGCCTGCTCCAGCGTTTACGGTCGATGTGTCAAATTTGGCGTCGCCCAGAATCTTGCGGGCGACGTCCGCCGGCACGTCGCCCGGCGCAATCGCATTTACAAGCAGCAGCGCAAGCAGAATCGCAATGAAGCCGGTAGCCATATAAAACGCTATCGTTTTCAATCCTATGCGCAAGAATGCCCTTCCCCGCCCCAGGCTCATACTGCCGCAGATTACACTAGTGGCGACCAGCGGAACAACTATCATTGAAAGCATTCTCATAAAAAGGCTTCCTATAAAGGTGCAAAATTCCTCAAAACCCTTCCCTAAAGGGCTTTCGGACAACCCCACTCCCTTTAGAACCAAGGCTATTAAAACCGCCAAAACCAAAGACAACGCAACTTGCCAATGAAGTTTGGATAAAAAATTTTTCGTTTTCATAAAAATGCGACTGTTTGCACGGCAACAAGATAGTTTGAAGCCGCAAATGATAGCCCTTATCTTTTTTATTAAAAGCTAAATATTCTCCCAATAAAAGAAAAATCCCATAAAAAAATATTGCCCATTGCCCGAAAATTTCCGAAAATGCAAGCATTATGAAAAGACTATTTTTATTAATATTGGCCGCCGCGGCCTTGGCGTTATGCGGATGCTCCTCTACAAACGAACAAGGCGTTACGGTAAACAGCAGCGGACTTTTCGGAATGAATGCGGATTGCTGCTTGCAGCAAGCAAATTCGTAGGAATTTCCCTTTGCGGAATTTTCCGAACATAAATTTCGCAAAGGCGCGCCGCCCGAAAATTATCCGTCAATAATACATCCAATAAAAGGGAGAAGAACGCAGCCGTTTCTTCTCCCTTTGTTTTAAACGCGGCGGCGGCGACTTCGGGTAAGCCCGCGGAACGCGTTAAAAAATGGTTGCAAACAGCAAACAATCCATATTTTTTCCTATAAAACGCCAACGTTTTATACGGGCGCCCAAAGTAAGATTTAAATCAATGCGCAGATGGAGATTCGCGCGCGGAATGTAATTTCGCGCGGTTTGAAGATTTTGCAGCACGCGCGCAAAAAAATATTCGGAGGAAACAACCATGCAAAGAAGAGAATTCGCAAAAAAATCATTAACGGCGGTAGCAGCCGCATCGATTTTCGGAGCCGCAGCAAGGGCACAAGAAAAAAATAAATCGCCCTACACCGCAAGCGATGACGAAATCTTAAGCATGTCGTCGCCGTTTAAGTGCAAGTTTGCCGGCAATTATTACGGAGGCCTCTGCTCGAACGCGATGAAAAAATGCAAGACGCTTGAAGATAAAATTCAATACTACTACGACCACGGAATAAGGGCGATAGAAGACAATAATATGCTTTCCCGCCCGCTTGAAACGCAAAAGGCGGTCGCAAAAAAAATGGAGCAGCTCGGGATGGAAATGGGAGTATTTTCCTCGTACGGCGGGATGCGGTTCCAAATGACAGCAAACAAGCTTGACCCGAAAAAAGCGCCAGACAAAGCGGCGTCGATAGAAGTTACAAAACAAAAAATGAAAGACGCCGTGGAATGCGCCAAGCTGGTCAACGCGAAGTGGATTACGCTTGTTCCCGGCTATATCGACCCTTCTTTTGAAACTTCGTACCAGATGGCAAACGTTACCGAACACTTGAAGGTTGCGGCCGACATATGCGGCTCCGCCGGCAAGACAATAGTGCTAGAGCCGCTTTCATTTCCGGTGCATCCGGGGCTTTGGCTGCAAAAGGCGTCCGACGCCTATATGCTCTGCAAAGCCGTAAACAACCAATATTGCAAGATTCTTTTCGACGTGTTCCACCAGCAAAACACTGAAGGCAGCCTCATACGCAACATAGACGCCGCATGGGATGAAATAGCCTACTTCCACTTGGGCGACACCCCCGGGCGCAACGAGCCTTTCTCTGGCGAAATAAATTTTATAAACGTCATAAAGCATATCCATGAAAAAGGCTACCGCGGCCTGTACGGGATGGAACACGGAATGAGCGACAAGTCCGAAGCCGGCGAAGCAAAACTTTGGCGCGCCTACCGCAAAATAGACGCGGCAATTTCCTAAAGCGCAAGCGGCTTGCAACACGCCGGACAAGGGCGCGAGAGGCTCGCTTTGTTCCTTTGTTCTCTGGCGTTCGCGGGGAATGGGCGGAGGCGCGCAAGCGGCTTGCAATGTTGCGAGCGAGGGTACAGACGGCTAGTTTTGTTCCTTTGTTCTCTGGCGTTCGCGGGAAATGGGTGGAGGCGCGCAAGCGGCTTGCAACGCGAAGATGGCAGGGACGCGGACGATTCGCCTCCATTTTCTTTGTGTTTTCGCCGATTTCTTGCCCCGGCGCGTTGGTGCGTGCCGCGCCCGAGGCAAAATAAGCAGACAAATATGCATTAAAGCATTGAAATATGCATGATACACAGGTCTTATTTCCTTTTTTGCGCATTACTACCTGCCCATCCATGCGCATCTTTTTTCGCGCATCGCCCTTTCCACGGCTGAATCGCATTTAAGGCGCAAAATAATACGCCGTTCCCATTTCTTTTCTTGCACATCCATATTGATATTGCTCCCGTTCGGTCCGTTCATATTTATTTCGGAGCACTCGCTTATTCTCTAGCCGGACTGCCTTGGCTATTGATTACAACCGCTTGTGCCCGATTGGCTTTTCGCCAGACCTTCCGCACCGTCGGCAACCGCTCTATCGGCGCAATTATCACTTTCCCTTTCGTGCGGGCCTGCTTGTCCGCGTCTTTTTTCACCCCCACCCTACTTCAGCTTTCATCCCCCCCCCCATTCTCACCTGCCCGCCCTACCTTTCGCGCCGTCCATAAAAAGCTCGACACCAAAAATTTTTTTTGGAACATCCATAGCTGCCGCCGACAGCGTTTTGCATTTCCGCAAATTAGAAAAACAATCAACAGTTTTTATGAAAAAAATATCCGCCCTCTTTTTAATTTGTATTCTGTCTCCATTATCGCTGCCCGCAAAAACGGACGCCGTAACAAACGCCCCGGGAGAAACAGCCGTCTTGAAAGAGGAAGCGGAAACCCTGCCCGATTACCCGCTCGCGCCGAAGAAATACCGCAGGCCGTCAGGTTTTAAACCGAGCCTATACAAGTATTCTCTCAAGCAAATGAGCGAAAAATTCTCTGAAGAAACCATAAAAGCCGCGCGCGCGCACACCGCCCGGGTGCGCGCAACCAACGAAGCGGGCAAATGGAAGCCCAACGGAAAATCGCTGGACGAACACGAATGCCCAGAATGGTTTAAAGACGCAAAATTCGGGATTTTCATAGACTGGGGCTTGTGGTCGTTGGCGTCTTGGTGCCCGCCAAAGAAAGAAGGCGCAATGTACCCCGATTGGTACGAACTTAGAATGTACAGCAATTTTGACAGTAAATCGCCGTTTTGGGGATACAGAAACTATCATATAAAGAATTGGGGCGAAGATTTCCAGCGCGACCATTTTATACCTCTTTTCAAGGCAAGCGATTTCAATTCCGAAGAACTTGCCGAACTCTTCAGCGAATGCGGCGCAAAATATGTGGTGCCGTTTTCAAAGCATCACTCCGGATTTTGCCTTTGGCCGTCGTCGTACACGCATAGGGACGTTATGGACATGGGTCCAAAACGCGACATTATGTCGCCGTTGGCGGAAGCCTGCAAGAAGCTTGGAATGAAATTCGGCTTTTATTTCAGCCTAAGCGAGTGGGAATATCCTCTGTTAAAAGAAGACGGAACTCTTGCAAACTTCTCGTGGAACAAAGAAATTCCGTATTCGGACGACATGGAATATAAGGCGTCGGGGAAAATTGCCGTTAAAGACTTTGTAAACGAATACATAATTCCCCAAGCGGCTGAATTTATAGAAAAATATTCCCCAGACATCCTATGGTTCGACGCCGACTGGGCGGACAAAGCCTCCGCATTGGGCGGCTACGATATAGCCGCATATTTCTACAACATAAGCCAAAAGCCGGTCGCCGTAAACGACAGATACGGCCTCGGCGAACCCGATGAAATCAAAGGAAGATTCACCGCCGCCCGCCCCCGCCAATGGCTCAGAACCATCCGCGGAGACTTTTTCACGGATGAATACGGAGACACTTCCGAATGCATAGATATAGAGAACTACCATCCGTGGGAGGCGTGCCGGGGAATCAGCCAATCGTACGGGAACAATTGGCAGGACGACGAATCGAACGTAATCTCGGCAAAAGAATTTGTATCTATGTTTGCCGACATAGTCGCGCGCGGCGGAAATCTGCTGCTTCTAATCAACCTGGACGGACAGGGCGCAATTCCAGAAATTCAAATGAAGCGCCTGAAGGAAATCGGCTCTTGGTTGAAAGCCAATGGAAAAGCTGTTTACGCCACGCGCCCGCTGCGCCCGTTCACAAAAAATGGAATATCCTACACGCGCTCAAAAGATGGCGCAACTTCTTACGCGATAATATCGAATCCTTCGCGCAAAACAATCCTTGAGATTTCCGTTCCGGACGGCGCAAAAGTAACGGATGTCGCCGCGGGGAATACGCTAGAATGGAAATTCGTCAAAGGCGGGGGCGGCGCCGTGGAAGTCGAACTTCCCGCAAATCTCGCAAACTCCAACTTGCCGGTGGCGGTTGCAATAAAATCAGAGTAACTTTTAAATCTGCTTTTTCACATTCTTTTTGTAAAATTTATGGATATCGTACAGGTAGCCCCTTTAAATGAAATCCCGCAAGAAGGCGGGGGCGGCGCCGTGGAAGTCGAACTTCCCGCAAATCTCGCAAACTCCAACTTGCCGGTGGCGGTTGCATCAACAGTAAAATAATCCAAGTGTGGATTATCGCGCGCACGCTAGAAAATTTCCCGCGCGGCGTTCCGGCAGGACCGCATTTTGCCGCATAAAAAGCAGTAAAATTAACCGCGCGCACATTGGATTAAAAACAGAAGCCATACACCAGGCGCAAGAATTTACTTGCCTCGCAGAAACAGGCATACCCGCGCGCGCACAAACCTAGCGCATTTTTTACCGGCAATAAACCTCCACTCAAACAAAGCCAAAACAGCCTTCAAACATCGACTTAGGCGAATTTATATTTTTCAAGTTTAAAAAAATCTTAAAAAAAAAAAAAAATTTTTAAT
>CALXLN010000036.1 GCA_944389215.1 uncultured Opitutales bacterium
GGGAACCGTCGCTGTCGTAAATTTCAGCGCCGGATGAATCGCAAAGAGGGGTGTCTGTGTCTAGACCCAAGAGAGCGTTTGCCAAAATAAGGTGTCCAGTGGAGGACACGGGAAGGTATTCGGTGACCCCCTCTACCACTCCAAGCACAAGCGCGTCGGCATATCCTATGTCTTCCTTCCCACATCCATCTTTGGCGACGTCCGGTTTTGCAGGCGGATTTTGCCCAACCTCGTAGAGTTCTATTTGGGCGTATGCGGATATTGAAAATAGGATAGAAAGAACCGCGGAGATTATGAAAAATTTTAAGTGCTTTGGCATTGCTTTGTCGTTTGCTTTTTTGTATGGATTGGTGCTTGGCGGATGAGGGATAATTGTTCTTGCTGCAATTTTGCGAAAGGAAAATGCGGTTAAAAGGTTTTTCTTGAGTCTATTGCGTTCTTTATGGTGCCTGCGTCGGCAAATCCGAGTTGGCTGCCGCTTGGAAGCCCGAACCCTATTCTAGTAAGCTTTACTGCGCGCGTCCCGACCAGCCGCTCCTGGATATAGTGGCAGGTGGCTTCGCCTTCAATATCGTTTGAAAGCGCCAGTATTATTTCCTCTACGCAGCCGCTTTCGATTCTTTCTGAAAGCTGTTCTAGATTCAGTTTGTCCGGGCCTATTTTTCTCAATGGAGAAAGTTTGCCGCCGAGAACATGGTATTTGCCTGTCCACGCGCCGGATTTTTCAATGGCGTCTATGTCGGACGATTTCTCGACGACGCATATTGATTTTTCGGAACGCGAGGCGTCGGAGCAGATGTTGCAAAGTTTTCCGTCCTCTGAAAGCCCGAAACATTTTGGGCAGGGGGTTACGCGCTCAAGGGCAGATATTATCGCGTCGGCGACATCGCGCGCGTGCGAACGGTTTTCAAGAGCCAAAAATGACGCCATTCTCTCGGCGCTTTTGGTCCCCATGCCCGGTATTTTTTTGAGCGCATTTTTTAGGTTGTCGAAAGCTTTGCTCATTTAACTACGAATTTTCGACCTTCCTTCCTCTCAGGCGCTGCAGTATTCTTTGCCAGAGTGCGACTATAAATGCCGTAAGCGGGATTGCAAGAATCATTCCCTGTATTCCGCCTAGCGCTATTCCCCAGAAAAATACCGAAAATATGATAACTGTCGGATGCAGTCCGGTTCGGTCGCCCATAATTTTTGGAGTTAGCACATAGCCTTCTATCATTTGCACCGCGGCGAATATCGCAAGGCTTACCGCCACCAGCCAGATTCCTCCGCCATCTTGGAACGCGGCCACGGGAAGTATAGTGGAAAGTCCAACCATGGTTCCGAAATATGGAATGATATTTAGCATTCCGGCGGCAAATCCGAGCAGGAACCCGAATTTAACTCCAGCCAAGAAAAGTCCCGTTCCGAATAGGGCGCCCATTATTAGGGCTATTGTTAGCTGTCCCCTGAAAAATGTCGCCATTATTTCAGTAAATCTGTGGAGCATAAAGAGAATATCGTCCAGCAGAGATTTGTTTAGAAAGTTTAGGTTGCGTTCGACTTTCCCAAAGAAATCGGCGTTTTCAGTGAGCATGTAGTACAGGTATATCGGGGTTACTGCGATTGCCGTAACATAGGTGCAAAACGCCATTATTCCGCCGGTTGCGGCGCTGGCTGTAAGCGATAATTTGCGGAGAGTGGAAAAGACCGATTCCACGGATATTTCCGCCAAAACAAAGTTTTTCAACTCCGTGAGTTTTTCGATTATCAAGTCTTTTGCATTGGGAAATTTCTCCGTCAAGTGCAGGGCTACATTGTGGAAAGCTTCCGGTATGGCTGCGAACATTTGCGCAATTTCTCCAGCTAATGCGGGAAGCGCAAAGGCGATTGCCGCCGACAATGCCGCAAGTATTATTGCAAACGCCAGAATGCACGCCCAAGTTCTGCCTACCCTTAGTTTTACCGATATAAAATTTACAATCGGGCTGACTATAAACGATGCTATCAGCGCCACAATCACCGGAAGCACTACCGGCCCGAATACGCTTAGAAATTTTCCAAGCAGCATAAAAATCAAAACGACAAACGCCGCTATGACGCAAATCGAAAGGCAGGCAATCGCCGCTCCGGAAACTTTTTTCTGGAAACCGTTCAACATTTGTCAAAGATAATCCACATAAGCTTTCGCAATGCAAACAAATTTAAACGAGTCTGACAAACAAAAACCGGCGCGCTCGCGCTCCGGAGCAGCCCGCCGCTCTTCCAAGGCGCCCGATTCTGAGCGCAACGCCAATGGACAGCCAAGCGCGGCGTCAAACAAAAGCGCCAAATCCAGGCGCGCATCTGCCGCCGATAAAAAATCTGCCTCCAACAATGCGCCTGCGGCAGATAAAAAATTCCAGCATCTTTCGGTCGGGGCGGGAGATTTGATTCCTGAAACGGATGGTTTGAGCATTTCGGCGGAAAAACTTTCCGTATCGGAAAATTTCTCCGCGCGCGTAAAAAAGTTTTCAGAAAGCGGCGGCGAAAATGAGCCGAGCGATGCAGGGCAGTTTAGGAATGAGCCGAGCGATGCAGGGCTGTGCGGAAATCCGCCTGCCCAATCGGGGAAACCGGAGAAAGGCCGCTCCGGGACAGTTTCCAATGCGGGTGGCGATTCGGATGGGGTCGATTGCTCGTCTGGCAGGGGCGATGTCGCGGCTGGCAAATCAAACGCCGGGCGCAGAGCGTTCGATTTTATACGCATTACAGGGGCGAACCAGCACAACTTGAAAAACGTAAGCCTTGAAATTCCGCGCGGATTGATGGTCGCATTTACTGGCAGGAGCGGCTCCGGAAAATCGTCGCTTGCGTTCGATACAATTTACGCGGAAGGATACCGCAAATATATGGAAAGCCTATCGGCCGACGCGCGCAGGCTGATGAGCCAGATTGACAAGCCGGCGGTTGAATCAATAACGGGGCTTTCGCCGGTGATTGCAATAGAGCAGGTCAAATCGCTTGGGTCGAACCCAAGAAGCACTCTTGCCACTCTGACTGAAATAGCCGACTACGCGCGCCTAGTTTGGAGCTTGTCGGGCGACCAATTTTGTCCTAAAGACGGCGGAAAAATAGAGCGCAGAAGCCTGGATGAATGCGTGGATGCGGTAATGGCATTGCCTGCGGAAAGCCGGGTCTATCTGCTTTCTCCCCGCTACTTCGGCAGGATTGCCGGCGCTAAGGAGGCTGTTAAATCCATCAGGCAGAGCGCATGGCAACGCGCGCGAATAGGCGGAAAAATCGTTGAATTGGACGATTCCGCGGCTGAAAGGGAGGCCTTTGCGGGAATTTCTGCGTCGCAAAACGTGGGGGTTGATTTGGTTGTTGACAGATTTGTTGTTTCTTCGGCGTCGCGCGGGAGAGTGGCGGATTCTCTTGAGCTTGCGCTGCGCGAGGGCGGGGATAAAGCAGTTGCGCTCTATTCAAACGGCGGCGAATATTCCGAGCTGGTTCTTTCAACTGCTTTCGCGTGCCAGGTTTGCGGAACTGTTTACGAGCCGTTGAGCGTTAGAAATTTTTCTTTCAACCACCCCGACGGCGCTTGTCCAGAGTGCGGGGGAATCGGCAGAATTATGTGCACAAGCGAGTCTCTTGCGGTCCCAGATCCAAACAAGAGCGTGCGCGGCGGCGCAATTAAGGCTTGGAGGATAGGCGCAAAAAATATGATAATAAAGCGCAACGCCATTTTGCGGCAGCTTTCCCAACAGCTTCCTTTCGACCCGAACGTCCCGTGGAAAGATTTGCCGAAAAAAGTGCGCGACACAATTCTTTACGGCGATACCTCGCGCGAATTTTTATTCAAGCTCCGCCGCGGAAACCGCAAGCCCGAGCCATGCATTTTCGGCGGAGTTTTAGCCGATGTCGACAGGACTTGCCGCGAAACTCCAAGCGACGGTTTGCGCGCCAGGCTGTCGGTTTTTCAAATTTCAAAAGTTTGCCCGGCTTGCGGCGGTTCGCGCTTCTCGGCGCGCACGAGGAATGTGCTGGTAGAAGGCGTATCCTACGACAAGTTCTGCGCAATGAGCGTCGACAGCGCCCATGCTTTTGTAAACAAACTTTTTGAAATAAAAAAATACGAGCCCGTAAGGGACGCACTGGCGGGATTGCGCGACCGCTTGGGATTTTTGGAGCGGGTAGGCCTTTCGTACATTAGCCTGGACCGCGAAGCTTCAACGCTTTCGGGCGGCGAAGCGCAGCGCGCGCGCCTTGCGACTCAGCTTGGCATGGATTTGACCGGCGTTACATACGTTTTGGACGAACCTACAATCGGCCTCCATCCGTCGGACGACAAAATGCTTATAGACGCCCTCAACTGCCTAAAATCAAAGGGCAACACTGTTTTGCTTGTAGAGCACGACGAGGCGGCTCTCAGAGCGTGCGATTGGGTTGTCGAGCTCGGCCCCGAGGCTGGAGAAAGGGGCGGAAGGCTTGTTTTTAACGGAAGCATAGAAGACTGTATGAAGTCTCCGGATTCCCGCACAGGAATGTATCTTTCGCATAAGGCCAAGATATCCCGCCCGGGTGTGGAATTGTTTCCGACGGGCGAATTTCTCACAGTAAAAGGCGCGCGCGAAAACAATTTGAAGAATATCGACGCAAAGTTTCCGATAGGCTTGTTTACGGTTGTCTGCGGCGTGTCCGGTTCCGGCAAGAGCACTCTGGTAAACGATATTCTAGCGCGCCATGCCGCGCGCAAACTAAACGGCGCCAAGGAGCTCGACGGCGCGCACGGCGGAATTTTGGGCTTGGGCAACTTTACGACTTGCGTGCGCGTGGACCAGTCGCCGATAGGCAAGAGTCCGCGCTCAAATCCCGCCACCTATACAAAGCTTTTCGACCTCTTGCGCGACCTTTACGCGCAGTGTCCATTGGCTAAAACCCGCGGATACGGGGCGGGCCGCTTCAGCTTCAACGTCAAGGGCGGACGCTGCGAACATTGCGCCGGAGACGGTTCGATTATGCTGGATATGCAGTTTCTGGGCGAGGTTTACATCACATGTCCCAGCTGCAAAGGCAAACGGTACAACCGCGAAACTCTGGAGGTCAGATACAAGGACTTAAATATTGCCGACGCGCTTAACCTTACTGTTACCGAGGCTTTGGACGTATTTTCGGCGCACCCTAGAATCGTTGCCAAGCTAAAGACATTGGAGGATGTCGGACTGGGATACATACGTTTGGGGCAGCCCGCCAACACGCTTTCTGGCGGCGAGGCGCAGCGCATAAAATTGTCTTTGGAATTATCCCGCCGCACTCGGGGAAGCGCTCTGTACATTTTGGACGAACCCACAACGGGGCTTCATTGGGACGACGTCGACAAGCTTCTAAAGCTTTTGTTTAAACTGCGCGACGCGGGCAATACCGTGATAGTAATAGAACACCATCCTGATTTTATAAAGTTTGCCGATTGGCTTGTTGAGTTAGGTCCCGTAGGAGGGGCTGGCGGCGGAAAAATAATATTCGAGGGCACCCCAGCGGAGCTTGCCAAGGCAGACACGCCGACTTCAAGGTTTGTAAAGATATGAGCTTTTATCGCGCCTATTTCTGGCGGAAGAAAGTCTCCGTTCATACGGCTATGTCCGCCGTTTTGCAGGTCTTGCGAAAAAATAAAAAACGCCAGTATATTTTGAGGGATAAAATCCGCTTTGCGCGCGCTGTAGGAATATCCGCTTTGCGCGGGATGCGCTGCGGGGAATTGTTTGCGGCTTTGAAGGGCTTTTTAAGATTGCCGTTTAAAAGGGCAAGCCTTTCCCAAAAATACTTGTGTTCGTTTTGAAAGGCTTTTCAAAAATTGCCGTTTAAAAACTCCTTTGGAAGGGGACTATAAAAAAAGTTTTTGCGCAAGGGGAGGGGAATGTCCTTGCGCAAAAGGCGGGTGTAAGCGCGGGAAAAGCATAATAACACAAAAAATGGTTTTGAAGTTAATTTGAATATTGCGCAGCGGGAATATTTGTCTAAGGCGGAGATTTTAAGGTATGGCGCATGGGTTGTATTGTTTTTTGTTCCAAACAGTTTTTTGCATTGGGCGGCTTTAAAAATGTTTGCCTGCATCTCCTAAAAACAGGTTGCGGAAGCTTTCCCCTATTTGTTCCGACAGGCGGGGAAATAATGCGGGCTTTTTTATTGGCGCTCTCTCGTGGGGATTTTCAGCAGATTTCGAAATCCGTTTTGCAAAAGAAAAAAGCCCCGCGCTTTTTTTGCCTGTTGCAAGCGCGGAGCTTTGTTGTTGCGCGCGGCTATATGGGCGCTATCTGACCGACGCAGCGCCGCGCCCCAAATAAAACGGTATCAAATACGATATGAACGCCTTTTGAATCGAGTCGGGCAAGTAAAAACCCTGGACTGCATGGAAAGACGTGGACGACCATTCCGGAATCAGCCCGAATAGCCAGCCTCCTATTATTCTGCGTTCTTCAACCTGTACGGGTATGGTGCTGAAAAACGCAAAAATAAACGGAGCCACTATTATCGTGAAGGCGCATCCAAAATAAATCATGCGCCTGATTATTTTGCCGGCGTCCCCCGTTCGGGCGGCTGCCTTGTCGGCGGATGAATCGGCTATTTCGACGCGCTGTCCCAGCAGGGTGAGCATTTTTTCGTCGTGCTCCATTTTTGCCTTTATAATTTGGGATATTGTAGCGGCAAAAAATCCGGCTCCGGCGCTTCCTATGGCGCTCGTGGCATCAAAAACGGTATTAGCGTCCATTTTCGCCCCTCCGCGCGCAAGTTAAGGTTGGTTCGTTTCTCTTTTGCTTTTGCATAGGAGCCCAAGTTTATCGAAATTCGGAGTTTCCTTCAAACCAACTTTGGAAACTTTTGAATGTTTTTTTGCGCTTTTCTCAAAAAAAAAGACCGCCTTGTCGGCGGCCTAAAAAATAAAAAGCAAGCAAGTGCATTTACTTGACGAGTTTCATTATGCAAGACTTCTCAAACACGGGCACGATTCCGCCGTGCAATACGACATACCTGAACTCTCCTGTCGCCGGGCATGAAAACTCCAAGCGTTTGGCGGTGTCTTTGTAAAGCTTTGCAAAGTTAAAACGCACGCCGCTCTTGCCGCCGGCAACTGCTTTGCCGTCGCCGACGATATACGCTACAATCATTGTCTTGCCGTCAAGCGCGTAAACTTCTGCGTTTTTTGTATCGAGCCTGTGCAGCTTGAAACATTCTGCGGCGACATCGACATCCGCGAGGTAGGCTTTTAATTCGGGTATCTTTACGTAATCCTCCGCTTTTTCCATCAACGCGGTTTCGGCGGACGCGAATGCGGAGAGTGCAGCGGTTGCAAATAGTATGGCTAGTATGCGCTTCATATGCTTTTAATTTATCCTATTTTAGAGCCAATACAAAATCCCGAGCCAAGTGCGAAAGGAATTTCGGGGCGCGATTTTGGGCTTCAACCATATTCGGCGCCATCGGCAGTATTTGGCCTATCTTTACGTCGGAAAGTTTCATGTCGGCCAAATCCTTATCGGTTACATCTGCCGAGCCGCAGAAAATCCATACCGGCTTTTTATATTTTGCCGCGAGTTTCGCAAGGGCGTACGGACCTTTGCCTTGGGCGTCGGTTTTGTCGAATTTGCCTTCGCCGGTTATTAAAACATGGCACGATTTTATTTGCGCCTCTAAATCGGCGTATTTTGCAAACAGCTCAAATCCGCTTACGCGCTTAGCGTCTAGAAACGTCATCAATCCGTAGCCGCAACCTCCGGCGGAACCGGCTCCGGGGGCGTCGTGCATGCTCTTGCCGAAGCATTTTTTCGCCACTTCAACGAGGTGTTTCATATTGGCTTCAAGCTGTTCGGCCTCCTCCTTGGTCGCTCCCTTTTGCTCGGAGAACTGAAGGGCGGCACCGTTGGCTCCCAGAAGCGGGGTCGCGATATCTGTGGCAACTATAAACTTTGTGGAAATCTTAGTTTGGGGCGGTACTATCGTCGCAAGTTTTGCTATGCCCGCACCGTTGGGTTCGATATCTTTGCCGTCCTTGTCCAAAAATTTGAATCCAAGCGGAATCAGAAGTCCTATTCCGCCGTCGTTTGTGGCGCTGCCGCCCACTCCTACTATAATCGTTTTATATCCGCGCTCAACAAGTTTAGCGAGTATCTGTCCCGTCCCTATATTAGTGAGTTTCGACGGATTGCGTTCGGGTTCGGATACCAAATTTATTCCGGAGGCTTCGGTCAGACCTACCAAAGCCGTGTCTTCGTCAAGCAGCGCGCATTTTGCGGTGAGCGTTTGACCTGTCGGGTCTATGGTTTTTAGGCGTATTACTTTCGCGCCCTTTTTTGCCTTTGCGACGGTGTCCACAAACGCATCTCCCCCGTCGGTCATTGAGAATTCAACGACTTGCGCATCCTTGTTTGCAGCAAGAATCCCCATCTTTATCGCATGCGACGCCTGGCTCGCAGAAAGAGAACCTCTGAATTTGTCGGGAACTACCAGAAATTTTGATGCTTTTGCCATATGATTATCTCCTTCTTACGGATAACGCGCGGCGGGCGATTTTGTCGTAAAAAACAACCTTGCCGCGTCAGCTTATTAAGCCAACCGCCCTCCAACCGTATAACCGCATTGTTTTTATCATTTCAAAAATTTCACGAAAAGGCAATTTCTTTTTTTTACAATTTTTCCTTGCAGATTTTTGTTTGTTTTGTTGGAATTTTATTTGTTCGTTGGCAGGCAAATTAATTGTACCTTCAATAATAGTCGTAAAATTTAGAAAAAATAAAATAATATGGCCAAAGCATATAATACAGCAAAAGAAAAATACGCCGCTTTCGGCGTCAACACTGAGAAAGCCCTGGAAACTCTGGACGCAATACCATTATCTATGCACTGCTGGCAGGGAGACGATGTAGGCGGTTTTGAAGCTCCGGACTCGTCTCTGAGCGGCGGCGGCATTCAGGCTACGGGAAACTTTCCTGGAAAAGCCCGCAACCCCGACGAACTTAGAGCCGATATCGCTGAAGCTCGCAAATACATCCCCGGCAAGACGCGCCTTAATTTGCACGCCATTTACGGCGAGTTCGGCGGCAAAAAAGTCGACCGCAACGAAATTGCTTTCGAACATTTTAAAGGATGGGTCGACTGGTGCAAAAGCCAGAATATGGCGATAGATTTTAACCCGACTTTCTTTTCGCATCCTTTGGCAAACGATGGGTTTACGCTTTCAAACGCAGACAAGGGCGTGCGCCAGTTCTGGATAGAGCACGGAATCGCCTGTCGCAAGATAGCCGAAAAGATTGGAAAAGCCCTCGGAGAGACTGTCATAACCAACTTTTGGATGCCCGACGGAATGAAGGATTTCCCCGCCGACCGCGCTGCTCCTCGCAAGAGAATGGCGGACTCCTTGGACAAAATATTCGCGCCTAAGATTTCTCCTAAATACAATAAGGATTCCGTTGAATGCAAACTTTTCGGAATAGGCAGCGAAAGCTATGTTGTAGGCTCCCATGAATTCTTTATGGGATACGCCGTAAAAAACCAAAAGCTTTTGACTTTGGATTCGGGACACTTCCATCCGACTGAAACTATTGCGGACAAAATATCCTCGATGCTGATGTTCGTCCCCGAACTGCTTTTGCATGTGTCGCGCGGAGTCCGTTGGGACAGCGACCACGTGGTGGTTTCGGACGATGCCACAATGTCTGCCATGCAAGAGGTTGTCCGCTGCGGCGCGCTTGGCAAAGTCCACATAGGTATGGATTTCTTCGATGCTAGCATAAACCGCATCTTTGCATGGGCAATCGGTATGCGCGCGGCGCGCAAATGTTTGCTGTGCGCGCTTCTCGAGCCTCTGGCAATGATGAGAGAGGCTGAAAATTGCGGAGACTACGGAAGGCGCCTGGCGCTTGTGGAGGAAGCGCGAAACTTGCCGTCTTCGGAAGTGTGGGATGAATATTGCAGGCGCTCCAACGTGGCGTCTGGCATAAAAATGCTTGAATCCATAAAGAAATACGAAGCCAATGTCTTGGCTAAACGTTAATCTAGTGTCGGAGAAAGGGCTTTTGGAAATATGAATCCGCTTTTGGGAGTATTTTTACACGCGATAGGCGGCTTTGCGTCGGCGTCGTTTTACGTTCCGATAAAATTCGTAAAAAAATGGAGCTGGGAAGTTGCGTGGCTTGCAATGGGACTCGTGGCGTGGCTCATTACGCCCATGGTCGCAGCCGCGATTACTATGCCGACATGGTTTTCGGCGATAGCGCAAACCGACGTGTCTGTCCTGCTTTTGACAGCGCTTTTCGGAGGCATGTGGGGATTCGGCAACGTTACGTACGGGCTTTCAATGCGCTACCTCGGCTTGGGGCTTGGCGTTGCGGTCGCGCTCGGAACATGCGCTGTTTTTGGAACGCTCATTCCGCCGATAGTTGGAGGTAAGTTCTTGGACGTCTTGACTACGCCGGGCGGGCAAATCGTTATGATGGGCGTTGTGGTCGGCGTTTTGGGAATAGTGGTCAACGGCATTGCGGGAGTGTTGAAGGAGCGCGACAGCTCCAATAACGAGGCTCTGCCCGAGTTCAACCTCCCCAAAGGAATATGCGTGGCTGTGGTGTCCGGCATATTGAGCGCCGGGTTTGCGTTCTCGCTGAGCATGGGCGAGCCCATCGCCGAGACTGCTCGCAAAATCGCGGTCGATACGGGCGCGCTTGCTCCGGAATCCGCCGACTTCTTTAAAAACAACGCCACTTTGGTTGTTACTCTTTGGGGCGGTTTTATAAGCAATTTCCTAATATGCGGATATATGATTCTGCAAAATAAAAGTTTGGGCGACATTTATAAAGCCGGCAAAAAAATGGGAATATTCAACTTTATTCTGTGCGCGGTTGCCGGAGTCTGCTGGTATGGGCAATTCTTCTTCTATGGAATGGGAACAACCCAGTTGGGCAAGGAGTACGACTTTTCAAGCTGGTCTTTGCACATGTCGTTCATCATAGTATTTGCCGCAATTTGGGCGTTGGGGCTGCGCGAATGGAAAGGCAGCGGAACACTTACAAAATGCGTTTTGTGGGTTGGTATATTAATTCTTGTTTGCTCTGCGTTCATAATCGGCTTGGGCCAGAGAGCGTAGGTTTAGCCTAAAACTTTTTACTGTTAAAAAGCCCCTTCCTCTTTTCTCAAATGGAAGGGGCTTTTTTTGGCGAATTTCAGATTTTTTGTTTTCCAAAGTTAAAATATGGGGCTTTTTATTTTGCAGCTGCCTGCGCGGGATTTTGCCGCCTGATTTGTTTTTTTGCAGCAGCATGAATTGGATTTTTCTGTCCGGTTTGGTTTTTGCAGCTGCCTGCGCGTGCAAATCGACTATGGGTGCTGTCCGCGCATTGGAACCGCTGATTGGAGGCCGCGCATTGGAAGTTGCTAATTGAAAGCTGCGCGAAATTGCGCGTTTTACGGTATTTTCGCGCTTTTCTTGCTTAAAATTATTGCCGTTTAATTTGTAAGCGCAAAAACAAGAAACAGATTAAACTTCTCCGCGCAAAAAACCCGCCTTCTTTGCTTTCAGGCGGGTTGTAAATTTGTATGCGGAATTGTTCCTTTTGGCGGCTAGTCTTGCTTTACAAACCCCAAAGCCGCCCTTATCGGGAGAAGTTCGCGCGCCTTTTCTTCGGAGAATTGTTTTACCCCGCCGATTTGCATAGCCAACATAGAAGTATAGCAGTGCGCCTCAACATTTTCCATTTTCCAGAAAGCCGTTTCAATGTCGGCGGCCCAAGTCATTACTCCGTGGTTTAACATGAATACGCAGTCGTGCTTTACTCCGCATTCGCCGATTATATCTGCCATGCTCTGGGTGCCGGGGGTATCGTATTCGGCGAGACCGACATCTCCTATAAATATCTCAGTTTCAGGATTTACATTGCGCGGCGGCTTTTTGCCGGCTAGCGCAAATGCCGTCGCATGCGGCGGGTGCGCGTGGCAGCAGGCTTTTGCCAGCGGCTGGCGCACCATTATGGCAAGATGCGCCAAAACTTCGCTCGTGCGCTTTCTGTTGCCGGCAATTTGTTCGCCCTTCATATTTACAAAACACATGTCCGAAGGCTTCATAGAGCCCTTCGATATCATTGTTGGCGTACAGAGAACGATGTCGTCGCCGACTCTTACAGAAAAATTCCCGCCGTTTCCGTCATTGAAATTTTTTCCGTAGGAACGCCTGCCCAAATCGCAGATGAGTTCCTTTAGCTCGTTGATTTCCGCGGAATTAAAAAAATCCTGAATTTCTTCATCGGTTTTAGGGCAATCGCCCGCGACCCATTTGTATTCTTTCTCAGGGACTAAATATTCTCTTTTCATAATTGAGATAAAAAACAAAAAAATCCCAAAAATAGTCAAGTATTTTTGCCGCAAACAGGTGCATAAAACTTTACCTAGTTCCAAAAAAATATTTTTTTAATTTTATTTGTGCGGCGCGGACGGGTTAAGCTCAAGTTTTCTACGCTAAAATTTCATCCGTTTCAAAGTGGTTTTCTGCACAATGGTAGTTTTTAGCCCTATTTCGCAAATTTTCTGGTGCAAACCTGCGCGTCAGCATGCAAATAAACAAACCGTCTCTCTATTTTCGCGAGGAAAAAGGAGAGACAGGATTATTTTGTTTGGAATTTTAGCTGGCTTGAATGGGCTAATAGGCGTTTTTAATCCAAGCCTATAAATATGTAATTGTGGTTGAATTCAAGTTCCTGTTTAGTAGACAATTCGACTTTATAGCCTTTTTTGTCCTTCTTTAATTCGACGACATTAGCGCCTCCGAAGTTGTCTTTTATGTATTTCGTTATTTTTTCGGGGACTAAATCGGCCGGAACGGACGAGGTCTTGGCGGAAATTTCCTCCCAATTTCCGTCGCTGTCGAATTCGATTTGGGTTCCGTCGGTGAATACGACCTTGTAGCCGTCGGTTATTGCGCCGAACAGGCTGGTCTCCATTTGCGCGGAGGCGATTTTTTTGCCCTTAAAATTTGCGTTTGTAAATTCCTGGGCAGATTGCGGAATTTGAGAGAATGTAACGATTTTGTCTTCAGCATTGGCAATCGACAACGCAAACATCATTGCCGCAATGAGCATTATTCTTTTCATGAGATTTCTTTTTGTTGTGGTTTATAATAAATTTAAGCCGAAAAATTTCTGTATTCTATATATTTTTTGTCAAACTTTTCCGGGCGTTGTTCCGTTTAAAATTTAAAAATTTTGCGGTATTTCCGTCTGTTTTTGCCTTGGGGACGGGAGATTTTATGTGGACGGCGCGCAATCTTGGCGGCGCGCGGGGATTAGCGCGCGGAAAGCCGCGGCAAAATCAAACTATTTTGCGCCGGGGAAATTTCGGAAAAGATTATCGATTTTGGGGCGTACAATGGGCGAATTTGTTGAAACGGCGTTGGGAATTGCTCCATACGTCTCCATTGCAAAAAAACGCGGAAAATGCTGTTTTTAGGAGCTGTGCTGCAAGCAAATAAAAGACCCGCATTTTACTTGGGCTTTTACGGAATATGATTTCCAAATTAAAAAAACGGTATTTTCATGCGCAGCGCGATTGCAAAAACAAACATCCGTAGAACCTTTATTTTGACCGCAAAAAAAACTGCTCTACGTCAAACTCAGTGGGATGATGAAAAAATACGGGCTAAGAGAAGAAGCAAAAAGATTAGAAAAAGAGAGAGGCAAAGAGGATAAGAAATATCCTACAATGCCTCATGTGATATTC
>CALXLN010000037.1 GCA_944389215.1 uncultured Opitutales bacterium
GGATTTGTCCGGGCTTCCCGAAAACGCGGTGAAAACCGCCGCAAAAAAAGCCGCCGAAAGAAATTTGGACGGATGGGTTTTTACTCTGGATCAGCCGTCGTTTGTTCCGTTTATGACCTATGCCGACAATGACGCCCTGCGCGAACGCCTATGGAGGGCGTCTGCGCGGCTGGCTTCGGACGGAGAATTTTCAAATTGGAATTTGATACGCGAAATGCTTTTGTTGCGGCAGGAAAAATCTGAAATTCTTTCGCGCGCAAATTTTGCCGATCTTGTCCTTTGCCGCAGAATGGCGCGCGACGGTGCGGCGGCGCTGAATTTTGTGGAGGATCTTCACCGCAAATTCAAACGGCCGTTTGAAGCCGAATGGCAGGAACTTTTGGATTTTGCAAAAACGGAAAATCTCGCCGACGCGGGCGGATTGATTCCTCCGTGGCGCGCGGCTTACATATCCGAAAAACTCCGCCGCAAGAAGTACGATTTCGATCCCGAATCTTTGCGCGATTATTTCCCTATGGATTCAGTATTGAACGTATTGTTTGAAATATGCCATAGGCTGTTCGGGATAGAGGTCTCCAAATCCGGGCTTGGATGCGAGGCTTGGGACAGTTCTGTGGAAATGTTTGAAATGCGCTCGGAAAACGGAAATTTAATGGGATATTTTTATACCGACTTCGTTCCGCGCAAATCCAAGCGCGCTGGAGCGTGGATGAATTTGCTTTCTCCGCGCGACGGGAACGTTCCGGCTTTGGGGGTTATAGCGGGAAATCTTTCGGAACCTCTCGACGGAAAGCCGGCTTTGCTTTCGTACGACGACGTCCTTACCCTCTTTCACGAGTTCGGCCATTTAATCCACTTTTTCACGATGGATTCTCCAGAAATAGGCCTGCGCAACGTAGCGTGGGATTTTGTGGAGTTGCCTTCTCAAATTATGGAGAATTGGTGCAGAGACAGAACCGCTTTGGATTTTTTTGCCCGCCATTGGAAAACAGGAGATAAAATTCCTGGCGCTTTGTATGAAAAGTTCAGGAAATCTCTCAAATTTATGGGGGCGAACGCGGCAATGCGCCAGTTGTCGTTTGCGAAAATCGATTTGGAAATCCATATGGCGGCAAAAAAATTCTCCGAGGCCAAAGATATAAACGCCATGGCATTGGATACACTAGAAGGATATTTGCACAAATATTCAATAGTGCCTCCCGTGATTCTTCCGCGATTTACGCATTTATTCGGCGACAGCGTGGGATACGCCGCAGGGTATTATTCGTATAAATGGGCGGAGGTTTTGGATGCAGACGCTTTCACGCGGTTTGAAAAAGAAGGTATATTCAATTCAGCAACAGGACGCGAATTTGCGGAGAAAGTTTTGCGCGTAGGCAAGGAAATACCTCCTGAAAAGGCTTTTGAAAACTTTATGTCGCGCGCTCCCGATGTTTCGGCTCTGGTACGGCGCAGCGTGGAGGTTGCCGATTCCGACTACACCGGTGAAACGTGCGGATAACGCATGTTTTTCGTCCAAAGGCTGCATCTTGATATTTCTTTTATGTTGGCGCGGGCGAAAAGTGTCTGCGCCTTCGTTTTTTTCCTTCAAGCGAGGTGAGCAAATCGGAATTGCTTGGCGAATGGGCTTTTTTGTCCGCTTTTGCGCCTAAAATTAAAAAAAACGCCGTTTTATTTTCCTGCTTTTCAGCCGCCTTGGAGGTATGATGGAGGAGGTGTGCGCCGCCGGCATGTTTTAGCGGGTTTGACGGAGGCAATTCTATATAACTTGCCTTTATTTTGAAGCGCGTTTGAATTATTGGGGAATTTTTTCTTGAAAACATTTTTTATGGCGCGGGCGAAATAAAGGTCTGTGCGCCGCGGGCAGTCTACCGTTTTGTTTCTGCCATTTTTCTTGAAATAAGGAAAATGGATTTGCCCGAATGCGATATTGAAGTTCCTATGTTTAAATCGCCTGGATGTTTGTCATTTAAAAGACCGTTAAGGGAAATTGCTAAGGTGCGGGAATATGGAACATTAAAATAGCGCGTTACGGCCGCTGAAAGTTGGGGGCGGAAATTTGTCCAATAAAACAATTATTCCTTAAAGAAATAATGTTGACGTAATAGTTATGTATTAATATCATAATTGTTATGAAATGAGTTTTTTTAAGGAGCATATAATGAAAGTTTTATTTACAGCATCCTGTTTCTTTTTTGTCGGTTTTTTTATCCGCCGCTCCCAGTTATTGGTCGGGCGCCAACGGCATGGAAATGGCCAGCGTGGGCGACGCGGGAAACGCTGCGTATTCGTCGGAAACGTCTCTATATAATGGATACGGCAGTGTTGCGTACGAATATAGCATAAGTAAAACCGAGGTAACTGTGAACCAGTATTTGAATTTTATAAATTCATTTGGCGCGGATGCATACGCCGATTCGGAAAATTCAAAAATTCTTCTCAATTCAACACTGGGAGAAGTTGCCATTTATTCCGGCTTTACGCACTTTCCAAATGTTATATCTTACAGCGAAAGTTCGGGAAAATTTGAAGCTGTAAACAACCAGGGAGAAACTCCCATTACCTATGTGAGCGCAATCGCAGGAGCTCTCTACGCCAATTGGCTTTCCAATGGAGCTAAAGCCGGCTCCGACTGCCTTTCGGGCGTTTACGATTTTAAGACTTACGGGTTTACCGCGGACGTATTTAAAAACGCCGATAGAAGCGCGGGCGGATATATGCTTTGCAGTGTCGACGAATGGATAAAAGCCGGATATTATTCTCCGGAATTAAACGGGGGCGAAGGGGGATACTACGGCTTTGCGACACAAAGCGATACTCCTTCAACAGCTTCGGCGCCGACATCGGATGGCAATACAGCGAATTTTGCCTCTAAGAACTACAATGAAACCGCGCACAGCAGCTTTGTAGACGTTGGTTCATACCCCAATTCCGCAAGTTATTACGGTGCTTTAGACCAAGAGGGAAACGCATCCGAATGGATTGGTACTTTATATCCCGAAGGCGGTATTTTATCAATGCCGGAAGGGGTTGTGATATGCGGAACATATGCCACTGCCTCCGCAGGGGAAAATAAAGGAATAAATGTAACTTCTTTTTTAAACGGAAACGATGTCGATGCTTCGGACGTGTGGACGGGGCTTAGAATGGTTTATGTCGAAGCTATTCCGGAGCCTTCGGCGTATGCGGCGGTTCTGGGAATTTTTGCCGTCGGATTTCTTGTTTGCCGCGGAAGAAAATAGATTCCGCAATGTGCGGTCAAAAGGGCTTTGAGCGTAGGGGCGCTTTTTGTTCGGGAATATGAGCGGTTTTGGGTAGGAAAACTTTACGGACATGTCGCGGCGCAGCGTTTAGCGCATAAGATATAAAAAAAGCTTCCGCAGATTTTGGAGCTTGCCCTTATATATTGCGGATTTATAGCGTCGCGCCGTTTCTTTTAAGTTTTTATTTCAGCCAAAACTTGTCAATAATTCTTTTAGGCATTGAAATTGTCATAACCGCTTGACGTATTTCAAGAACGTGATTCAATAAATGAATATGAAGAAGATATCAATTTGGTTTTTTAAGAATCCGCCAACGGATAAGGACACGATGGATTTTGCTCTCGCATTCTTGCGAATTTTTTCAGGCCTTATGATGCTGCCGTATGGATGGGGAAAAATAGAGCGCTATGAAACATTAAAGACCAGTTTCTTTGGGGATCCAATAGGAATAGGGCATGAGACTAGCCTAATAATTTGCATATTTCAGCAGATATTTTGCTCTATAATGCTGATATTGGGAATACAGTCGCGGTTTGCAGCGTTTATGTTGTTTACAAACATGGCAGTGGCGCTCAAATTCCATTTTTTCGATCCGTTTTGCGCGGTAAAGGCTCTTCCAACGGTTTTCTTGGGAATGTACGCGTTTCTCGTTGTCTCTGGCGGCGGAAGATTTACATTGGACAATTTAATTTTCAAAAATTTCGAGGCGGGGCAAGGAGTATCCGGGAACGGATACTGCGCTCTAAGGATAGCTTTTATGGCGGCGGCATTTCTCATTTTTTGGTTGGCGCTTGCAAATGCTTTTAACTTGGGGGGGATTGTTTACGCAATATCTTTTGCAATAGCGTCATTCATATTGTTGGTGTCAGTTTACGGTTTTAACTTATTTAAGAATATTCGATAGTTAAAAGGAAAAATAGAGTCTTTTTTTTGTTCTGCTTCAAAAGTTGTGGGATGGTAAAAAAGAATAGCCCTTACAATGCTCTTGTAATATTCAATTCATGCGGGGTATTGAGAATATAAAGGGTAATTCAAGGGCTTTAACTGCGATAGTGGAGCGCGCACAAGAGCGGCAAACCCTCTTGTTTGCGTTTCGTGTAAAAGGCTCCAATTCATTGCAATTTGCATTGCGCAGTATTATAAAGCATGTAGCAAGCAATGAAGGCATTTATTTGTTAAAGGTGGGTAAATACTCTACAAATGTCGTGATTGCGGAAAGGTCCTTTGCAAAAAAGCTTACAGGCGTTATGCTCTGCAAACGGATAACGGAAGCTTATAAAAATACACTAGCGCACGAATATCCAAGAATGTAAGCAAGACCATATCCAAGGTATATTATTTTTAAGCAGTGTTGGGCAAGCCAAACATAAACTTATTTTCTAGCAAGCCCAAATAGGACTTATGAGTATTTTAAAGGAATAAAATAGGCGAATTCGCAATAACCACAAGTTTGTCCCCTCTCATAACTAATTTAGCGCGCCACAGGGTTGCGATGTCGTTAAGGAATATCGATATTAATGTCATGCAATGGGCGCGACAAGGTGAAATCCGTCTGCATGGATTTAACAAACTGACGTCGAAGTATCGTAAGAAGATGCCTTTTCAAGGGCAAAGATAGTTTAGGGTAAATTCCATATAGTAAGGCTAGAGCAGTGGCATTTTTTGAATTTTGCAAAAACATGCAATAGGGGTGAAGTGAAATGGGAAAATTATCCAAACATTGCGAAAAAGTGGCGATAGATTAAAGCCACGCGGGCAGTGGGGGGTACCCCACACCCCTTACAACCAAAGCGGCGTACGAATTAAAGAAAAGTTATGCGAGCTGCTAAACAAAAAGAGCCAGACGGCAAAGCAATGCAGGGATAACATAAAGAAGTTAAAGGAAATGATGAAAGTGGTGGGATACAGTGCGCCGACAGAGTTTGGGAAATTGGCGGAAACGATAAGCGAATGGTTCGCGCCAATAATCAGGATGTGGAGGTTTACAAAAAAAAACCGCTCTACGGCAAAGATTGTGGAATGGGAGAAAAAAAAGAGGGCAAAGAGAAGGAAAAATGTTCTACAATGCCCAATGTGTTAATAAAGGGTTATAAGATACTCAGGACGGTAAGAGTTGGTCAAGACGTTTCGCTTGCGGAAGTTGAGCATAAGCAGTCGGGTATACCCGACTGCTTATGCGGGTCGCATCGTTTGATACATTACGATTCCTACCGGCGTTATATTAAGCACGTCTCTGAAAACGGAGCTATTTATCAT
>CALXLN010000038.1 GCA_944389215.1 uncultured Opitutales bacterium
ACGCGGAGCGCGGCGCGCTGGAGATTGCGCGTTTTTCAAAAATTGTAAAGGTTGTAAAAGGAGTGTCCAACGCCACGATAGGCCTGTTCGGACCGCGTCCCAGAGACTTTGAAAGCTGCAATTACAATGTGGCGTCGTTGGCTTCGATAGGCGTGGAAGTGGAGGAGCTGGGGCTTTTTGACCTTGAAAACGAAATCGCAAAAATCAGGGAAGAGGCGCCCGAAAGCATTGGCGAGTCTAAAAAATCCATATCGCAGACCGACGGTGTTGACGACCCGGTGTTGGCTGAGCGTTTTTCTGCGTATGAACAGGCCCTTTTGAGCATGCGCAAAAAGCTGAAATTGTCCGGAGCCACGACCCAGTGTTGGACCCGCCAAGAGGAGTATTCAAAGCACGTTCCGTGTTTTATAAACTCGAGGCTCACCGAACGCGGGTTCCCCATAGCCTGCGAGAACGACGCATATTCTTTGGTTTGCGAATTAATGTGCCAATATGCAAGCGGAGACGCCCCCACAATGTTGGATTTGAACCACACAATACCGTCCGACATGCTTGCGGGCTTGGATATAAAAAATAAAGAGGATGTCATAGGATTGTTCCATTGCGGAAATGTTCCGGCAAAATTCATGAAGTCTCCAAAGGTTTGCTACCAGCTCATCATGTCGAGGCTTATGGAGCCCGGCAAAAAGCCCGACCTTACCCGTGGGACTCTGGAGGGCGCCATAAAACCGTCCGATATTACAATCCTTCAAATTCACGGTTCAGGAGACGGGCTTCGCGCTTATATTTGCGAAGGTTCGTTCTTGGATGTGGATCCAAAAACTTTCGGTTCCACGGGCGTGGCTTATGTTCCGGGATTTATGCGGTTTTACAGGAACTGCATTTTGGGGAAATTCCACCACCATGTGGCGGTTGCTTTTTCCCGCTGCGGCGGAGTTCTGTTTGAGGCTTTGAAACAGCTTGGCGTAAAGGAAATATACACTCCGGCGCTGGAGCCTTTATACAAGGGCGAAAATCCGTTTGATTGACCAGCGAAAAATCCGCCGGCGCGCCGTTTTTAGCGCCGTCGGGCGGTGCATTTACTCTGGGGATTAAGCGGGTTGATTAAAGTCGGTTTTGCCGAATTTCGTCCCTATTTGAACAGCATCTTAATTTGCCGCACCGGAAGTGTCTTTTATGTTTTAAACAGGAATAATTTTAGAAAACGTATGAAAATAAGCAGAAGAAATTTTCTCGGGAAAGCCGCTGTTGCGGCAATTCTCGGAACGCAAATAGTGCCGTCGCGCGTTTTGGGGCGCGGTGGAGTATCTCCGAACGGCAAAATAAATATGGCCATAATAGGCAACGGGTTGATTTCTGAAGGGCACCGCAAATATTTTGCGTGGTGCAAGGAAACCCAAGTCCTTGCCCTTTGCGACGTCCACCGGGGGCATTTGGAGTCGGCAAAAAAAGAAGTCGAGTCCATCAATAAAACGCGCGGAGACGTCGGCAACCATCCTATTTTTACGACGGAAGATTATCAGGAAATTCTCGATAGGCCGGATATAGACGCCGTGGCCGTTTGCACTCCCGACCATTGGCATGTTCAAATAGCCCTGAAGGCCATTCAGGCCGGCAAGGCGGTATACGTGGAAAAACCAATGAGCCTTACCATCGAGGAGGGAAGGATTCTGGCGGACGCCGTGAAAAAGAGCGGGGGAGTTTTGCAAGTTGGCTCGCAACAACGCAGCGAGTGGGCATTCCGCAAAGCGGCCGAACTTGTCAGAAACGGCTATATCGGCAATGTCCACACAATAAAGACTTCCATAGGCGAGTTCCCGCCCGAACCTAAAGATTTAAAGGAAGAGCCGATACCCGAAGGGTTCAACTACGACAAATGGTTGGGGCAAACTCCTTGGCGCCCGTACAACGCCGAGCGCGTTTTGGGCAACTACGGCGGCGGATGGCGCAGATTTTATGAATATGGGATAAGAAAGGACGGAGATTGGGGCGCACACCATTTCGACATAATCCAATGGGCGTTGGGCATGGATGATTCGGGCCCGACCGATTTTTACCCCGAAAATTCCGACGGCTCGGAGTTTAGGCATTATAAATACGCGAACGGTCCGACTGTTTACGTAAACACCCCTATGAAAAACAAGCATATGATTCATTTCATAGGCGACGAAGGCGAGGTTCTCGTCAGCCGCGGAGCTCGAATCGAAACGTCTCCGTCAGTTTTGCGGGGACTTCCAATGCGCGCCCAAGACGTCCGCTTGCAAGTGTCCGACGACCACCGCAAAAACTTTTTGGATGCTGTAATCTACGGCAAGAAAAATATTTGTCCTGCGGAGATTGGGCATCGTAGCGCGACCGTCTGCCACTTGATGTCGTTTGCCAGAAGATTGAATTTCCATGTGAAGTGGGATCCAAAAACCGAAACGATAACAAACAATCCTGTTGCGGCGGCGATGGTATCGCGCCCGCGCCGCGCACCGTACTATTTGGGGGCATAAAACTATGAAACTTTTTACAATATTTTCAGTTCTGGCTTTGGCCTTGCCGCTTTCTTTGCCGGCTGCAAACCTCGACGCCGCAAAGCGCGACATATACAATTCCGACATCCATGTCGCAGACAACGCCCGAATGGACTTGCAGCAATTCGGGGCGGAAAACGAACTTCTTGCCGCGTTGGAGAAAATTTCCGAAAAGAAGCTTCGCGACGGCATAATATATTCTCTTGGAAAATTGAAAAGTTCCGCGGCGTACGAAAAAATTTTGGCGATAGCGTCCGAAGAGTTGGACGGTTGTCCTGCGGCGGTTTTGGCGATAGCCGAATACGGGACTTCAAAGAGCGCGTCCGATTTGAAAACGCTGTCGGAGAAGGGTTCCAAGACTGCTAAAACAGCCCTTTGGATGCGCGGAGAAGGCGGGTGCTTTATGGATTTGTCGAAATTAAAAGACTTCGACAAGCTCGACGACAATTGCAAGGTTGCCGTATTGGGCCAGTTCCAGCCTACTGCGGACTTTCGCGAATTTGTCTGCAATTACAAAGCGCAAAACAAGCGCGTTGCCATTGCGCAATGCTATGCTCTTGCGAGGTTCGACTCTGCAGACGACAGCTACTCTAGAAAAATAATAGCCATAGCCGGGACATATGGCGCGGAAAAATCCGACTTCGCTCCCGCATTGGCCTTCTCCAAAAATTCGGAAGACGAAATAATTGGTTTGGTGAGGAATTCGGAGGAGATTGGCATTATTGCCGCCAAACTGCGCGCCTGCGCGGAGGCAGAGCCGGATTTGCTGAAGGTATATTTAAACGCCAAAGACGCAAAATTTAAGCGCCTACGCGCTGAAGCTTTGAGAGTTGTAGCAACTTCCGAAACTGCTGAAACGCTTATTTCTGATTTTAATTCCATAAAGTCCGAGGATATTCCTGATACGGTGAAAATACTGACGTCGGCTCTTGAACGGATTGAAGGCGCCCAACGGAACGGGTTGTTGGCCAAGCTTTCCGAGTCGGTAAAATCGTCGGACGAAATCCACAAAAAAGCCGCCGCAAGAATTGTAAAATAACCGCCATGAAACCGCTTTATTTGGGGATAGACGCAAGCACTCAATCTATGACGGGAACGGTCATAGATTGCGGAACTTCAACCGTTTTGCTTTCGGAAAGCGTAAATTTTGAGAAAGATTTGCCGCAATACGCAACGCAGTCGGGAGTTTGCGTGTCGCCTGATAATCCATTGGAGGTTTGGTCGTATCCGTTAATGTGGCTCGACGCTTTGGAAATGCTTTTGGGGCGGATTTCAAAGTCGGTGGACATGAAAAAAATATCTGCCGTAAGCGGTTCCGGTCAGCAACATGCGACTGTTTGGCTAAATTCGCAGTCGGCGTTTTCGCCGTACGACATTTCCAAGAGATTGTCGGAAAATATAAAGCCCTTTTTAAGCAGGGAAAAATCTCCCGTTTGGATGGACGCTTCTACTTCCGCGGAGTGTCGTGAAATGGCGGAGTATGTCGGCGGTGAAAAAAACGTCCTGCAAAAAACCGGGTCTATTATGACGGAGCGTTTTTCCGGCGCCCAAATACGGAAAATATTTAAAGTTGAACCGGAAAATTATGCGGATACAAAAAGAATACATCTAAACTCGTCGTTTATGTGTTCGGTTTTATGCGGAGCCGATTCTCCGATAGATTATTGCGACGGTGCAGGGATGAATCTGATGAATATCGGCGATTTTTCGTGGGACGCGGAAATGTTGTCCGCATGCGCTCCGAATCTTGCTGAAAAGCTTCCCAAACTTGCGCCCCCCGCGGAAGTTGCCGGGAATATATCCGCGTATTTTTGCAAGAAGTACGGGTTCGGCGAAAATGTAAAAGTTGTAGTTTTTACAGGAGACAATCCGTCGAGTTTAGTCGGGTTGGGAGCATCTTCCGCTGGCGGCGCCGCGGTAAGTTTGGGTACCAGCGATACGTTCTTTTGCTCTGCGAAAAACTTTAATCCGGTTGAAAACGCCCATGTCTTCTGCAATCCGAACGGAGGATACATGGGGCTGGTATGTTTTCGCAACGGTTCTTTGGCCCGAGAAAAATTCAGGGAACTTATGGGGGTCGACTGGAAGTTTTTTGACGAAACATCGTTTGAAAATTATGCGCCTGTTAATGACGGAAAAATCATACTGCCGTTTTTTGTGGATGAGATTTCTCCGAAAATTTCTTCCGCCGCGCCTATGTTTTTCGGGTTTTGCTCGGCAGATTCCAAACAAAGCCGAATAAGGGCGTTTATAGAGGGACAAGTTTTCAACATTTATTTGCAAGCCAAAAAGCTTGGAAGCATTCCTGAAAAAATAGTGTTGACCGGAGGAGCATCTAAGAGTTTCGGTATAGCCCGGACGTTTGCCGACGTATTCGGATCGGAAATATACCGGCTAGAAACGTCTCAAAATTCCGCGGCTTTGGGAGCTGCTATCAGAGCGGCTTCGCGCGATTATGAACTGGCTGGTTTGGAATCCAGTTTTTGCCCGCTAATCCATGTGTGTAGTCCCAGGCCTGAGGCAGCGAAGGTATATTCGGAAAAGTTAAAATTATTCGAGGATAAATTGTGCTGCGCCTGTAAATTTTAGTCAAATTTTGCGCCTCTGGAATTTCCACGGGGATTTTTTAATCGGCGCGCTTATGGATAGTTTGGGAATCTCAAGAAAAAGCATTCCGCGGGGCGTTCCAAAATCTGTTCGCAAGAATAGGCGGGGTTTGCGCTAGTATATTGAAGAAACAATTACATTTGCCTGCATCAAAATATTGCCGTTGCGTTGTCGAGTCAAGTTTCGGACGAGATTTAGTTGCCAGTCTGCTGGGCTGTTTTGCCTATTATAGCCGACCAGTTGCAAGCAGAGATTGTTTCCATAAACAAATCAGGATTTAAAATATGCTAAAAATCGGGTAATTATGCGAAATTTTCCGGTAGGAAGAATGAATTGGACGGCATTTGCGAGCCGTTTAACTGCAATAAAAACAGTTTTAATAGTACGGCTTATTGCAGTTTGTCCGCAGGTTTTTTTTCGGATATGTTTTTTACAGGATACACTTCTTGACTTGCGGTTTTTCGCCCAGAGTTTCCGCATGTCAAAACCCGCACTATACTTGATAGAGGCTACGTGGAAAATGTATAACACCGCACCCACATCATCCTGAATAGCCTTTAACATTTATCTAAACCGTCCGTTAAGCATTGGAAAACGTTCTAAGCAAACTTCTATTTCGAGGAACCTTAAGCCTTATCCGTTTTGATTCTGGAAATCGCCACGCCGATTTTACGCCTTGGCAATATCTTTTATCAATCCCCGCAATAGTTCCGGCATTCTAACAAAACATCATTGTTTGTCGGTATTGTTTGTCATATGGGTGCGAAAGTGTCTGCATGCCAAATCTACAAAATTTAACAGCTATGCCGCGATAGGGAAAATAAAATTATACGAACGCATAAAAACTTGTTGACATTATTGCACGTACGTAATATAAGAATTGCATAAAATAGATAAAGAAATCTTTTGAAAATGAAAATATCCTTGCGGAGGCTGTTATATCATGAACAAAGGAATATATTATGCGGCATTAACTTTTGTGCTTGGAGCAAGCCCATTGCTCCGTGCAGACAACGAGAATTTCACCTACGGCGAGCTTAGCGGGCGCGACTTCGCAAACCAGTCGCTGAAAAACAGCACATGGACCCATGCCGACCTTTCAAACGCGTCTTTCAAGGGGGCGAATCTCGACGGGGCGAATTTCGAAGACGCAAGCCTAATCGGCACCGACTTCACCGACGCCATTATCACAAACATGTATTGGGGAGCCAACTTCACCCGGGGGCAGCTATACTCCACCGCAAGCTATAAAAATAAGGATTTAAGCGGGCTTAAGCTGGAGTATTACAAGTTTAACAACAATCTCGATCTTTCCGGACAAAACCTAAACGGGGCGAGTTTCAGAAA
>CALXLN010000039.1 GCA_944389215.1 uncultured Opitutales bacterium
GGGAAATTTCCTTCGTTTTTTTCGAGTCGGCATGCGTTGGAGCGGCAAGCGGGCGCAATCCCGCGAAAACGCAAAGGACGTCTTTGCGCGTTGGCTTTTTAGTTAGATATTGTCCGGCTTGGTCCAATATAAAGCCTATTTCCTCGTCGCTCGCACGGGGTTCGGGAGTGTCGGAATCAACGGGAGTGTCGGTTGTGCCAAGTATGACCTTGCCATGCCATGGCACGCCGAACAACACTCTGCCGTCGGTCGTTTTGGGAATCATAAGCGCGGACTTGCCGCCAAGGAAAGACGCATCCACAACTAGGTGGACTCCGCGGCTTGGGCGAACTTTGCGCGAGCTTTCGGGAGCGTCCATTTTCATAATGTCGTCAACGAAAACCCCCGTGCAGTTTATGACGGCTTTGGCGGTTATGTCGAATTTGCCGGAGCCTATTTTATCGGCTGCTTTTACTCCGCATATTTTGCCGGAGCCGTCTTTTATAAGAGATTCTACGCCCACATAGTTTAGGCATACGGCCCCAGCGTCTATTGCCGAAAGCGCAAGGGTTACTGCCATGCGCGAGTCGTCGAACTGCCCGTCGTGGTAGACTATTCCCCCGCGCAACTTGTCGTGCGCAATCATTGGAATTTCTTCAAGTATGGTCTTTTTTGAAAGCGGCAGGGATTTTCCGAATCCCAGAGAACCCGCCAGCAGGTCGTAAAAAGTGAGCCCGATGGTGTAAAAGGCTCTCTCCCACCATCTGTAGGCGCCTATTATAAAGCGCATGTCCATAACCAGATGCGGTGCGTTGCGCAGCATCCTGCCGCGCTCTTTTAGGGCGTCGCGCACAAGAAGTATGTCGCCGTTTTGCAGGTAGCGAACGCCGCCGTGGACGAGTTTTGTGCTCCTGCTGGAAGTTGCCTTTGAGAAGTCGTCTCTCTCCAAAAGCAGCGTCTTTAATCCGCGGTTTGCAGCGTCGACTGCGGCTCCCAAGCCGGTGGCTCCGCCCCCTATTATCACAATGTCCCATGCCTGCGAAGCGGCGCCTTTTAGCAAATCGTCTCTTTTCTGTTCCATAGTTTTTACGATACTCACTAATAAAGCTATCGGCAGTAAAAGATATTGGAAAACTTTTGCCGACAAATTTTAAAAATTTTTTAATTTGGTCAGACAAAAAAGTAAAGAATATAAATGCGCGCTTAATTTGCTTGCCAATAAAAACATGCTAACACTAAAATACATCCATCTATGGCGGACTATATAATGGCTCTCGACGCCGGAACTACAAGTTGCAGGTGCATACTTTTCGATAAGCAAAGCCGCATTTGCAGTCTGGCGCAAAAAGAATTCAAACAGTATTTTCCTCATGCGGGATGGGTTGAACATAACGCAAACGAGATATGGTCTACCCAATTGAGCGTAGCGGTGGAGGCTATGGCAAAAATCGGCGCTTCGGCTTCGGATATTTCGGCGATAGGCATTACAAACCAGCGCGAAACGTCCATAGTATGGGACAAGGACACAGGCGAACCCGTCTATAACGCGATTGTCTGGCAATGCCGCAGAACAGCGGAATATTGCGATTCCCTGCGCGACGAAGGGTTGGCGGACTTCTTCAAGCAGAAGACGGGATTGGTGCTGGACGCGTATTTCTCGGCAACAAAAATAAAATGGATTCTAGACAATGTAGAAGGCGCCCGCAGAAGGGCGGAGGATGGAAAACTTCTCTTTGGCACGGTGGAGACGTGGCTTATATGGAAGCTCACCGGCGGCGCCGTCCACGTTACAGATTACTCCAACGCTTCGCGCACAATGCTCTTTAACATAAACAAGCTAGAGTGGGACGATGAAATTCTCAAGCTGTTGGATATTCCGCGCTCCATGCTGCCGTTGGTGAAGCCGTCAAGTTGCGTCTACGGCGAAACCGCCCCGCGTTTCTTGGGCGGCGCCGTAAAAATATCTGGCGCTGCCGGAGACCAGCAGGCTGCGCTTTTTGGACAGACGTGTTTCGGGGCAGGCGAGGCAAAGAATACTTATGGAACGGGCTGTTTTTTGCTTATGAATACTGGGGAAAAACCGGTCTTCTCAAAAAACGGCCTCGTAACGACAATCGCCTGGGGCGAAGGCGGAAAAGTTCTTTATGCGCTAGAAGGCTCTATTTTTGTGGCGGGCGCAGCTATACAGTGGCTGCGGGATGAAATGAAAATCCTTGAGGAATCTCCAGACTCCGAATATATGGCTATGAAAGTTCCCGATACGAACGGATGTTATGTTGTCCCTGCATTTACGGGATTGGGCGCTCCGCATTGGGACCAATACGCCCGCGGAACGATTTTAGGGCTTACGCGCGGCGTCAACAAATACCATGTAATCCGCGCCACGCTAGAGTCGCTGGCATTTCAGGTAAACGACGTCTTGTCGGCGATGGAGGCGGATTCGGGAATAAAGCTGAGAGCATTAAAAGTAGACGGCGGGGCCAGCTCAAACAATTTTCTTATGCAGTTCCAGTCAGATATTATCGACGCGCCTGTAAAGCGTCCGATGTGCGTCGAGACAACCGCTTTGGGCGCGGCTTATTTGGCGGGGCTGGCCGTCGGATATTGGGAGAACAGGGAGTCTGTCGTCAAAAATTGGCAAATCGACAAAATTTTTGTTCCGCAAATGTCGACTTCGCAGCGGCAAGATTTGATAAAAGGCTGGAATAAGGCGGTCAGGTATTCGCTTGGCTGGGCAAAGGACGAATAAACAGCTTTCGCGCAAAAATAAACTTATATATTCTTATGTTGATATTCATATCCGAATTGATTGGCACGGCTCTGCTTATTCTTTTGGGCTGTGGAGTTGTGGCTAATGTTACTCTAGATAAGTCCGCGATGAAAGGGGGCGGAACCGTTCAAATAACCTTTGGATGGGGGTTGGCGGTGCTCTTGCCGGTGTTTATTTTCGGGAAATCTTCCGGGGCGCATCTAAATCCCGCGATAACGCTGGCGTTTGCCGCGGACGGGCAGACGCTGTGGAGCAATGTTCCGTATTATCTGGCTGGACAGCTGTTGGGGGCTTTCATAGGAGGAGTTTTAGTTTATATACTGTTCAAAGGACATCTTGACGCAGACGAAAATAAGGACGCAAAGCTCGGCGTATTTGCGACCCGCCCGTCGGTGCCTAATACTGCGCTCAATTTCCTAAGCGAGCTTATAGGGACATTCGTGCTGGTTTTTGGCATTATGGGAATTGCAAATGTTGAAGGTTTGAGCGGCGGATTGGACAAATTCCTGATTTTTGCGATTATTGTTTCCATAGGCATGTCGCTGGGAGGGCTCACCGGCTATGCGATAAATCCCGCGCGCGATTTGGGGCCCCGCCTTGCCCACGCCCTTATGCCAATAAAAGGCAAGAGGGATTCAAATTGGAAATACGCGTGGATTCCGATTGCCGCGCCCATAGTTGGAGCGTATTTGGCAGTTGTTTTATACCGTATAATTCCGTGGAATTGAGTCTGCGGGGAGCGTTGCAGCAAGCCCGCGATGGAAGGGCAGGCAGGTTGTGGAAAAATTGCTGGCTGCCCTAAAATGAACGGTTTTTGAGATTTGCATATGCTTTATTGCTGCGCGCGGATTTGTTCGAGCGGCGTTTCCCCGCTTGCAGGAATACGTTCCGGAGACGCCGAAACGGGATGGCGGAATCGTGTTTTTTTGTGCCTTAAAAAAAGATTGTAAAGGCTCCGAAAGCCAAATATATTCGCAAAAGTTTTTTTTATTTTAAATTTATGGCTAAGCAGAAAAAAAATATCTACGACCAGAACGAAATCGTTTTTAAAGATGCGAATTCATGTCCTTTCTTTGTGAGCGAAACTGCCGAAGGAATGAAACAGGCCATATTATGGCATTTGGAATGTTCCCTCGCCCGCGCCCGCACGGCGGCCACTGTGCGCGACTGGTGGGTCGCGACGGCTTTGGCTATACGCGACCATATTATGCGCCGCTTCATAGGCACTATGAACCGCCAGCATTCAAACGACGTCCGCAGGGTTTATTATCTTTCTTTGGAATATCTAGTCGGAAGGCTCACCGCCGACACCCTCATAAACGCTAATTTGATGGAGCCAACAAAGGAGGCCTTGCGCCAATTGGGGCTGGATTACAACGCGATACTCGATGCTGAAGT
The DNA here is from genome assembly GCA_944389215.1 of uncultured Opitutales bacterium. Taxonomy (GTDB): domain Bacteria; phylum Verrucomicrobiota; class Verrucomicrobiia; order Opitutales; family Intestinicryptomonadaceae; genus Merdousia. The sequence continues at coordinate 4,148 of CALXLN010000039.1, forward strand.
CGACATGGGCCTTGGCAATGGAGGCCTCGGAAGATTGGCGGCGTGCTTCCAGGATTCTTTGGCGACTTTGAATTATCCGGCGGTAGGATACGGAATCAGATACGAGTTCGGCCTCTTTACTCAGAGTTTTGAAGACGGCAAACAGGTAGAGTCTCCTGACAATTGGCTGCGCTACGGCTCTCCCTGGGAGATTGTCCGCCCGGAACATACCGTGAGGGTTCCAATGGGCGGCAATGTTGAAAATACCATGAACGACAGGGGAGATTGGATTCCGCTGTGGAGGCCAAAGGGCGAAATACTCGGCGTACCGTGGGATATTCCGGTTGTCGGCTACGGGGCGGAAACGGTAAATTTCCTCCGCTTGTGGGAATCGCGCGCGTCAAACGAGTTTGACCTGAACGCGTTTAACGAGGGCGGATATGCGCAAGCAGTACATGAAAAGGCAATGGGAGAAACCGTATCCAAGGTTCTGTATCCCAATGATAAGACCGAAAACGGCAAAATACTGCGCCTGATTCAACAATACTTCTTTGTTTCGTGCTCTTTGCAGGATATAATCCGCCGCTACCGCGACGAGCACGACGATTGGTCGCAGTTTGTCGACAAAGTCGTCATTCAGCTCAACGACACCCATCCGGCAATCGCCATTCCCGAACTTATGCGCTTGCTAATGGATATTCACGGGCTGCCGTGGGATGATGCATGGGCGATGTGCGAAAAAATATTCGCCTACACCAACCACACTCTTTTGCCGGAGGCTCTCGAAAAGTGGTCGGTAAAATTCTTTGAAAAGATATTGCCCCGCCACTTGCAGATTATTTATGAAATCAACGCCAGATGGCTAAGGAAGGTCGAGGAAATATTCCCGAACGACCCGCACAAGCTGGAGGCGCTCTCCATTATCGAAGAGGGATCCCCGAAGATGGTTCGCATGGCGTATTTGGCTGTTGTAGGCAGTTTCAGCGTAAACGGCGTGGCGGCTTTGCACACCGAACTTTTGAAATCCAGCGTATTAAAGGAGTTCAATTCCGTTTTCCCCGAGAAATTCAACAACAAGACAAACGGCGTAACTCCGCGCAGATGGCTGAAAGTTTGCAACGAAGGCCTGTCGAATCTAATAGATTCAAAGATAGGCGGAAAATGCTGGATTAAAGATTTGGATTTGCTCAAGGGACTTGAAAAATACGCCGACGATTCCGGTTTCCAAGACGCCTTTATGAAAGTCAAGCTGGACAATAAAAAGCGCATGGCTGAAATCATAAAGCAAAAGTGCGGCATAACGGTCAATCCCGAGGCAATGTTTGACGTCCAAATAAAGCGCCTTCACGAATACAAGCGCCAGCATTTGAATTTGCTGCATATTCTGACACTCTACCGCGACCTGCTCCACAACCCCGATATGGATATCGCCCCGCGCGTGTTTGTATTCGGCGCCAAGGCAGCTCCGGGATACGATATCGCCAAAAATATTATTTACGCCATAAATAAAATCGGCGAGCGCATAAATAACGACAAGCGCATAAACGACAAGATAAAGGTGGTGTTTATTCCCAACTATAGCGTTTCTCTTGCGATGAATATCATTCCTGCAGCAGATTTGTCGGAGCAGATTTCGACTGCCGGCAAAGAGGCTTCCGGAACCGGAAATATGAAATTGGCCTTAAACGGGGCAGTTACAATCGGAACTCTGGACGGCGCGAATGTTGAAATAAAAGAATGCGTTGGCGACGACAATATTTTCATATTCGGCTTGGACGTTCAAGAGGTTCAACAGTTGAAGGGCGCAGGTTACAATCCGTGGGACTACTACGCCAAAAATCCGAGGCTGAAATATGTTCTGGATTGGCTTGTGTCGGATTACTTTATGGCAAGCAATCCCAACGCATTTATGCCGCTTCGCAAATCAATCCTCGATTGGGGCGACCCGTTTATGGTGTGCGCCGACTACCAGGCGTATTGCGACGCGCAGGCAGAAGTGGACAAGGCTTTCCGCGACAAGCGCCGCTGGGCGAAAATGGCCATACTCAATACCGCGCGAATCGGAAAGTTTTCGTCCGACCGCACGATTCGCGAGTACGCTAAAGATATATGGCATATAACAGCTTCATAGCCGTTTGCAAAAACGCTTAAAAAATCGGCGGGCGCGCAATTTTTATTGGCGCCCGTTTTTTTTGGCGTTTTGCGCCCATTTTAATCTGCGGCGCGAAAAAACTACTTATTTTCGGTAATTTTCTGCTGCGGCGTTTTGCCCCGTTTTGAGGCCTGGCGCGGAAAAAACCAAAAGCAAAAAAACGCCCGATGTTAAAATCGGGCGCCAGAGTTTTTTGGCGCTTAAAAAAGCGCATTGTTTCCCGCTTTTTGTCCTGTCCGGCAAAATTAGGCGGTTCCGCATGCTAGAATCCTATTGTTATAGCCGTTCCCAGCCAAACTTTATTTCCGCAGCCAGAAGTCTCATTGTTGTAATACATATATCTCATTCCCGCCGAAATAGAGCAGTATTCTGTAACCGCCACGGTTGCGCCGAACGAAAGCCCTGTGTAAAATGAATGGGTTTCAGGTGCGTAATTATAACCCGCGTATCCGGAAAAATCCAATGTTCCCCAGTTGCTTCCAAATAGCCATTTTGTTGCCGGGGCAGAGTAGGATATTCCCCCTTCGAGCGTTTTAGCCGACAAAGTCGCATCATAGTAGCCTGCAGCATACACGGAAAATGCGAAATCATCTCCTAGCAATTCAGCGGTGTCGTAGGAGACGCCGGCTTTAATTTCGTTGGTGTTTCCGCCCGTATCGTAAACGTACGCTATATAGCCGGCTTCAATTTCAAAATTTTCAACCGAATACGTTATCCCGGCGAGAAAATCGCTTTCGCAATAATGTCCGTCTACGGTATCGTTAAAAGAATCCGCTGACGACATGTCGCAGGCGGAAAACGCCCCCCAATATCCCGCGTAAACGCCGAATCCCGCGCCCAAGGCGCAGTCCAGGTTTACGGCGGGAGAAACTATTCCGCCGCAGATATTGTATCCTCTAAACATATACTCGGACTCGTATCCGGCCGATACCGACTCTGAGATTCTTTCTAGGCACGCAGACAAAACCGGTTCGTCCGAGAGGGAGTTTATTTCTGAAGTTTCAGCGTTTGCCGTTTCCGCGGCGTTTGCCAAAACCGAACATCCGGCAAGTGCCGATGCAATTATTATATTATTTTTCATAGCTTTGCAGTTTAATGTTGTTGTGTGGATTTTCCGGCCCTTTGAGAATAGCTTTCAGGGCGGCGGCAAAACTATGCAAGCACGCTCCGTGCCAAGATGCGCGCAAATGCGCAATATCCTTTTAAATGAAAGTAAACGGGCGCGTCCGGACGACGCGTAAAAGGAGAAAACGCTCCTCCCAAAAAACACATAAATGAAGCGGAAGAATATTTTAAACTACATATTTGTATTGTTGCGGGAAACGGTTTCTTTGCACTGCGCGGCAATAAAGATGTTTAGCTGAAGGCCAAGCGCAGCCAAAAAAACGCCCGCCTTAGGTTCCGATTGACGCGGGCGGGCGCTTAAATTTCTTTATGTTTTAAGAATTAGTGGCGCAAGATTCTGTCGGCCTGGTACGCGGCGCCTATTATGCCCGCGCGGTTTTCCAATTTGGCTATGGCAATGTCGCAATCAACGTTCAAATATTTTATGTATTTTGAACTTTTAGAAGCCACGCCTCCGCCTATTATCATAAGGTCGGGCCATGTGAGCGAATGCAGGTATTTTAAATATTTGTTGAAGCGTTCAGCCCAGTGCCGCCATTGCAAGTCTTTTGATTTCCTAACGGCGTCGGAGCAGATTTTCTCGGCAGAAATATTTTTGCCCGAAGTTTTGTCGCGCATTTTTAGGTGCCCAAATTCAAGGTTGGGAACCAAAATTCCGTCGGTAAACATGGAAACTCCTATTCCCGTGCCAACCGTAAGCATCATTACGACTCCGTTTCTGCCTTTGCCCGCGCCGTATTTTACTTCGGCTATTCCGGCGGCGTCGGCGTCGTTCAGCACCCATGCTTCGCATCCGCAACGCTGGCCTATTTGTTCGGCAAGGTTGACTCCTATGAAATTTTTCCCTCCGACGTTGACGGCTGTGTCTATAATTTGAGCTCTTATTACTCCGGGAAAGCCGCACCCTATAATTCCCTTCCATTTAAATGCCGACACAATTTCTTCAATTGCCGAAAGCATATTTTGAAGGGTATGCGGAGACGGAGTAGGAATGCGCACGCGCTCGCTTTCAAATTCTCCCTTATTCAGATTAACTATCGCGCCTTTGACGCCAGATCCGCCAATGTCGATACCCAAAACAAGGTTCTTTTTCATGGGTGTTTATTGTCGTTTTTTTGCGTGTTTTAACAAGCAAATTTTTTTCTTGAAAACAGGGAAAAATACATTCGCGCCGGCAATCTTTGGCTTAAAGCATATATTTTACGATAACAAATCCCAGCACGAGAAGCACAAAGAAAGCGGTCGCCAACAGATTGAAATATTTGTCTATAAAATCTTTCGCAGCCGGTCCGATTATCCGTATTATCAAGGCTACCGCAAAGAACCTGCCGCCGCGGCCGAAAATGGAGGCAAGCACGAGCGTCATTATGTCGACATTGCAAACGCCAGCCGCTATCGTAAATAGCTTGTACGGAATAGGCGTGAGCGCCGCTCCAAAAATAGCCATGAACGCGTTGTCCTGGTAAAGGTTTTGGACATATTCGAAATTTTCCCTGGTAAACCCCGGAACGTAGCTATAGAAAAAATCCTGCAATCCGCTCCACGCCAGATGTCCGATTCCCCAGCCGAGGATGCCTCCAACAACCGATGCTGCCGTGCAAACCAACGCCGTCCACCACCATTTTTTGGGGGCGCCGAAAACAAGCGGTATCAGCAAGACATCCGGAGGTATTGGAAAGAAGGACGATTCCGTAAAAGAAAGAATCGCCAACGCCCAAAGGCCTTGGGGTTTTTCCGCCCATGAAATGGTCCAATTGTAAAGGCGTTTTAGTAAGTTCGGTTTTTTTTCGGGCGATGGTGTTTGCATCTGCATATAAATTTTACTGTGGGCGCTTAGCGAGTTCGGCTATTGTTTTTAAATCGAGTTTGCCGCTTGGAAGAAGCGGAATTTTATCTACCCTCACAAGATACTTGGGATGCCACAGGTTGCTGATTCCCGCTTTGCGCAAGGCGTTTTTTGCGTCGGCAAGCGATATGTTGGCTGCGCTCAAAAGCACCAATGCTTCTCCCTTGCCCTCGTCTAGCCTGGAAGATACCGCAATGAGTGGAATATCGTTCGAGGCGAAGCCCAATTCGTTGTTCAAAGCGGTTTCGACAGTAGCATGCGGAACCATTTCGCCGCCGATTTTCGAGAAGCGGCTTAGGCGACCGTCTATATACAGGAAGCCGTCTTTGTCTATTCTAGCCAAATCTCCTGTAACAAGCCAGTCTCCATGCAGAGCTTCCGCTGTGGCTTGCGGATTGTCGAGATAACCTGCGAAAATATTTGCGCCGCGCATGGCCAAAAGCCCCTGTTCTCCAAAAGGCAGGGGCTCCAGCGTCGCCGGATTTAGAATTTTTGCCTGCATTCCGGGAAATAGCTTGCCAATCGAACCTTTGCGCGAGCCTGTCGAGAAAAATCCGAAATCTCTGTCGGGCAGATTTACGCCGACAACGGGAGTTGCTTCGGTGAGTCCATAGCCTTCGCGGTAAGTGTCTCCAAAACTCTTATTCCACATTTCGTGAAACCCTTTGGGAGTTTTTTCGGCGCCGGCTATAGCCTTGCGCAGGCTCTTCATGTCGTCGGCGGAGGCGTACTTTAAATAGGCGCGGAAAAATGTGGGGCTGCCTATTATGCAAGTCGCGCGTTTTTCGCGCATTGCGCGTATGTTGTTTTTTATGTCAAGCGGGCTTATTAATGTAAGGGTGCGCTGGCCTTGCAAGGCCAGGTACCATACCTCGAAAAGCATTCCAAAACTGTGGAATATCGGGAGATTTGCCAATAGTAGGTCGTCGCTTTCAAAAACTCGGCTGATTTTCGTCTGAAGGCAGTTGCCTATTATATTGCGCTCGGTCAGGATTGCGGCTTTGGGGGACCCTTCGCTTCCGCTTGTAAAAACAAGAGTTGCCTCGGTTTTAACGTCTTTTGAGAACTTTAAAAATCCGTATTTCTTGGCCAAAAAATCCGATC
>CALXLN010000040.1 GCA_944389215.1 uncultured Opitutales bacterium
TTATTTTTGCGCTGCCAAATGTTCCCGCTACGCGGAGACTATAGTATCTTGAAACATCTCCCTTCTTGTTTACGTTGACGGAGACCTCCGGCGCCACGCTCAATACCGAACTTAGCGGATATTCAAACCGGCGCATACGCTGAATCCAAAATAAAGGCGACAAATATTCAAAAAAAGATTTTGCCGCAACTCGCCTCCGGGAAACGAGAATTTATCGTTTTCGACGTCGATTACAACCCCGGGAAATTCCGCTTTAACAGCGAAGAAAAAGAAAATCGCGCCAGCAATCATAATAATCAACATTGGTAGATTTTCGGACGACACATTTTTTGCAAAAAAATAGCTGCCAAAAACAAGCAAACATTCTAATACAATAAGCAGTAAAACTGTTTTTGGTTTTTTTACCGTATAATTACGCTTAATAACACTGTTTTTTGAAGTATCCATATTCATAGTTTTTCTTTTGAATTATTGCTGCAGTATAAATTGGCTGGGGTTCTGATTTTGAATTAAAAAAAATTTTCACATCCAAGATTGGAGCAAAAACATCGACTTCTGCCTTCCAATTTAAATTGACGGATTTTGCGTTTTCTCTTTTTGGGTTCTCAATTTGCGCTCTACATCCAAGACGATTTTCCTATGCGAGGGTGTTTTTTGCAGCGCATTTATCGCCTTGTATGCCCTTTTTAACTCGCCGATTATATTTTCGGCGTCGTCTGCGTTCCCGCACCCGCTGTTTTTACTTGTGTTCTTTTTCATCGAAAAACTCTTTCATTAACGGATCTCCGGAAATTACTTCCCGCAGTTTTTTTGTTATTCTATAAACGGAATTGTTTACCACATTCGGAGAAACGCCCAATTCCTCGACAACCTTTTCCACGTCTATGTCCTCAAGCTTTATCATTTCAAAGGCGGTGCATGTTCTCGGGTCGAAATTGTGCCTTATCGACATATAGGCGTCCAGAACAACAGATTCTTTAAAAGCGCGCTGCTCCTCCTCGGCAAGCTTGGCGTTGAGGCTTTCCTGGGCGATTGATTCCGCCATCGCCTTTACACTGCCGTCTTCCCCGTCTATCGAGTCTGTTTTAAAATTTGCAACGTTCTTCCTGAGATAGTCCACTACCCTGCGGTCGCAAACGGTTTTCAAATACGACCTGAACCTCGACTTTTTTGGATCGTACAAGTTGTCGTTGAAAATTTTATTGAGAGAAACCACGACATCGCTTACAACTTCGTCGACTACATTGTTTGGGATTGAATAAATTCCGTATTTAAAAAACGAATTTCCCACCATAATTTTAATCGGCGCGTGGTACAAATCAAAGAACCTGCGCCAAGTTGAGTTCCATACGGAAATCTTCTCCGGGGCGACAAGCTGTTCAATAATCGTCTTTGGTGTTTTTGGAATAAACATGATTTGCCTATGCAAAAATATTCGCAGAAAATTTTGGAAAATCACTTTAAACTCTTTAAATAATTTTCATACGCCTCAGAAACATAACGCCTGTACTGGTCGTCGCGCTCAACGGCGTCTTTCAGTTCCTCCATGCCAGCCAATTCGTCGGACAAGCGCTCTCTTGCATTTCGCCATTCAAACAAAGCCATTTTTATTTCGCCGTCCCTCATTTCATTTAGTTTTTTTTCATTTACATGAATTAGAGAATTGGAAAGCTCTTCCCTTTCTTTAAAAAACTTTTCATTCGCCTTGGCAATAACTTGTTCTTCCGTCTGTTCGGCGACAGCCTTCGATTTTTCCAAATTTTGGCTCCACACTTTTAAAATGGAGCGTTTTGCGTTTTTCCAAGTTTTGATATCCTCTATAAAAAACGCGCCAGAATGGAATCCGCTGTCTTTTATTTTTAGATATATTTCGTTGGGAATTTTATATTCTGCGCGGTTGGCATATGACGCATTATTCGGAATTTTTTCGGTTCTAAACTTTCCTGCCAGCAAAACAGCAGCCAAGCACACTGCGCACAATCCAAGAGCAAAAAACGTTTTTCTTGAATTTATTTTAGCTTTAGGCGGAGCGCTATAGATTTTTGAACTCTCAAAGTCGTCCGAAAATACGGCTTCTTTAAAAGCTTTCAACGATACATACCTGTCTGCCGGATTCTCAGAAACTGCGCGCAAAATGCACCGGTGTCAGTGCAGCCAGCGTTCTTTGTCTCCATCTGAAACCTCCTTTTCGGGGAACCTGTAAGCGGGACGCCCCAATGTATCCGGCAAATTTCCCGATATTAGGGTATAGAAAGTGGCGGCAATTCCATATGCGTCTGGATTCCCTCCTTTATTTATATACCAAGACGGCGCAATATAAAGGGGCGTGCCTACATTTGAAACTGAACGAACATCTTGTTCGACTAGTCCAAAATCGGAAAGCTTTGCTTTTCCGTCAAAGAATAAGACGTTATCAGGTTTTATATCGCGGTGCAAAAGGCTGTTTTCGCCAAGAGTAATAGCTGCGTTGAAAATCGGAGAAATTATTTCAAGGATCTCTAAAGGCGAAAACCACCCGGCTGAAGAATCTTCGAGTTTTCTTTCTATTAAGTTTTGCAACGACTTTGGCTGCCATCTAAAGTCTTCGG
>CALXLN010000041.1 GCA_944389215.1 uncultured Opitutales bacterium
AATATCCATTCCCGCTAACCTTGCCCATGCTCGTTCCGAGTATATCGGTAAATATAGCCTCGGTGATTTCGCCTATTGATAAATCGGGATTTCGTTGCCTATGTACATCTTTTTAGCATTTTGCCTATTCGGTATTGTATCCTTATTTTGATAGCCGAGGTTTTTTATATAAATTTAATCCGAGCGTGGTTATAGATAAAAGTTATGAATTTGTAGGCTTATGTTATTAGTATAATTGGCAGAAAAACTATAAAAAACCTTAACTATAAAATCCTTATTCCACAACCTTTGTTCCTGGACTTTGTTTTTTATCAGTTTGTTGTGTTTTTAATTTTTTTCGAATCACGTCGCGTTTGACTGGCGTTTTTCTATCGACATTTGCCGCTTTTTATTTCTTTTTTCTTCATATGGCTTTTTCTGCTGACATTTCCGCGCCGTCGTGGCGGCATTATTTGCTTCTCTTTCCCGTTTATCTGATTTTACGTCTTTGGCAGGCTACTGTCCGTATGCGCGCGTCCGACGCCGCTGCTCTCGCGCAGTTGCGCGACCCGAGTCGGCTTATTGGGCTTGCTTGGCACAACAGGATTTTCTTTCTGCCCATGTACAAGTATATTTTCAGACCCGATTTGCCGATGTCCGGGCTTGTCAGCGCAAGTCGCGACGGCGCTTATTTGTGTGCGTTTTTTCGTTTTCTGGGCATAGGGGCGATTCGCGGTTCTTCCAAGCGCGGTGGGGCACATGCAATTATCCAGATGATTTCGGCTCTCAAAACAACTTCCGACATATTTATTACTCCCGACGGCCCGAGAGGCCCGCGGTACAAGTGCAAGTCGGGGTTTCTTTCCGTCGCGAAGGAGAGTGGGGCGCGCATTTTGATGTTGCGGATAACTCCTTCCGCCTATTGGTCTATAAATAGAGCGTGGGACAAATTCATTTTACCCAAGCCCTTTTCGAAGGTTGTTGTGGCGACGCGCGATTTCAAAAATTACGACGAATTTGTCGCCGCCGCTGCGAGGGTGGGGAAGTCGCCCGAGGTTTTCGCCGCCGATTTCCTTTCTTCCGTCGGAATATAAGATTTTTTTTGATTTTTTGTTGAGATTTTTTCCGATTTTTTTTCTTCATATATTTATGAAAATTCAAAATAATTGTTTTTATCGTTTATCGTGGATATTGGGGGCGGTATTGGTCGCTATCAATGCGTATTCCGCGGAAAATTCTTCACAGTGTCTTAATATGGCTTTGGATACTGGGAAAAAATTTCAGACCATAGATAATTTTGCTGCGTCGGACGCATGGAGCGGCAATTTTGTCGGAAAATATTTTGACGAATCCGAAAAGGGCAAGATTGCCAAGTGGTTGTTTAGCAAAAGCTTTGACAAATCTGGGAATCCCGAGGGAATCGGGCTTTCGCTGTGGCGCGTCAATTTGGGCGGCGGGACTTTGGAGCAGAAAGACTGCGACATACGCTTGATTCGCCGCCGCGCGGAATCCTTCCAATCTGCCGATTTGACTTCCTATGATTGGAGCAAGTGTGCGGGGCAGCGTTATTTTATGGAGAAATCGCGCGAATACGGCTGCGAGGGAATTTTATTTTTTTCGAACACGCCGCCCATAAATTTTACCAAAAACGGGAAGGGTTATTGTTCGGAGGAGAGGGCGAATTTGCGCGAAGATGCGTACGGACTTTTTGCCGATTATCTTGCCGATGTCGCCGAACATTTTTCGAAAGAAGGGTATAATGTCCGTTATATAAGTCCTATAAACGAACCGCAAGGCGGCTGGCTTAACTGCAAGTCTCAGGAGGGGTCGATTTGGCGCAATTCGGAAATTGCGAAGATGGCGAGGGCGTTGGACGTATCGCTTTCCGCCCGAAAACTTGATAAAGTTAAAATATATATATGCGAAGCACACGATTTGCGCGATCTGTATGATATATATGATGTATCCATTCCTACGTCGATGAACCTCTTTACCGACGGGAATGCCCCCGACAGGCAGATTAGGGCGTTTTTCGACAAGAATTCGCCCGATTATATCGGCGATTTAAAGCATTTGCCACGAATGATAAGCGGGCATAGTTATTATTCTCACAGTAGTAATATAGTGTTGCGCGATGTCCGCAGAAATTTGAAGGAAGAGCTGGACCGCTACGGCGTTGAATTCCAGCAAAGCGAATGGTGTTTGCTTCCGCATTTCCGCGTGCCGATGGACGGGTTTACGTCCGACTACAAACAGGGCGATTCGAACGGGCTTCAAACCGTATTGCTTATGGGCAGGATAATCGTTGCCGACTTTAATATAGCGGGGGCAACCGCTTGGGGATACTGGAAGGGTGTTGAAATCGGCGGTTTGCACGCCTTGACGGGCGTTACTTTGAAAAACGGCGGCGAAGATTTTACCGGCGGTGGAAAGGCGTTTGCCACTAAGTTATTGTGGGGTTTGGGTAATTTTTCCAGATTTGTCCGCCCTGGGTACAAGCGCGTCGAGCTTTCGGGTGCGGACGATTTCTATGAAGTTGCGGGAAGCGCATTTGTTTCGCCCGACGAAAAGCGGGTTGTCGCGGTGTTTGTACATTCGGGATTTGAGCCGAAAAACGTTTCGCTCAAACTCGGCGGGAATTTTAAAAGCGCAAAATTCTACCGTACTTCGGAAACGGAGGATTTGAAATTTTTGGGGGATAAAAAAATATCCGCAAAGCCGGCCGAATTCGGGCTTATGCCGCGCTCGATAACAACGATCGTTTTTGAACGCTAAAAATTTGACATCTACGCGGCGTAGGGGCGGCGAGAATGTCCGCTCCTGCGCCGCGTTTTTTTGCGGCTGTCGGCTTCGGGGCGCGGCGGGCGGGCAGGGGTGCAATTTTCACAAAAAAGGGTTGCGAATATTTCGGGAATTTGAAATAGTCGCACAATAACGTTTTCCAAAATGAGCGAAGATATTAAGACAACTGAAGACAATTCCCACGATTTGTTTGCCGTAAGAAAAGGCAAGCTCGACGCAATGCGCGCATTGGGGTACGACCCATTCCGCCAAAATTGGGAGCAGTCCCACTCTTCAAAAGAGGCAATCGAATCTTTCGGGTCAATAGCAAAGGTTGTGGAATAGGTTGATTTTTTAGATTTGCCTTTCATAGATTCACCCCGCATTCCACGAGGACTCTCAGTCTGTAATTTTCAAAGTTTCTGTATCCATAGGCTCTGCGTTGTATCAGCTTCATCTTGCGATTTAAACTCGGGGCAATCCCAAAGTGAGTGAAAATTAATGGTAGATGCCGCATTGGACAAAAACCCTTTATCTATAATTTGCATAGTTTTTATAGCCGTAGGCTCGTCTTTGCATTAGCTTCATCTTGCGGTGGAAGCCCTCTGTAATTCCGTTATTTTTTTTAAATCTCCACATTCTGATTATTGGCGCGAACCATTCGCTTATCGTTTCCGCGAGCTTCCCAAACTCTATCGGCGCATCGTATCTCTTTGTCTTCATCATTTCCTTTAATTGCATTACGTTCTCCCTGCGTACCTTTTATGTAAGGCTATTTCCACAGTATAATGGAGAGACATTATATTCATTAACTCTACTCTTGTTGTTTGTGTTCTTGGAACATTCATGCGCGAGGGCGTTTTGATAAGCTTCCGATATGCGCTTATATGATTTAATGCCCATAAGCTTTTCACGAAATATTTTGCCGCAACGACTACATTTATAGCGTTTGCATTTGACTTCTAGGTGATAAGTTGCCCCATTGTTTGCTATGGGCTTTACCTTGTTGCGCCAACAAGAAACGCAATGAATTATAGCCTTTAAGACGCATTCGCACAAAGAGAAGCTCGCCCTCTGCGCGCCCCACTATTGCGGAAGAAAAAACTTTTGCAATATCTTAATGTTTCTTATATTTTATATAGATTTAATAGTGCGCTACCAAGCTGTATAAGGATTCCCTCCCCTTGCTTTCTTTTCTTTTATCTCTCTACAATCTTTGACGTTGAATGTGAAAAATATTGTAAATTTTTGGCTTTTAAAATAGACAACTAGTCATGAGATTCTGTGCGATTGTGTATAGTATTTTTCTCTTAAATTTGTCTTTGGCGTCTGATTTATCTACTCATTTTTTTTCGTCTCCCGCCAAAGACTTGCTTACAAGCGATAATTCGTGCATCGGCTTTTACGGTTGTGCAGGCGCTCCCGGAACTCCGCAATATTGCGCAATAACATACGCTGAAGACGGGAAAAAAATCCTCTTAAAGTTCTACAAATATAATTACAAAAATAAAAATCTGGAGCTAAAAAACTCCCAAGAAATTTCCGAAAGGTTGGCGGCCGACTTGTTGGAGCTATTAAAAGAAGAGGTGCTGAACGCCTCGGATACTCCTTGCCGTCCCGTTTTAGACGGATGGAACGTAGAATTCGGCATACGGCAAAAACAATGGGAATTTGCGGGAACAAATATAACGGACAAAAAATCCGTGGCCTTTTGGATGGGATCAATTGGAGTAAGCAACGACATCGACTCGCTAAAGGAAAAACTCTCCCAAGCCTTGAAAATAAAAAATGATAAAGCTATTTCCGAAGGCAAACGGACTCTAGTTTTACCGGAAGGCTGCAGATTTGTAGATTCTCCAAATTTACAACCAATAATCTGTCAAACTAAAAACGCAGTTTGGATTATAAATAAAACAATAGACGGCAACGGCGGTTCCAAGATTTCGCTGCACCGCATTACAAAAGATTTTAAAACAGCCGAGGAAATCGAAATCCCCATTAAAACTGATTCTAATTTCATACCGCAAAACTTGCATTCTCTATCTGACGACACAATTTTATTTTCCGACATTCAAAACAATAAGGCCGCCGTTTATAAGTTTAATACAGAATCCAGGAAAACGGAAAAAATAATCGGCAATCTCAGCTCAAAATACCTTCAAATCACGCCGATAGGCGCCGACAAATTTATAATAACAAACCAGCAGTCGGGGCAAACTGCAATAAGAGTTTATTCCTCAAGCGGCGAAAAATTATGCGCCTATGAAAAGCGACAAAACGCAAGCCCAAACGGATTTGAATTATTTTCGAACCCTGTACTTCTTAATAATTCCGATATAGCGGTATGCTTTACATCGCAGACTAAAAACAATAAAAACGACAATGCACACGGCGCGTTGCCACAAGAATTTGAATCGGCGGTATACATATTTACTCCGGATTTAAAACTGAAATACAAGACGGACGCAGTAAGAGGCAAAGCAGAGCGCTGTTTTGAAAAAAACGGAAATTTATTTCTGCTGGCCCAAGACGGAACGTTTGCAAAATTGAAGTCTTCCATGGTTTTCTATTCGTTTTTTATGAACAGCCCCGTAAAAGTTGCCGAAGTGCCGAACTTTACATACAGTTTTGTTATAAACTCCGCAACAACCCGCAATTCTTTTTTATTTTTTTCTCCTTTTGAGCTTCATTCACTAAATGGCAACACCGGAATATTTTTTCTAAACGACACTGTCTTTACAAGAAAACTTCCCCCGCAATTTGACAATGTCAAGAGCGTTGCAAACGACGAAACAAATATCTTTATAGTCGGTAAAAATTACTTGCCGAAACACAAGCTGAGTATTTACAAAAAATCCTTAAAATCCATATTTGAATGAGCTGCGCTCTACGAAATCGACATCATCAGCATACCAAATGCTCCGCAAAATTTTAACGCAGGCCCGAATTTAGCAACCAACTCCTGTGCAAAATCTCCTTCCCGCACGTCCGCAAAGATTTCAAAACCGCAATAGCGGAGATTTAGTATATTGTTACAATTGGGCGTTATTGGACAAATCTCCCGACTCTGGATCGCGGCCTATTATTCTAAAAATTTCAGCCAGGGCGTCTTGACAATCGTATTTTGCCGAAACCGCGTCGGCCTGCGCCGATGTGTAGGATACTTGAGCGTCGGTTCTCTCAAGCGACGAAGCTTTTCCCACGTTAAAGCGCTCGGTTACAAGCTCTAGATTTTCCTTGGCGACCTTTTCGGAAGCTAATGCAACTTCGTACTGTTTTTTAGCCTTGTTTAAATTCAAGCGCGCCGTGGTAAGTTCCGCATACACGCTCTGTTCGTATTCGGATATTTTGCTTCTAGCTGTTCTAAGCTGGGCGACTGCCTGTTTTATGGAATTTATATTCCTGTTCCCGTTAAATATATTTTGGGCTACTTCCGCCCCTCCAGCCAAATTCCATACCGCTGGCCAGCCTTGAGAAAGTCCGGCAACCAAGGCTTCGGCACTTACGCTTATAGTGGGATAAAGCTCTGCTATCTGCTCGTCGATATAGAGTTTTGCGCCTTCTGCCGTTGCGCGGAGAATTCCCAAAGACGGGTCCGTTTTGCGCACTATCTCCATTAGCGCGTCCACTCCGAGTTCAATATCAGGCATCTGCCCCATTCCTGTGGAAAAATCGAAAGCAATATCGAACCCCAAAGTTTTGATTAGTTCGGCTTGGGCGGTTCGGACGTTATTGGAAGATGTTATCTGGTCCAAAACGGACGAGTCGTAATCTACACGGGCCTTTGAACAGTCGTACTTAGTTCCCTTGCCATGCTCATATTTCGCAAGCATATGGTCCAAGTGTTCCTTATACTGCGCAACGGCCTGCTCCGCCACAATATTCAGCTCAATTCTTCTTTTAAGCTCAAAAAAAGCTTTTCTTACATTATAAACGGAATTTACCCTCGCCAAAACCAGCTCTTTTTCAGCCACCACAACGTTTTGAATTTCCTGCGCGACCTTTGCGTCGGTCTTTCCGAAATCGTATATTAGAAGCTTAAGATCCACCCCGCCATAGCCGTTACCGTCAAAATGGGACGACTGCGGGCGTTTGAACTCGTTTGAAGTTGCGGCTTCATACCCGGCTGACAAATCCAGCGTGGGCAGATAATCCGCCTTTACTATTTTAAGTTGCAGGCGCGCGGAAACAAGATTTTGTTCGGCTTGGAAAACCGACGGACTAGCGCGGAGGGCAACTTTCTCAAGATCCACAAGCCCATAAGTCGCGCCGGAAACCATCCCGACTTCGTCCGGAGAGACAGTGCGCTCGCCTTCCATCAAAGACTCTCCCTTTTGCGCTTGACGCGCTTCATCCACGGTGGAACACGAAGCCATGAGCGCGGCGGAAACAAAAAGTATGCAAATTAAAACATTTTTCATCGCATTTTTATTCCGGTTACAGAATTAAAACGTTCGCGTATGCTTTGGATTAGAGCGTATAGACAGGGGGTCATCACAACTCCAAGGCACGTTGCCACCACCATCCCCGAAAACGTCGTTATTCCAATCGCCCGCCTGCTAGCCGCCCCGGCGCCCGAAGCCACAACTAGCGGAAGCACGCCGAACACAAACGATAGCGCTGTCATCATGACAGCCCTAAAGCGTTGCGAAGCCCCGTTGAGAGCGGCTTGGCATATTGATGCGCCCAGCGCCCTTTCCTGTTTCGAGAACTCCACCATAAGAATGGCATTTTTTGCGGCAAGCCCCACAAGCATGACCATGCCAAGCTGGGCGTATATGCTAAAACTCTCCCCCGCTATGAGCAATCCCGCTATGGCTCCCATTACTGGAGCGCAAACCGTCATCATAATGGGCACAGGTATAGTCCAGCTTTCGTATTGCGCAACGAGAAACAGGTACGCAAAGAGAATTGCCAGAGCCATCAACTGGATTATTTTGTTTTCGTTTTGCTTTTCCTGATAGCTCATTCCGGTCCATGCAACCGAATAACCGAACGGAAGTTTTTCCGACTCTATCTTTTTCATTATTTCGCCGGTGGATACGCTGGAATCAGTCATTACGTTGATTTCAGTCGAAAGCAATTTATTGAACATGTTTATCTGCTTGGGGGCCGACCCCAGCTTCAATCCCGCCAGAGAAGCCAAAGGAACGATTTCTCCGTCCGAAGTCGGTATCTGAAGTTCCATAATATCCCTCAAATCGGAACGCATTCCCCGTTCGGCTTGCATATTCACCTCAAAAACGTCTCCGAGTATATTAAAGTCGTTTATGTAGAAAGACGCTATGTTATTCTGGAGGGCGGAAAATATCGAGCTTATCGGAACGCGCAATGTTTCGGCCTTGTCGCGGTCGATGTCTACGACAAGTTGGGGGAATTTCGCTCGAATTTGTCGTCATGGAACTTATTACGCCGGGGTAACCCGCAATTTTTGCGGCCAATTTTTTAGCCTCCTCCATAATCTCCTTCGAGGAAACCTCCCCGGAAGCGGTAAGCACAAAAGATATTCCGCCAGTCATCCCCAGCCCCATTATCGCCGGCGGAGTGAAACATATTACCTTGGCCTCAGGTATCTGACTGGAAAGCCCCTGCACCTGCGCGAGAATTGCGTCTAGACTGTGTTTGTCCGATTTTCGTTCGGACCAGTCGTCCAATTCTATTATGAGCATGGCGGTATTTTCTCCGTCTCCGCTTATCATGCCCCTGCCGTTTACGACCATGCAATTTTTTACGCCGTCGATAGCCATTACAAGCTCCGAAAACTTTTCAGATGTCTTCATTGTTCTTGTAAGCGTAGCACCCGGAGCAAGTTCTATGTCGCACATTATTGTGCCTTTGTCCTCGCGCGGTATAAAGGACGAGTTTAAAAATCCGAATAGAAAATACGCCAACGCCACAACCAGAACAAAAATTGCCGCCGTTAAAACATTCTTTCCGGCAATCGCCGAAACTATTCTTACATAGGCGCTCTTTGAACCCTCTATTACAAAATTGACAGGTTTAAAAAATTTTCTTTCTGAAGAAGATCCCGGACGCAGTATTATAGCGCAAAGCGCCGGACTTAAGGTCAGTGCCACAAGCGTAGAAAGGCTGAGTGCTATGCACATTGTAACGGCAAACTGGGTGTATATCTCGCCGACCATCCCGCCGTAAAAAGCCAAAGGAACGTAGCAAGCTATCGTTACCAAAGTAGTAGCTATGACTGCGCCGCTAATCTGCTTCATAGATTTTATGCTAGCGCTTTTTGCGTCTAGGCCGTCCCTTTGCATAACCGACTGGCAATTTTCAACGACGACAATAGCATCGTCCACAAGCGAACCAATCACCAGAATCAGCCCGAACATCGTAAGCAGGTTTATACTGTATCCCAACGCGTATATAGCGGTAAACGTTCCGACCAAAGATATTGGAATTGCTATTGACGGAATTATTGTCGCGCGCCAATCCTGCAGGAACAAATAGGTTATAATGACGACAAGCAAAAGAGCCGAAACAAGTGTTACGACAATCTCCTCCATGGAAATTACAATAAATTTTGTGGGGTCGTATGCTACACTCCAAGTTACTCCCGGGGGAAATGATTTTTCCAGGCGGGCAAGCTCGGCTTTCACACCGTCAATAGTCTCGATGGCGTTTGCGTCAGTGCTTCTGAAAACCCCCAATCCGGCGGAAGATTTCCCGTTGAATTTGCTGTTGGAACTGTAGGACTCTGCTCCGAGTTCTATTCTGGCTATATCTTTTAAACGCAAAATGTTTCCATTTGCGTCGCTCCTTACTATTATGTTTTCAAATTCCTCTACAGTTTTTAAACGCCCTTTTACGTCCACCTTAAACTGCATATATTCGCTTCCTCCCTCAGAACCGAGTGTTCCGGCGGCCGCCTGGAGGTTTTGACTCTCCACTGCGTTCTGAATGTCGGACGTGGATATTCCCAATCCACCCATCCTGATGGGGTCTATCCATATTCGCATAGAATAAGTCATAGCTCCGAAGGCGTCAGCGGAGGAAACGCCTTTTACCCTGCTTATGGCGTCTGATATCGTGGTCGAAGCGTAATTGTTAAGCTGCATTATCGACATGCTCGAACCGTCTGTCTGCAACTGGAACATAGCCAACAAATCCCCCGACCGCTTGCGCACGTTTATTCCAGTGCGCTGGACTTCGCTGGGCAACTTAGCCTCCGAACGCTTAACGGCGTTCTGAACTTCCACCATGGCGATGTCTTGGTTTGTTCCGGTCTCGAATGTCAAAGAGCATGAATACGATCCGGTATTGGAGCATTCGGAGGAAAAGTATAACAAATCCTCAAGCCCGTTAAATTCCGACTCCAGAACCAGCGCAACGGTGTCTCTCATTACCTCGGCGCTGGCGCCGCTATACGTGGCCGAAACCCTTATCTGCGGCGGCGAAATTTCCGGATATTCAGCCACAGGCAATTTAAACATTGTAAGTATGCCCGTTATTACGAGCAGCAAACTCACAACCGCCGCAAATCTGGGACGTTCTATAAAAAACTTCGAGAACATTTTATTTTCCCTTATTTTGCAACTTCGATTTTTACGCCTTCAACGACCTTATGCGGCCCGTCGGAAACAACCCTTTCGCCCTCAGAAACCCCAGAATTCAAAAACTGCATTCCGTCGGAAGAGCGCCCCAAAACTACATTCCTGCGGCGCGGTACGTCGTTTTCGTCCACTACGTAAACATACGACGACTCCTCATCGTGGAGGATTGCGGAGACGGGAACGCGAACTTTCGACTTGTCGTCTTTGCGCTTCAAATATACCGCGACGGTGTTATTTGGAAGCAAACGCGACTTTGAATTTTTAAATTTTGCAAAGATTGGCACCGTATCCGTTGTTTTTACCGCTTCATTGTTGATGAATTCTATCTCGCCATCCTCGTCATAAAAGGTGTCGTCGGCTAGCCTTAACCTTATAGTGCATGTTTTCCTTAAAGTTTCTATATCGGAAAAGTTTTCAAGAAAGTCCCTGCTGCTCATTGAAAACTTCACCCTTATCGGATCCAATTGCACAATTGTCGCCAAAATTCCGGAGGAAGGAGTTATATAATTTCCTTCGGTATAGTTTGTTAAACCTATTACCCCGGATATGGGAGAGTATATTTTGCAATGCTTTAAATCGTCTTCAGAAAGTATCAAATCCGCTTCGGCCCCCAATAGAGAAGCCTGGTAAGACTTATATTGGCTTAACGAACTCTCCATTTCATCTTTTGTTGAAACTCCTTTTTTAAAGAGTTCGTTCGTGCGTTCGTAGTCGTTTCTAGCGTAAATTAACTTCGCCTCATATTCCTCTATTTTCGACTTGTCGCTCTTGTACATTGCGACGTAGCGGGTGTCGTCGAACGTGTAAAGAAGCCTTCCCTTTTCCACATATTCTCCGTCTTTAAAGCCGACTTTCACAAGGTCCGCGGATATCCTCGACGTTATATTTACAGTCTCGATCGGAATTACTTGGGCAGTGTACCTGAAAGTTTCCGGTTCTCCAGCCCTGTCGGCCGTGCAGACAGGAACGCATATTTTGCCCCGCCCGCGGGGGCGGAATAGGCGTCAGCTAAAGCGCACGCGAAGAAAACGCCTAGCAAGCATGAGGTTTTGATTCTTGAAATCATGACAATTCCCTTTCTAACCCTTCGTAAACTGTACGCAGCATCCTATGAAGCGATTTTTTATCGCGCTCGGAGAGTTTTTCAAACACGGGCAATATATGTTTTTCGATTATGCGGTCTATTTTCTTTATAATGCCTTCCAATTTTTTTGTCCCGCAGATCATTACAACGCGTCCGTCCCCATCCCCCCGAAATTTTTTTAAATATCCGCGCCTTACAAGGCCGGCAACAGACTGGGACAAGGCGCTTTTAGAAACCCGCAATTCGTCCGACAAGTTCCCCATGGAAACCTCGCCGTTTCTGCATATATATTGTATTATTTCCATCTGGTTTATTGTAAGTCCGCTTAAGCGTTTATTGTCCTTGTGCGCAACGAAGCGCTTGGCTTTTTCTGAACACGCTCTCAAAAGAAAAAATATCGAATCCGAAAACTTTTCATCCATACAGTCTACACTTCTAAAATAATTTAGTTTTCTAAACCTATTTTTATATTCCAGTCAACAGAAAAATTCGGCTTAAACACCGGCGGAGTTTAGGCGGCCTTCCAATGTTCCGTTCCCCATCCGCGCCGCAAGCATTTTCCATCCAATATTTCCGCATCGGCGTTTTTGGGCTGCAATCTGACAAATTTAGCCCTATCCGGGCTAGGCGGAACAAGACCGCCCGGATAAAATGTTAGATTAATCTAATTTTTTTTGTTGACACTGCGGAATAAAAATATTCTCTTCGCCAAAAAAAAGATGAAATACCGCAACAAAGATTTAACCAGAGCGCGCGAAGACTATTTGGAGACGATTCTAGTATTGTCGGGAAAAGAAGCCGGCATACGCCCAATAGACATAGCAAAATTCAAAAAAGTTTCGAAGGCAACTGTTTCAGCAACACTTTCGGCGCTGCGAGACTCGGGTTATCTTTACTACGATGAATGCCGGACAATAAGGTTCACCGCAAAAGGCAGGCGCGCAGCGGAAGCCGTGCTTAGAAAACACAATGTTTTATTTCGTTTTTTGACTTTGCACCTCGGTGTTCCGCGCGCAGCGGCCCAAGAAGCCGCATGCAAAATGGAGCATTCGATAGATTTGGAAATAGCGAAAAAGCTTTCGAGCTTTATCGAGGGACTGGACGGCAATCCCGCACACCCCGGAAATTCAACAGAACTTTCCCGCCCGCAATCTCGCCCCTGCGGAGTGGGAAAATTTTTTTTAAAGAAAAGTTAGGCTAAACTAACTTTTCTAGGCCCGATATCCATAAGAAAGAAAAAGCAGACATATATTTGCGCAGGCGACATTTTAAACAAAAAGTTAGATTAACCTAATATTAAACGCAAAATGAAAACAACAAAACTCGCAACCGCCGCCCTTGGCGGAATGACAATATTTGCGTCGTGTGCGTTCGCACAAGACGCCTCACAGGCTGGAGAAAATGCGCAAGGCCCGGAAAACTGGACGGAGCGCGAAAGTCTTTTTTTGGCTTCGGCCACGGAAGACATATCAAAGAAAACGGGGTTTGCCCCGTCGCTAAACTGGACGGGAGAAATCTGGAGCAACGTGTCGGACGGCCGCGATATTCACACAATAGCCGATTCTCTGTTTACATTAGGCTTTGAACAGGACCTATCGGCGCTCGGCAACAAAAAAGGGCTCGGAAGAATAGGAGCCAGCGCATTTTACTACGCCCAAACAAACGGCGGAGAATTGCGCGGGTTTGATTCTTCGCAGGGATGCTTCAGCAACATAGTCGCCGGGGACATGGCGCGAGTGTTTGAAATATACTACGCGAACGAATTTGAAACAAACGCCGGAAACATAGGGTTCAGAATCGGACAGCTGGCCGCCGACGAAGACTTTATGGGAATGGATTATTCCGACGTATTCTTAAATTCGTCTTTTGGGGCAATGCCAAACGTAGCCCCTGGGCAGTTGTTTTCACAATACAATGTGGCTACACTTGGGTTGGTCGCGTATTATTCCATAGAAAACTTTGACGCTACTTTAGGTATCTACAACGGAAATATCGGGCAGGATGTCTCGTCGAACAACGGATTTGATTACAACAACGTTTTCGACACAGTCGCCTTGTGGTACCAATTCGGCTACAATTACGAGATTGGCGGCCTCCAAGGGCGCGCGATGGTTGGAGGCAACTACCATAGCGACCCCCGCAAAGCCAACTTTGACGCCATAGATGCGGGCAGTTTTTACTCCTTCTACTTCGGAATGCAACAAACACTCGTCAACGACTCCGACGGCAACGCCGTTTTCGGAATCTATGCGCGCGTGGGAATCGTTCCAGACAGCAAAGCTTCAGACAACAACTTTTACGCGGATTTCGGCTTTAACTGGTTTGGGCCAATCCCGTGTAGAAGCGGCGACATATTTGCCGTAGGATTTTCCGTCATAGAAAACGAACGCGCCGCGCGCGAGGAATACGCACACTACGACGGAGCTTTGGAAATAACCTACAAATGCCAAATAACCCCCGCCATTTCGCTCCAGCCGGACTTTCAGATTTTTGTAAACCAGGGTGGGAAAGACGATTCCAAAGCCGCATATATTGCGGGCGCAAGGCTTGAAGTTAACTTTTAAACAATTCGCTATAACATCGCTATAAAAATGAATACTATCAAAAAAAACATCAAATCCGAAAAACGATTTCCCAAAACCATGCTGGCCGGCGCCGCGTTGGCTATTTGCTCCGTCGCAAACGCCCTTGAAACAAGCCAGGTTTTGGAAACGTATGTAGACAATACGGTAGTCGCAACATATTCCCAAATGGGCGATTCCGCCATGGAATTCAACCGTTCAGTCGCGGAACTCAAAAAGAATCCGACCGACGAAGCCGCCGAAAAAGCCGCTAAAGATTGGAGCAAAGTCCGGACTTTCTGGGAACGGGGAGAATCGTTTCTATTCGGTCCCGCGGCCTTCGCCAGTTTGGATCCGAATTTAGATTCGTGGCCGCTCGACCAATCCCAGCTCGATATCCTCATAAAAAACATAGACGACGGAAGCGTTGCCATAGACGCTTCGTATGTTAGAAACGGACTGGGCGCGGCGTTCCGCGGTTTTCACGCGGCTGAATACCTGCTTTTCCGCGACGGGAAAGTGCGCAAAGCAAAAGATATTTCAAAGGGAGAACTAGAATATCTAGCCGCAGTTGCGCAAGTGCTGGCCGAAGACTGCATCGCATTGGAATCATGGTGGATAGGAGCAGAATCGCTGCCTGAAACCAAAGCAAAAATTCTCGCAGACGCCGAAATTGAAACAAGCGGGTCGTACGCAAAAGAAATGAAGAACGCCGGCAAGAGCGGCAGCCGCTATACTTCCGAAACGGAAGCAATCAGCGAAATTTTCGACGGATGCATAGACATTGTCGACGAATTGGTGGAAGCCAAACTCGGCACCCCCGCAAAGACGGAGAATCCCCTTGAGTGCGAATCCCACCACAGCGGTTCGAGTTTAACCGACATCCGCGACAATATCATAAGCGTGCGCAATTCCTACGAAGGAATAAACGCTAACGGCAAAAGCCTATCCGCGCTAGTCGCCTCGAAATCTAAAGAGGCCGACTCGGCTGTTAAAAGCGCCGTTGGAAGCGCCCTAAAAAGCGTAGAAGCCTTAAAAACTCCTATGTTCAAAAATCTCAAAGAGAATAAAGACGGGTTCAGAACCGCCATATCCGATTGCGAAAAATTATCGCAGGCCTTAAACAAGGCAAAGGAAATCGCAGTGGAATAAAACGGGTCAGTTTAATTTTCTTGATGGTTACCCGCGGGTTTCCGCGAAAATTTCCATGTTTTCGCGGAAGCCTTTTCCCTGCGGCACCATAAAAGCATACCTCGTAAACATATGTACGGCTTAAAAACTTTGACAATTGCTGCACCGGTTTGCGTTTGGCTGATATTATCCTCATGTTCGGGGAATGAAGCAACAAATTCCGGTTCATCCCCCAAAGCGGTTTTTATTCCGCGCAAAGCGGAAATTATCGGCGT
Organism: uncultured Opitutales bacterium; assembly: GCA_944389215.1. Classification (GTDB taxonomy): domain Bacteria; phylum Verrucomicrobiota; class Verrucomicrobiia; order Opitutales; family Intestinicryptomonadaceae; genus Merdousia. The sequence continues at coordinate 15,377 of CALXLN010000041.1, forward strand.
AAAGCATCCAAAGATTCCCATTGAAGCCTTGAAGAACGGCTCTGGCGCGCTCGACGCCAAATTTGAAGATATAAAGGCGGAATTTATAAATGTTTCCTGCGTAAACTGCCATGTAAACCCGGGCCTAAACCTTGAACTGCCCCCTATAAAAGATTCAGACGGGAAAAAGGGGCCGGCTTATTACCTTGGGGGGAAAGCCGGAACTGTTTTTATTTCAAACTCGAAATCTTTTGAACAGCCATCACCCGCCATTGCAGAAGCAGGATTAACTTCCAAATTCAAACAGGGGGAAGCCATTTTCGAGGGAAATTTCGTTGCGGCTAAAAACGTTCCGTTCGGAGGTTTGGGGCCGACATACATGAAGACATCGTGCATAGCCTGCCATCCCGGCTACGGCCGCGCGCGGCGCACTGAAAATTTCGCCAATGAATATGGGAACGGTTATATAGCAACCGTGCATAATCCCGACGGAAGCATCGCCAAAGGATATACCGACATGCTTCAAATAAACGCAGTCAAGCCGTATCTGCCTTATGCAAAAGGCGTAAAAATATCATGGCACAATTTTGTCGACAAATACGGCAACCGCTATCCAGACGGGACCCCGTACAACCAAGGCAAAAAAAACGAAGGAATATTGGTTTATCCGTCTGCAGACATTATAGAACCTCTGCTACCCCTTCCAGAAAACTATAAAGTTTCCATAGAATCAACCATAGGAATTTACGGAACTGGGCTGCTTGATGCAATACCGGATGAATCGATTATTGAAGAATATAAACGCCAACAAGCTTTAGCCGGCCCTATAAAAGGCGTGCACGGCAACTGGATTCTAGACAGGAAAACCGGCAAAAAACGCCTCGGCAAATTTACATGGCACTGCTCAAGAGCCACCCTAGACGACGGGCCCGGTTCAAACGGAATATACAATACAACAAATGTTTCACGCGCTGATAAGCCCGATTTGTACGGCACAAAAGAATGGATTGAAAAGCACAAGGAATTGGGAATAGACACAAGCTGCCTTGAAAAGCCCCAATCCCCCGAACTTTCCATGGAAGATTTCGACAATTTCATGATATGGCACAGGGGATTAGCCGTTCCTGCCGCAAGAAATCTGGATAATCCCGACGTGCAGAAAGGGCGCGACATTTTTTATGAAATCGGCTGCGCCGGATGCCATAAGCCGGAATGGAAAACCGGATATTACAATCCGTTTCCGCCTTATTCGAACCAGACAATACGCCCGTATACCGACATGCTCATGCACGATATGGGAGAAGAAAACGCCGGCAGGTTCCGAACCTACCGCACTCCGCCCTTATGGGGGCGCGGGCTCATGCACAAGACAGCGGGCCATAGCGACATGTTTCACGACCTCCGCGCCAGAGACTTTGAAGAGGCTATTCTCTGGCATTTTGGAGAAGCCGAATTCGCAAGAGAAATCTTTAGGAGCCTTCCTAAAGAAAAACGCGACCAACTTATAGAATTTCTAAAGGCGCTTTGAAAATTTTATCCGCTTAAAACATGAACAATTCATTGAAAACCATAGAAAACTTCAGCGTAAAAGAACTTTCCCTGTCGGGAAACGCGAAAATATGCTTCCTTACAGCTCCGGGCAATTCGCCCTCCGAATTGCCTCTGCACTTGGGAATAATAAAATCCATTTCTGGGGTCAATATTGCCGGGCCCGAAATCTATTCCACCTATTTTGGGGAGCGCCATGGCGGAAAATACGCCGGAGAAATCCTATTGCCCGGAACAAACGGCGCACTAAATTCCTACTGCGGGCTCCAGTGCTGCATGATTCCAAAATCTGTTTCAAAAGACGTAATTTTCAAAAACCAAAAAGTCGGAGTGGGATATGAAGACGACTGCGCGCGCTACGTTATTTTAGGGGGAATTTTTCCGTCCGACAAAAAAAAGTGCCGGACGGCGCAAACGATAAGCGTGTTTGAAAATATAGAATCCGTCCTGAAAAGCGAAGGAATGGATTTTTCAAATGTCGTCCGCACTTGGTTCTACAACGACAATATTTTGGACTGGTATGGCGAATTCAATCACGCCAGAGACCTTTTTTTTGAATCGCGCAACATATTTGAAGGGCTTGTGCCCGCAAGCACAGGAATAGGCTCTTCAAACCGTTATGGATCCGCTTTGACGGCCCGCGCCTTTGCAATTCTCCCTAAATCCGAAAACGTAAAATTAACCGATGTAACGTCTCCGCTGCAATGTCCCGCGCTGGATTATAGAAGTTCATTCAGCAGAGCCGTGGAAATTTCGCATCCGAATTTCAAACAACTTATAATATCCGGAACGGCCGGAATAGAATACGGGGGAAAAACCGCATTTGCCGGAGACTTGGAAAAACAAATCAATCTGGCGCTCGACGTAATCGAGGCGCTTTTAAAATCTCGCGGCATGAACTGGCGCGACACTCTCAGGGCGGTCGCGTATTTAAAAGACATCGCCTTTTTGGAAACATTTAAAAAAATACAAAAAAAACGCGACATCCTGTTTCTTCCGTGTGTCGCCGTTCAAGCCGACATATGCCGAAGCGATTTGCTCTTTGAAATGGAACTTGACGCCGCTTCACCCGCGGCGGAATAGAGATAAAAATGCCTGCGTTTTTTGTACAGTTTATTGTCCTTGCAATGCTGGCGTTGTGCTCGCTGTTTATAGGGGTTGCGGATCTGTCGCCGTCCGGAATTTTTAGGATGAACAGCGAACAAATCGACATATTGTCGATAAGCCGAATTCCGCGCCTGTGCAGCGTAATAGTCGCCGGCGCGAGCCTGTCGGTAGCGGGGCTTATAATGCAGAGAATAACCAGAAATAGATTTGTTTCCCCCACTACGGCGGGAACTATGGAATGGTGCAAACTGGGCGTGATGGCGGCTATTATATGTATGCCGGAGGCAAGTTCTGCCATGCGCGTTTTCGGAGCTTTTGCAGTGTCTTTGGCGGGAACCTTTTTCTTTATGGCGGTCGCGGGAAAAGTTCAAAACCGCGGCATAATTTTAGTTCCGCTGGTGGGAATAATGATGGGCGGGGTTGTAAACGCATGTTCCACATTCTTTGCCTATAAATACGACATAATTCAAAATATGGCAGCATGGCTTCAGGGAAATTTTTCGCTTGTGATAGCCGGCAACTACGAACTTTTGTATTTTAGCGTGCCGCTTATGTTTGCCGCATATTTTTACGCCGACCGCTTTACAATAGCCGGAATGGGAAAAAATACCGCAACCTCCTTGGGCTTGAACTATAAAAGCATCGTAAATATAGGACTTGTTCTGGTTACCGTTATAAGTTCTATAACAGTCGTCGGAGTCGGAAACATTCCTTTTGTGGGGCTGGTTGTCCCCAATATAATAAGCATTTTTAAAGGAGATTCGGTTAAGAACATCCTGTGGGACACCGCATGGTTCGGAGCGGCTCTTGTTTTGTTATGCGATATCGCCTGCAGAGTAATCATATACCCATATGAAATACCCATAGGGGTTGTGCTCAGCATTATCGGAAGTTTTATATTTCTCGGACTGTTAACAAGGAAACCGCGGCATGCGTAGTTTAAAACAACCGTTTTTTAAAACTTTTTTTATTTTAACTGCCCTGGCGCTGTGCCTTGGCTCAGCGTATTTATTCGCAGGCCTTGCGGAAGGCTCATGGAATTACAACATAGCGCGAAGAATAAATATCCTTGCGGCAATTGCCGTTACAGCAGTATCAGTAGGATTATCTTCGGTGGTGTTCCAGACGATAACTTCAAACCATATTTTAACGCCAAGCATAATGGGACTGGACAATTTATATGTTTTTATTCAGACCGTCGTAATTTATTTTCTGGGAACCGGAGAGATGGAAATGATGACAAGGCAAAACGACTTTCTGCTTACGCTCGCCATCATGACAGCCGCATCGACAAGCATTTTCATTTTCATGTTTAAAACAAATTGTGCGAATGTGTATTTCGCAGTTCTTGCGGGACTGGTTTTCGGAATCGCTTTCGGAGGGCTGTCCAGCTTCATGCAGGTGATAATAGACCCGAGCGAGTTTTCCATATTGGAGGGAAGAATGTTCGCCAGCTTTAATAAAATAAACCTGCCGCTGATGGGAATAAGCTCGCTGATTGTCGCATTGTCTTCGGTCTGGATTGCACTGGATTTCAAAAATTTGGACGTAATGACTCTGGGGCGCGCCCATTCCGTAGCCTTGGGCGTAAATTACGAAAAAATCGTCCTGAAGACTTTTGTTGCGGTATCGCTGCTGACTTCGGCCTCTACTGTGCTGGTCGGGCCGGTAACGTTTTTGGGAATTTTAATAGTTAGCATTGCGCGCTTTATTTTTCCGACATACCGCCACGACATACTTGTGCCCGGAACAATATTGGTGGGAATTTGCGCTTTGATATCTGGAATGCTAGTTACGGAACGCTACCTGCAATTTACGGTCCCGCTAAGCGTGATAATAAATTTTGCCGGCGGAATTTGCTTTATATATCTGGTCCTAAAACTCAAACGCATATGATATCCACGGAAAACATTTCAAAAAAGTATAGAAGCGAGCTCGTATTGAAGGGAGTTTCCACAATATTGCCCACGGGCAAGATAATAGCGTTTATCGGAAGCAACGGAGCCGGGAAAAGCACGCTGTTAAACATAATTAGCCGCCTTATCCCCCCCAGCGAAGGAAGCGTTGTCATCGACGGCAAAAAAACTTCTTTGTGGAACACCGGAGACCTGGCAAAGACTCTGACTATTCTCGGACAAAGTCCGCAATCGGAAACCAGAATTACCGTGAAAGACCTGGTAAGTTTCGGAAGATTTCCCCATTCAAACGGAGAAACGACCCCTGACGATGAAAGGGCCGTTGCCGAAGCGTTGAATATTACCGGAATTGAAACCCTAAAAGACAGGTATATCGACGAGCTTTCCGGAGGGCAGCGCCAAATGGCCTATATTGCAATGTCTGTCGCCCAAGACACAAAATATATACTTCTGGACGAACCCTTAAACAATCTGGATATGGGACGTTCCGTCAAAATCATGAAACTCATGCAAAAGCTGGTGAAGGAAAAATCCAAGACGATTTTCGTAGTAGTCCACGACATTAATTTTGTCTCGTTCTACGCCGACTACGTCCTGGCGCTCAAGGACGGCATACTTAAGTACCAAGGGGAAACCGAATCTATAATGCGGCCCGAAATTCTAAGCGATATATACGACATAGATATAACTGTCGAAAATTACCGCGGAAAGAAGATTTGCATATATTATAAATAATCAAACAAGAAACCACATGAAACCGTTAGCAATAAGAAAAATAAAATTATCCATAGCCGCCGTTTTTGGAATGGCGGTTCTGTTTCTCCTTTTAAAGTTTGAAGGGAAGAGCGAAAAACAGGCAGGCGTCGACAATATCCCGCAAAACCCACAAAGGGTTGTCGTTCTGGACTACGGAACTCTCGATACTTTCGACGCACTTGGAATTGACGCAAAACTTGCCGTCCCCAAAAACTATATGCCTTCGTATCTAAGCAAATACAAGTCAGAAAAATATACAAACATAGGCGGAATAAAAGAGTTCAACCTTGAAACGATAAACGCTTTCAAGCCGGATTTAATTGTGATTTCCGCAAGGCAACAGGACTATAAAGACAAATTGTCGGAAATTGCCCCCGTATATTTTGTAAAAACATCCATCGCCAAAGACCAGCTCGCCGAAACTATAAAAAATATAGAGTTTTTCGGAAAACTTTTCGGAGTGCCGCACAAAGCAAAAGAAGCTGTAGAAGGCATTTTGTCGGATGTCGGCAGGACGAAGGAAAAGGCGGAGAAAAACCCGTTAAAAACTCTTGTGTTAATAGCAAACGACGGAAAAGTATCGGCATTTGGCTCGGGTTCCAGATTCGGTCTGGTTCACGACGCCCTAGGGGTTCCCCAAGCCGATCCCAATATAAAAGTCGGACGCCACGGGCAACTCGTAAATTTTGAATATATCGCGGAATTGAATCCGGACCTCATATTGGTAATAGACAGATCCGCCGCGATAGGCGTATCCTCCAAAAACGCGCGAATTCTAGACAACGCCCTTGTCGCAAAGACAAACGCGGCAAAAAACAACCGCATCGTGAAACTCGACCCGGAATGTTGGTATCTTTCGGGCGGAGGAATAATATCAATAAAAAAAATGATATCCGAAGTTGAAAACGCCATTTCCAAATAACATTTAGCAATAAAACTGGAATCCCGGTATGCACGCAAAAAAACGCGTGCATACTTTTTTATGGATTTTAAGAGCAAAAAAACGCCGATATTTGTCCGCTAACATCCGCTTTTATATTGCCACACGCTCTTTAACCATATACGCTTTTAAAAAATTTACGCCTAAAATACGATGAAATTTGCGGTTTTATTTTTTCTGCTTGCCGCGGGATTTTCAATTGCGGAAGCTGTTCCAAATTTTGTGCTTATCATTGCCGACGATGTTTCCGCCCAAGATATAGGCGCCTTTGGCTCTGATGTCGCAGGAACTCCGAACATAGATTCCATTGCAAGGCGGGGAATGCTTTTTGAAAAAGCGTTTCTTACGGCAAGCTCGTGCAGCCCAGCCGCGCAAGCATTGCAACGGGAAGGTATCCGCACAACAACGGAGCCGCAAGCGAACTTCACCGCCCCCTGCCGCCGCATATTCCGTGGTTCCCTCAAATTTTAAAAGATGCCGGATACTACACCGCCCTCTCGGGAAAATCGCACATTGGCGGTGAACCCGTTAAAAAGGGTGGAAATTATTTTAAGGCCTTCGACGAAATAGACAACGGACGCTTAAACAATCCCAATCCAGAAAGCGGTGCCGGCAACTGGGTAACCGCTCTGAAACGGCGCCCTAAAGACAAGCCGTTTTTCCTGTGGCTAGCCTCGTACGACGCTCACCGCGGATGGGACGGCAACTGGCGCAAGGAGTTCGGGGAAAAAATATCTCCGGAAGAAGTAAAACTGCCCCCCGCCCTGGTCGACACGCCGGAAACCCGAAAGGATTTTGCCGCTTACTGCAACGAAATCCGCAGGCTAGACTACTATGTGGGGGAAGTTATCAGGGAATTAAAAGCCCAAAACGTTTTTGACAATACTGTCATAATTTTTCTCGCCGACAACGGCAGGCCGTTTCCGCGCGCAAAAACCAGGCTCATCAACGACGGCATGCGAACCCCGCTACTAATTTGCGGGCCAAAAGTAAAACAAGGAGCAGTTTCACAATCGCTGATAAGCTCGATAGATATCGCCCCAACGATTCTAGAATTAGCGGGGCTGCAAAAACCAAAAAGTTTTCAAGGAGTGTCGTTCGCGCCCATATTGTCCAATCCGAAAGCCGAAGTGCGGGAATGCGTTTTCTCAGAACATAACTGGCACGATTATAAAGCTTACGGACGTTCCGTCAGGAAGGGCAACTATCTATACCTAATAAACGAATTTCCCCAAACCCCATGGACCGGGCCCGGCGACTCTGTAAGCTCTCCATCCCACCAAGAATTGCGCAAAGCAAAGTTGTCCGGCGCAAAACTATCAAAACTGCAATCCGACGTATTTTTATGCCCGCGCCCGCGCGAAGAACTTTACGACACGTCAAATGGCGACAATCTTCAAATCGAAAATCTCGCAAGCAACCCCGATTATGCCGCCGCATTAAACGATATGAGAAAAATTCTAAAAGAGTGGATGGATGCAACGCTAGATTGCGTGCCTGAAAATCCCACAAAAGATTCGTTCGACCGCGAAACCGGAAAGCGCCTATTGGAAAAGAACCAATACTCGGATGATTACGCTGGCAAGAAAAGGCGCGCAGAATATCTTCTATGCCCGCAATAAAAACAATTTGCGCACCGCTGGGATATGCAAGCGCCCGAAATACTTGTTCTACCGGCAAATCTTCCCTTGCTTTGAGTTTTACGCCTGCTTGCCGCCCGACTTCAAAAATTTATATTTCGCAATCTTACTGCGATTTTGCGCAAGACCCGCATTAACGATGCACGCACAACCTTAAGGTATTGACTCAATCTAAAATACGACGGAGTAAAATACCGCGCCCCCTCCAAGAGCTTCCGAAGTTTTTTAAGAACTTATTTAGTCTTTACGGCAACTTCTCCATTTTGCCTTAAAATCCAAACTGCGTCGAAGTCTTTAATTTTTTCATTTGATATCTTTTCGATAATCTCCTCCGCCTCATTTTTGGGCAATTCAACTAGCTTTGCGTATTTTGGGACAACAAGCTCCTCAAGCGGAACATTTATACGATACGACGCGTATGTAATATCCATATCCCAATTGTTCCACGCCTGCTTCATTATTTCGCCATAGCCTGAAGCAATGCTTGGATAAAGCTGGTATATGTCGTGCCCGAAATGCGCGTTGTCTATAAGCATTACAAAAACTCTGTTAGGCTTGCTTTTACCGGCAGTTGCCTGCTCGATATTGTTTACTACATCCAATCCCATCTTGTTCGTTTCGTAAATTAGATGGAACTTGTGTATCAACACAATTGCGCTTGCCACAAGAAATGGCGCAACCGCAAACACCAAAATTTTCTTTTTGCCAAATTTTTCGGCAAAATAATCAAGGGCGCTGCCTGCAAGCAGCATCGAGAAAAATATGGCGGGATAAGAATTCATTTCCGTCAAAGCCGCTACGGTAGCATGGGATAACGCCAATATGAAAATAATTCCACAGAGCGCCAAGACATACAGGTTTCTAAAAACTTTCAACGCGCAAAAAGCAAAAACCGCCAACAATACCGGCAGCCCCATTATGAAAGTGCCTGCGAAAAGAAGCATATTTTTGCCTTCCGGCATAAGCATTGCAGGCAAATCCACCGTTGAAATTCGCCCCAACAAAGCCACTGAACCAAATATCGGATTGTAAATGTCGGGTTTGCGGATTACACCAACCGTCCCCTCAGCAACAGACGGCAAAAGGCTCGACGCACCGAACGTGAACGCAAAATAGGCCAAAGTTAAAAAGAATCCGGGCAAAAGGGTTTTTATCGAAAAAATTATAAATTTTTTGCTGAACACGCTAGAGCCCTCGCTCTCACCGGCAATCCTCAATATGGGAGGTATTATAAAAAACAGGAAACCCGATTCCTTTGAGCATACGCTAAAAAATGCAAGCATAACATAAAGCGCAAACTTTCTGTTCATATATGCGAGAATCGACATGCTTCCAAACGCCAAAGACAAAGATTGGTTAATCGAATCTATCGACGAAAATGTCGCAAAAGAGTTTGCGTGCACCAAAAACATTATTCCCGCGCAAAAAGCCATTGTCTCGGAGACTTTGAATCTTTTGGCTAACAAAATTAAAACTATCGCCGACGATACATGCCCCAACATTACCAGCAGATGGTTTAGGAACGGATAGGCCCACGGAATATAATAAATGAAAGCTCCATATAATTTATCGATGGGTCTCCAGTGCCCAGATGAAGGCATTAAATTTGGAATGCCGCCGTAGTACGTCGGACCCGTAGCGTATGAAACATCGTCCCCGTACGGCATTATGGGAAGCACAGAAAGAAACAGCGCCGCCGCAAAAAATAAAAACAATAGTTTCGCACTTTTCCCCAGATGAGATTTTGCAGTAGAATCGTTCATAAATATCGTTTGAGCGCAGAATTAATTGCCGCCTCCGCAACTATAGAATCCACAATGAATTAATAGAAGAATAAACAGCAAAAAAGAAAAATTTTTTACATTTTATACGAACTTTTCCCGACAAAAATATGCCGCGGTAAACCGCATAAAATGATTTAATCCATTTAAATAGAAAAACAATTCTTCAGGCCTGTAAAGCCAAAAAAACGAACCTTTGCGCTCGTGGGCTGATATCCAACCTATTTATTTTCTTCGATTTCCAGCGTAAAAGGCTTCCGCGTAAAATCCGCATTGCACCGCAAGAAAAAAGCGCAATATCCGCCGACAAAAAGCCGCAAGAACCGCAAAGCCGCGGCAATAAATTCCTACCGAGCAAGAATATTAATTAACAAAACAACCGTACGTGCCTAAAGTTGAGCGCTAAACCTGGACGAGAAATTCAACGAATACTATTTTTCCAAGTACTGAAAGCACCCATGCACAAGAGTACTTTGCCAGCTGAATTTGTTTCCGTCTTAATGTAAATTTAGCAGGTGCAATAAAAATACAGACGTTAAGATAAAATGAAGTTGGCGGTTTTAACTTTCTAATGCTGGATTATCGGCTGCGCCGAAAGAAATATCACAATAAACGCCGCCGCTATAATATAGCTTTCCTTAGACTTGATTGCATAAATTATCGGATCGCTATGGACTTTCCCCCTATTTGCCGCGAGCCATATGCTGCAGATAAAATATATGAGCAATACGCTTGCGTACATCAAGTTTGTCGGCTGCCCGTAAAGGTCCTTGGCACTGGCGTCTATGTATATCACAAATAAAAGCACCGATACCATGCCGGAACAAATTCCCATTACCGAAATCATGTTCTTATCCGATTTCACATAACCTCTTCCGCGAACCGCACCTGCGTTGCCAGAAATATCCATAATTTCCACGTAGCGCTTTAAAAAAGCCAGGCTCAAAAAGAAGAATATCGAGAATGACGCCAACCAAAACGAGACGTAAACATCCGCCGCCACAGCGCCATACTGAATTCTAAACATATATAAAACAGCCAGCAATATCACGTCTATGAGAATAATCCGCTTGAGCCAAAACGAATAGCTTAAAGTGGCTATCGCATAGACGGACAAAAAGAACAAAAGTTTTACAGACACGATATATGCAAGCACAACCGAAAGTGCTATAAACAGCGGAACGACAATCAAAGCGTTTGTTACGGAAAAATTCCCGGCCGCCAATGGCCTGTTTTTCTTGTAGGCGTGAAGCCTGTCAGACTCGATGTCGAAAATGTCGTTTATTATATAAGTTGCGCTCGCGCAAAGCGAGAATGCAAAAAACGCCACAAAACAGTCGGTAATTTTAAGCAAATCCGTATAAGTGTGCGACAATATCAATGGCAAAAACACCAAAAGATTCTTGGTCCATTGGTGTATCCGCACGGCTTTTAGAAAATCTTTAAATCCGTTTCCGCATCCGCCGAAAACTTTCGCCGGCTTTCCGGGATTCGACGATACAACCTTGTCTCTCAACCTGCCGGATGCGTTTACAATCAACATTTCGGAAGAATGCTCCCACACCCTTATATCATCGGAACTATTGCCCGCGTACGCAAAATTGCCGTCCCCGAACTTTGAAGAAATAAATTCGGCTTTTGCAGAGCCTTTTAAATTTAAGCCGCGTTCCGAACCGTAAATTTCATCGAACAATCCCAACGGAGAAACTACTTTTTTAGCGAGATTTTCTTCGCAGGCTGTTACTAGCACAATTTTCCGCCCCGACTCTTTCTCTTTCTTTAAATATTCGACAAGCTCGCCGTTAAAAGGAAGATTGTTTACATATTTTGAAAATCTGCGCGACAATTCGTATTTTAATGCAGCCCTTCCCCGCATAAGCCATATCGGAACAAGAAATATATAGTACGCCCTGTGCTTTATCATTCGCAGAAAGAGCTCCGCCAATGTATCCGAAAAAATAAGCGTACCATCCAAATCTACGCAAATCGGCTTGAGGTTGTCATTCATAATAAAATATCGCGGTTAAATATGCGTTGCAGAAAAAAAAATGCAAACTTGATTTAATAACAGTAAAACGCGCAACATTCTTTGCAAGTTTAAACTCCCGATGGCGCACATGTCCACGGCAGCGACGCAAATGCGCCGCAATGCCTAAACCGGAAATTCTAGCTGGGCTTAATCCCACCATAAATCGCCATCGCATCCCAACAACATGCGTTTGCCTTAAATAAATACTCAACCGTTTTACGAGCACCAATGCAGCCTGAGAAAAAGACAAACAATAGCTATATTCGCCCCCTGCCTTTAATTGGATCCGTACTGTGCGATTATGCAAAACAGCTTTACCAGTTCGCGCGCTGCAGCTAAACAGCCCAAATGCATTATCCAGCCGCGCCAAGATTCTTAAAAAGGATGCAAATGCCTTATCCTGCGCGCCAGGATTCTTGAATAAAGCTTTGAAAAAGACCTGCAAAGTAAACGGCAGGCAGGAATCAATATTCGTCTATCATGCCGACTACATCGAGCGAATATAATGTATATGTTTTCATTGCCCCGCGCAACCACAACAGCGCCGACTTCCCATTTTTGCTTCCGTATGCAACTATGGGACGCAAATTGTCCACCGAAGAATTTTCCGTTATAGCCTTCCATACCCAAGTTTTTCCGCCGTCAGAAGTTTTACCCCTATAAATTTCATAGTGCCGTTTGCCGTCCGACGAGCTGACTAATGGAGAGTTTGTTTCCGGATCTGAATTAGTGGATATATACACGGTACTTACATCCGCGGGATTTAGAGCGCATAACCCCGTATAGTCGCACTCAACATCGTAAAGCGCGGTTCCGGCGTAGGCCATCTGCGCGCAAAACCATTTTTTGCCGTCCCAGCGCGCGTAAAAATAGCGCATATCCAACGCCTGATGGTCGCGTATGTGCCGCAATTTCCCGCAGTTCTTTTGCACTGAAAACACTATTGCGGGATTTCCGGCCTCGTCTAAATGAATATCCGAAACCCACGCAACATTGTCGGCGTCTCCGGCAAATACGCGCGTAAAATCCGTGGGCTGAGGAGCCAAATCACGCTTGTCAGACAACGGCGCAACTTCATTTCCTGAGCTGCCGTACATCTTGCCGGCTTTAATATAGCCGTGATATATGCTATTGTCATACCCGCGCGGATGGTCTTCGGTTGCGGTAAAATGTATGGTGGAAATATTGTCGGATGCGTATTTGACATAAGGACGGTTGCCGTCGCAAGGGGTTTTTTTGGGATCTTTGGGGTCGAATTTCCAGAACAGGAAACGTCCTCCATATTTGAACGTCTCGCCACCGTCGTCGGAATAGTACCAATTCGGATTAAACCCGTAAGAGCGGGAAAAGTCATATATTTTACCGTTCTCGCCGGAAAGCGAAAACAGATTGTTATAGCAGCCTTTGGACGGATAAGATTTCGTCGGAGTCCATTCGGAGATATCGCCTGCGCGCGCGGTTTTAGCGTAAAACAACACTCCGTTGTTCTCCTTGACCGGAGAATTCCCGTGGCTGCTCCACGCAGCAAGTATCCGTCCGCCGGGAAGTTCGAGGAGTGCGGCAGCGGCGTGGTCGTCGGCGTTGAAATTCTTTGACAGTGTAAACGTGGAGACTTTGCCGCTTTTTACGTTCCATTCAGATACGTCTATGTCGCCTTCGGGAATTTTTACCGAGGAAAATAAAACTTTGTCGTTTATAAACAAAGCCCTCTCGTCTTGAAACCAACACCAGCCGCCGTTCTTTTTTAGAATATTTCCGGGAAATTTTTCCTTTTCAGCGGGGAAAAGCAATGATGCAAGAATTACATTCCCGAGAACCATTACTGAAAAAGATCTCATAAAACTCATGACAATTAATTTATTTAACTCCGCATAAATCTCAATGTATTTTAAATATGTTTGTTCAAATCCGAACTAAAACAAAGCATTCATAGATTTACATAATTTGCAAATCACACAAAATCTGCCGAAATGTATGCAATGCGTCAAAAGCAAAGCTAAAACAGACCGAGCAGCTATAAAAGTTTGGCATTTAAGTCAATTTAAGCTTTTCTCACATCGAACTTCTCAAGGGACAAAAAGAGCCGCAACTGTGTTAAAATTGCGGCTTTGACAAACGCGGAGAGGGGGAATTCGATTACAATAAAACAAATTTAAAATATATTAAAAAAACATTTTAGAAACCATTTTATTAATAGATAAACTCTTTGCAAAAAAGCTAGTTCTACAGATATTTTGTCTATTTTTGCAATTTCAGATATTTACTATAAGTCATAATAATACTTCTTTATTTTTTTAGACATCAAGATCCGACGTTTTTCAAGAAATTCTGTATAACGTGAATAATCCATATTAAATATATCTTCAGGAATACAATTCATTGCAAGATTTAATTTTAAGGCATTAATATCTGTAATTGACCCGCATTCAATCACTTTTGTTTCGCATTGTCTCCATGCCTTTTGGAAATAATCTGATGGAGATTGTTTCCCAATCGAGACATTTACAGGACGATCTAAATAAGCATAATTTGCTTCTTGATTATATCTATTCTTTTCAAAATTATGATCTTTTAAATATTGTTTAGGAAATATATGGTGAACATCCCCTCCCAATTCAATTAGTTCTTTTATACATATATTCTGAGAAAGCAAAGACACGTCATTAAAGTAAACTTGTGCGGCCAAATAAACAAGATACGTAGGATTATTAGTTGATGTATTTGTCAAATCCTGCGGCAACTGCACATCCCAAAAATTTTCAGATAGTATTGCAGCCTCGATATTTTTGAGCGTTTTTACAACTCCTATTTCACTAATTTGCCGCAAGTCTTTAGAAAAAGAAGACTCGGGGGAACTACTATATCTGCCTGTTAATACAGAGAGCACATACCAACGACGAACCAACCGTTTTATTTCAGATGAGGAAACTTCTTTACTTTCATGCAAAATCAAATAAAGCGCATAAGCGAAATCAATCGCCATATTTGAGTTTATTAATTTATTGCTGATAAATCCTGCAGACTTAATTGCGATTGTAAACTGTTTGAAATTATGCTCACTAATAAATTTCTCAATACCTTTATATAGTTTATTATATGTGTTTTCGATAATATCTTCTCTAAATTCACGAGTGTCAAAATCACGACCAGACAGCATTTTTACAAGCTCGGCTAATTTTGCACGTTGAAACTGGTGCATAAATATAACTCGGATAATATCATCGCATTGTGGATCATATACTGTTTCCACGCCATTCTTTAGCCATTCTAATTTCTTTATGTATTCTTCAGGCTTTTTACAGAAATCTTTATCATACGATAACACATAATCGTAGTACGAAGGAACGCGTATAATATGGCTAAAATAATCAATTATTTTACGCAATGTATTTCCGCCATGAACTTCATCCGCTGCGATTTTGGACATTACAAAGTCGCCTTGATTTAGCGTTGTTCCTTTTGAATTAATACGAACAAAAATATCTGTGACAATATCTATCTCGAGTGATTCCGAGAGTTCTATTATACCTATTGACTGTGTACGAATCGCATTTAGTTTTGTTATAATATTATCAAGCTGTTTATGCGTAATAATATTAGGATTATTTTCACAATATTGTTTTATAAAGTTATAACGAGAGAATTCATCATCAAAAATTTCCGCTATATCTGGTATCCAATGTTTACTCTTTAAATGGACAGGAGTTTGAACAGCAAATAATTCAACTTCTTCTTCGTCTGATAATGCTGCAATCGGATTAAATGCTATTTTCACACGACAAAGTTTATAATCTTCATTATAGATATCCTTACCTGCGATTGCTGTCATTAATGCAGTTATACGTTGTTGTCCATCTATAAGAACCTTTTTCCCCGAGGATATAGTCCCATTTTTTAATTTTACATTTGGATTCTTCCACAAAATAATATACCCAACAGGAAATCCTTTATAAAGTGAGTCTATCAAATCTCTAACTTGTTTGTTTTTCCATACAAAAGGTCTCTGAATTTCAGGAATTGCAATATCATTAGCTTTGATTAGACCTAAAATGGCACTAATCGTCATTGAAGTAGTTGTAAATTTTTCGCTCATATAATATTAAAATTTAGTTATTTAAGATATGAACAATTGGAAAAATTGTCAAGTTTGTATTGTAGATATTTACTTGTCATAATTTATTTTTATAATATGAATGCAAAAAAACGTCTTACGGCGCTAATACTTCTTTTGTCATATTACTACTTAACAAAAAGTCGCTATCTTACCGTATTTCTTTATTTTATACAGACATAGGATATTTGTGTAACAATATTTGGTATTATGCGAATACCTTATTAGATTTTCTAAATACTCTATTTCAGGTTATTATACTACACGGTTTTGTGGGAATATAGAGAAACAAAAAGCTCACAATTCAAGGGACAAAAAGACGTTCTACGTCAAAGATTGTGGAATGGGAGAAAAAAAAGAGGGCAAAGAGAATAAAAAATGTTCTACAATGCCCAATGTGTTAATCAAGGGTTATAAGATTCTCAGGACGGTAAGAGTTGGTCAAGACTTTTCGCTTGCGGAAGTTGAGCATAAGCAGTCGGGTATACCCGACTGCTTATGCGGGTCGCATCGTTTGATACATTACGATTCCTACCGGCGTTATATTAAGCACGTCTCTGAAAACGGAGC
>CALXLN010000042.1 GCA_944389215.1 uncultured Opitutales bacterium
GCGGCGGACTCAGGCCGCGCAAGACTATGGAAGATAAAGTGGAGTCTTACGAGAAATACACAAAGAGCGCCATAGAGAATCCCGTTGTTGTCGGGGCGCACTGGTTCCAATGGTTCGACCAGCTGACGACAGGGCGTTCGGACGGCGAAAACTACTCTATCGGGTTTGTCGACGCGTGCGATACTCCCCACTACGAGATGGCTAAAGCCGCGCGCAAAATTTCGCGCAAAATGTACGATATGCGTCTAAAAGCCCCGTTGGTTCAATCTAAGAACACCGAGAAGACCACTGTTTACTAGTTTCAGAAGTGCCTGTTGCGCCGGGGGGCTTGCCGGCGCAAAGGCGTTTTTTTAATGTTTTTGCGGCGCGGTTTATTCCGGCGCCGCTTTTTTTGATATGGGTTGAAACCGGGGTGAATTTTTAAGCCGGCGAAAAATTTCAGCAAGAGTGTTTTCCCCCGACATTTTCGCCGCTAGGGGCGCAAATTTGGGGTTGTAAAACGGAAAATTTTACGTTTTTTTTAGGCCTATGAACAGAAAATGCCGGCAATGGCAAACGTATGCGGATTTTTGCCGGTTGCGGAAAACAGCTGCAATAGGGAAAGTTTAATTTTTTTTGAGCATTAAGCATTTGGGAAAGGCGTATTATGTGGCAAGTTTACTCGGTTTTATCGGCGCTTTTTGCGGCGCTTACGGCAATTTTTGCGAAAGTGGGCGTGGACGGAATGAATTCCAATCTGGCAACGGCGGTCCGCACGCTTGTTATTCTTTTCATAACCTGGGGGGTCGTTTTTTTCACGGTTGACATGCGCGAACTTAAGGATGTGCCTGCGCGAACTTTTGCATTTTTGATTCTTTCGGGAATGGCGACAGGATTGTCGTGGCTCTTTTATTTTAAGGCGCTGCAAATCGGAGTGGCGTCAAAAGTTGCTCCGGTCGACAAGCTAAGCGTTGTTTTTACGATAATTTTGGCATATCTTTTCCTCGGAGAACCTCTGACGCCCAAAGTCGTATTGGGCGGACTTCTCATATTGGGCGGATCCCTTGTAATGATTGTGTAGAATCCGGTTTTAATATTTTCGCGCGCGCATCAAAGTGGAAATAGGCGGATTTTTATATTTGCCGAAAAAAATTCACAAAAGGGCTTGACAATGTGGAAGTCTGGCGTTTCATTAACAACTTTTCATTAAATTAGAACGAGAGTCATAGACATGAAAGTCGTATCATCAATCAAGTCTTTGAAAGGCCGCCATCCCGACAACAAGGTTGTTCGTCGCAAGGGTCGCGTCTATATCATCAACAAAACCAATCCCCGTTTCAAGGCGAAGCAGGGTTAATAAACTTTGGAGCAACATTACTATGAAACAAAACATCCATCCGGACTTCCATCCCGTCTGCTTTGTGGACGTGTCTTCGGGCGCGCGCTTTCTTACGCGCTCCACAATGAAGAGCAAGCAGGTTGAAAATATCGACGGCGTAGATTATTACATGATTTCGCGCGACGTTACGGCTGATTCGCATCCGGCTTACACCGGCGAAAAGCGCTTTGTAGACACAGCTGGCCGCGTAGAAAAGTTCCAGAAGAAGTTTGCGCGCCGCCGCGGGTAGTTTTTGACGATTTTAAATTTAAAATAGGCGCCGAAAATACGGCGCTTTTTTTTTTCGAAACAGGTTTGCAATATCCAGACGCCCGCGCGGCGCGCGGCGAACCGGAAAGTTTCCGCAAACTTTTGGAAAACCGGAAAGATTTGCGCAGTTCGGATGGGCTGCGTGGGCGCGTTTGGAGCGCGTAGTTATTGCCTTAAAAAGCGTAAAAAAAAGCTTTAAAGAGAACTTAAAAAATGCGTTAATAAAACAATTGCCGGCTGCCGCCCGTTGAAAGGTTTTTTGAAATGAGAATACAGAAATACATATCGCAGTGCGGAATATGCTCGCGCCGCGAAGCCGAAGCCAAAATATTGGAAGGCTTGGTTACCGTAAACGGCAAACCCGCCGAAATTGGCCAGGACGTAAATCCCGAGACAGACAAGGTATGGGTCGACGGCAGAGTCGCCAGAGGCGCAGTCAAAGACAAAGTGGTCTTGGCAATGAATAAGCCCAAGGGCTATTTGTGCTCCAACAGCGATCCGTTTGAAGCCCAGACTGTTTTCGATTTGCTGCCTGAACCATATTCCAAAATGAAGCTGTTTTGTTGCGGGCGTCTCGACAAAGGTTCCCGCGGACTGCTGATACTGACCAACGACGGCGATTTGGCAAATAGGATTACCCATCCGTCGAGCGGCGTCATAAAGCGCTACCGCGTGCTTTTGAACCGAGATTTGGACGAAAAAATTATTCCCGCGCTTTTGCGCGGCGTTGTGTGCGAGGGCGAAAAATTGCGCGCCGAGAAGATAATTCCAGACCCGTATTTGGATGTTCCGCTTGCCAAGCGCCGGGCTGAGGTTTGGCTGAGCCAGGGCAGAAAACGCGAAATCCGCAGAATGTTCGAGGCAATGGGGTATTTCGTCAAGGACTTGAAACGCTTTCAGATTGGCTCATATATAATGAAGCGCATACCCGAAGGCTCAATAAAAGTCCTGTCCGAGGTGGATATAAAAAGGCTTTTACAAAACGGAAAATAGTGCAATAATTTTATTTAAAACGTTTCTTTATGGAAAAGATTTTTGACAGTGTTGAAGACTGTATCGCCGAATTTGCGCGCGGCGGAATAGTAATAGTCGCCGACGACGAATCGCGCGAGAACGAAGGCGACATGATTATCGCCGCCGAAAAAATAACTCCCGATGCGATAAACACCATGGTGCGTTTCGCCCGGGGGCTTGTCTGCGTGCCCACGACATCCGAGCGCCTTACGGAATTGGGCATAGACGATATGGTTCGGCTCAACCGCGACTCAAAAGGAACGGCTTTTACCGTTACAGTTGACGCGGCCACAGGCATAACAACGGGCATAAGCGCAGCCGACAGGGCGCGCACGATTAGGCTTATGGCGGACCCGAAAAAAAGCGCGGGAGACTTTGTAAGCCCGGGGCATGTCAATCCTTTAAGAGCCCGCCGCGGCGGAGTTTTGGAGCGCGCGGGGCACACCGAGGCTGCAGTCGATTTGGCGCGCTTGGCGGGATTGTATCCGTGCGCTGCCATATGCGAAATCATGAACGACGACGGCACAATGGCGCGCATTCCTGATTTAGTGAAGTTCAAGAAACTCCACAACATGAAGATGATGAGCGTTGCCTCGCTAATAGAGTACCGCTTGAAGACGGACACGCTCATAACAAAAATTTTTGAAAGGCCTATAACAACAAAGCACGGGGAATTTAAGCTTTCCGGCTTTAAGGCTACCGACGGCAACGTCCATTACGCGCTTGTGCGCGGCGAGATTTCCTCCGAGCCGACTCTTGCGCGCGTGCATTCGGAAAATGTTTACGCTGATATTTTTGGCGAAAGGGAATTTTCATGGGGGGCTGGCTCTTTCGACAAGGCTCTCGAGATGGTTGCCAAGGAGGGCTGCGGCGCGGTCGTATATATAAGCCAACCAAACTCCGGGATAAATATTCCCGAAGGCGTGCCGCTTTCGCCCAACATGCGCGATTACGGAATGGGCGCGCAGCTGCTTAGGGCGCTCGGATTTAAAAAGATAAAACTTCTAACTACGCACGTCGGCAAGCACGCTCTTCCCGAAGGTTTCGGGTTGGAAATAACTGAAGAAATTAAAATCGACACGCTATGAGCCTCGACAAGCCTAAATCAAAAAAACTCGACGCATCCGACTACACTTTTGCGATAGTTGCTTCGCGCTTCAACCAGAAGCTCGTGGACGCCATGCTAAAGGACGTCCGCAATACATTGATGGCCTGCGGGGCAAAAAAATCGGATATAAAGGTGCTTAGGGTTCCCGGTTCAGCTGAATTGCCGTTTGCGGCAAGCAGGCTGGCTCTTTTGGGGTATGATGTAATAATATGTCTCGGCGTGGTAATAGCCGGGGAAACTCCGCACCATATGATTATCGCCCACAGCACTGCGGGCGAATTGCAGCGCATAGCGGTGGAAAATGGAATTCCCATAATAAATGGAATAGTTGTAACCAACGATAAAGCGCAGGCGGAGGCTAGGACAATCGGAAAAATTCGGCGCGGGATTGAATTTGCCGAGAGCGCGATTGAAATGGCTATCAAAAGCGCCGCGCTATACGACGAAATAGAAGAGTTCAATTCCGACGACGATTGGGACGACGACGATGACGGCGACTGGGATGACGGCGATGGCGGCGACGATTGGGATGGCGAAGGAACTTTCGACGCGGACGACGAAGAAGATGATGACAGAAATACAATCACCCTTAATTAATTTTTTGATTTTCTAGGGCATTAAAAAAAATGAGCGAATTAAAGGAAAACAATAAACTTTCCGGAAGACGCGAAAACCGCGTAGCCGCAATGCAGTTTATCTATATGACCCAGCTAAACAAAGGGGATACATTGGAACGGCAGCTTGAAGATTTTTTTGAAACTAAGGAAAAACCGCGCGAGTTCTACGGTTTTGCCGAAGAGCTTATAGCCGGCTATAACGCCCATTCCGATGAGGTTGACGCCGCAATCGAAAAAAGCGCCACAAATTGGACTATGGACAGAATGGCGAAAGTCGATTTGGCGATTTTGCGCCTTGCGGTATTTGAATTGTTGTTTAGAACGGATATTCCGCCCGTAGTTTCTATAAACGAGGCAATCGACTTGGCAAAGGAATTTTCTTCGGGTGAATCGCGCAGGTTTATAAACGGAGTCCTCGACAAGGTAAAGAGCACTCTAACGCGCCCGCTTCGCTCCGCCGAAAAATAAAAAGATGTTCGGACTTTTTAAAAGATTCAAAGAAGGATTAAAGAAGACCGCCGAAAGCGCGTTGGGCGGTTTGAGTTCGCTATTCGGAAAAAAAATAGACGAGTCCGATATCGACAAAATAGAAGAGACTCTTTACGGGGCGGACTTCGGGTACGAAACCACCGCCGAGATTGTCGATGCGATTCGCGCCGAATACAAGCGCAACAAGGAACTCCATGGCAAGCGCGCCGCCGAAATCGGCGCGGCGGTGCTGGAAAAAATTCTGGACGGAGCCGAGAGCGAATTGGCGCAGTCGGAAGGCGGCGCAAATCCTTCCGTAATTTGTCTTGTAGGCGTAAACGGCGCGGGGAAGACGACGACTGCCGCAAAGCTTGCGCATCTCTTGGGCGCCAACGGCGACGGAGTCGTTTTGGGCGCATGCGATACTTTTAGGGCCGCCGCAAACGAGCAAATCCGCGAATGGGCGCAAAGATTGGGAGTGCGGTTGGTTGAAAGCAGCCGCGGGGCGGATTCAGCCGCCACTGCATGGGATGCTTGGCAGTCCGCCAAGGCAAAGGGCGCAAAGTGGCTTGTTATCGATACTGCCGGCCGCCTCCATACGAAAGAGAATTTGATGGGAGAGCTTGCGAAAATCCGCCGCGTTCTTGCCAAGAACGATCCCGCAGCGCCGCACAATGCAGTAATCGTTTTAGACGGCAGCTTGGGCTCAAACAGCATAGAGCAGGCGGAGGCTTTCCACAAGGCCTTCGGCTTGACCGGAATGATTATTACAAAGCTCGACGGCACAGGCAAAGGTGGCGCATTGGCGGGCGTTTACCGCAGGCTAAAACTTCCTATTCTTTATGTGGGATTGGGCGAAAAACCCGACGATTTGCAAAAATTCAATGTGCGCGCGTATGTAAACGGCGTGTTCGGATTGGAGGCAGCTAATGATTGAACAGAAAGTCGAACTCGGCAGCCGGAGTTACGGCATACATATAGGCGAAGGGGCGTTTGAGGAGTCTCTGAAAACTTTCGGGCGCATCGCCGCCGGCGGCAGAAAAATATTTTGCGTGGCAGACAATGCTGTCCTCAAGGCCCATCCCCATACAGAGGCCGCACTGAAAAAAACTGCGTGCTTAATACCGATATTCGGAGGCGAACGTACAAAATGTTTTGAGAAGCTTGCGGAAATATGTTCGCTTTTGGCGCGCGCGGGAGCCGATAGAAAGAGCGTTTTGGCTGCTTTCGGCGGCGGGGTCGTAGGGGATTTGTCTGGATTCGCGGCGGCGGTCTACATGCGCGGAATAGAGTTTTATCAAATTCCCACTACATTGCTTGCTATGGTTGACTCGTCCGTCGGCGGCAAGACTGGAATCAATATTGCAGAGGGAAAGAATTTGGTTGGAGCTTTCCACCAGCCTTCCGGCGTCTTTGCCGATACTTCTTTTTTGTCAACTTTGCCCCAGCGCGAATTTGCTGCTGGCATGGCGGAGGTCATAAAATGCGCGGTTTTAGGCGACGCAAAAATGTTCGATTTTCTCGAAAGTCTTGAAGCCCCGCTTTCGCCGCGCGACGCGAATTTGTCTGAAGCTGTTAGGTTGTCGTGCAAGTTGAAGGCGGAAGTTGTCGCCGCCGACGAGCGCGAGACTTCCTCCAGCGGCGGCAGGGCTCTTTTGAACTTGGGGCACACTTTCGGGCACGCGGTTGAAAATTGCGCAGGCTATGGAAACTATCTTCACGGAGAGGCCGTGGCCATGGGAATGGTTGTGGCGGCGATGCTTTCGCAGAAACTAGGGCTTATAAGTTCGGAGGATGTCCAGAGGATTGAAAGCGTTATTCAGAAAAACCGCCTTCCCGTGCGTTTGCGCGAACCTCTGGATGTGGACGCCATGGTGTCGGCGATGTCGCACGACAAGAAATCCGCATGCGGAAAATTAAAGTTTGTTCTGATAAACTCCATAGGCAAAACATCCACCGATTTTGCCGATATGCGCGTAGTTCGCGAAGTCTTGGAGGAGTTTGTCCGCCGGTAGCCGCTTTATGCATATGCATTTGACAGACGCGCACTGCCACGCGAATTTTAGCAGATTTGCGGACGGTGAGGGTCTTGCCGCGGGTTTGCGCGTGTGCGCCGACGCCTGCTTTAGCGGAGATTGGGAAGGCTTGAGAGATTTTAACGCATTTGGCGTAAAAAAAGCTTACGGGATACATCCGGATTTGCGGATATCGGAATTCGACGATTTGGATTTTGTGGAACGCGAGATATACGAGAGATTTCTGCCCGAAGTCCAGCAGTATTTGATTTCTGCCGACGCCATTGGAGAAACCGGACTTGATGCAAATATAACCGCACGGGTTCCAATGGATTTGCAAAGAAAAGTCTTTTCCGAACAGTTGAAGCTTGCCGATAAATTTAATCTGCCGGTAATAGTCCATTGCGTTGGCGCGTGGGGGGAGACCTTTAGCACGCTTGCGAATTGGGTTAAAAGCGGCGAAAATGCCGCAAAAGACCGGATTCTGAGAGGCGAAAAAGGGCGATGCTTTTTGTTGCACGCCGCCAGATGTTCGGTTGAAATGGCCAAGGAATTTGAAAAAATAGGCGGTTATTTCTCATTCGGCCTGCGGGAACTGAACTCGCCCAAAGGTGCTGCTTGCGCGGCGGCAGTCTCCGAAGACAAACTGATGGTTGAAAGCGACGCAGAAACGTCGCATGAAAAAATTTCGGAAACAGTAGAGGTTCTGGCGAAAATAAGAGACCGGGACGCCTTGGAACTTTCAGAAAAAATCTATTTGAATTTCAACAACTTTTACGGCAAATGATGGAGGAAAGGTTTTCGAGAAGCGCTTTGCTCTACGGAAAAGAGGCTCAGGCAAAAATCGAGTCCGCATCGGTCGCAATTTGCGGAGTCGGGGCGGTGGGCTCTTTTGCGCTGGAGGCTCTGGCGAGAATCGGAATCGGGCGGTTTTACCTGTATGATTTCGATACGGTGGAGCCTTCCAACATAAACCGGCAAATATTGGCGTTGACGTCGACCTTGGGAAAAAAGAAAGTCGAAGTTGCTGCGGACCGCATTTTCGATATAAATCCAAAGGCAGAGGTTTTTGCGTTCGATAAGTTTATAGGCGAATCGAATTGTGCCGATATTATAAATTGCGCGCCCAACGTGGTTGTCGACGCCATAGACAGCATTTCGTCTAAGGCCCGCTTGATTGCTTGCGCTCTGAAGGCGGGAATTCCGATAGTGTCGAGCATGGGGGCGGCTCGTCGGACGGATGCGTCGAAAATTTGCGTGGCGCCGGTCTTTAAAACATACAACTGCCCAATGGCGGCAAGGTTGCGAAAGCAACTGCGCGCGTTGGGTGTCGAAAAAGCCAAAGTGGACTGCGTGTTCTCGCCCGAAATTGTACAGGCAAACACGCACGAAACGGATGTCGACGGGAAAAAGATTGTCGGCAGCACTCCAATTGCGACCGGAATTTTCGGTTTGCGCTTGGCCGGCATCGCGCTAGATGAGATATTGAAAAAATAAAAGGGAAATGGGACTTTACGATAGAGATTATATGGGCGGAGGCCGACGCGGGGGAGGCGCTTTCAGGGGCGCGTTTTCCGAAGTTTCGGCGGTTAAGGTTTTAATTGTTTTAAATATTGTTTCGTTCGTTGTCGGAGCGTTTGTCGATAGGGCGTTTGGGGCGGGTTTTTACTATCAAATATTCGAGTTATCCTGGCAGAATTTGGCGCAAGGGAAAGTATGGACAATTCTTACATATTCGCTTTTACATGCCAATTTGCTTCATATTGTTTTGAATATGATAGGCTTGTATTTCATCGGCACCCCACTAGAACGCTGCATCGGCACGGGAAAATTTTACGCAGTCTATTTTTTCGGCGCGATTTTGGGCGCATTGGCCTGGCTCGCCACTTCGTTGGGCGATTCCGCAGGCCTAGTCGGGGCGTCGGCTTCGGTCATGGCGGTGTTCGCGGCCTTTTGCTTCTTCTATCCTCCGTTGCCAATAACTTTTTTGATTTTCTTTGTGCTTCCGGTATCAATGCGCCCTATGACAATGTTAAAAATCGCCGCGGCTTTCGAGGCCTTGGGGTTGGTTTACAGCCTTGCGGGCGGCGATGCGACAATCGCTTATGCGGCGCATCTGGGCGGAATGGCAGCCGGAACGCTTTTTGCGGTCTCTCGCCGCGGAGAATTTTTTGGGATGTTTGATAAATTCAAAGCGCGCGGATTTTTTGGCAAGACGCGCAGCAGCGCCAAATCTCGCACGTCCGTGGAAACTTATTCATACAAAGTCAATATAACCGACCCCGTGGAACTCAAGCGCGAGGTCGACAGAATTTTAGACAAGATAAACGCTTCGGGCTTTTCCTCGCTTACCGAAGACGAGCGCGAAACCCTGCGCCGGGCTAAAAGCTATCTAAAATGAGGAACAATTTGAGAATCCGTCTTGTCAAAACTTTCCAATACGCATATAACTACAAAAATTTTATATAAATTCTAAGATGATAAAGCTAAAGAAATTGTTAGTGCTAGTCTTGGCGTTTGCGGCATTTGCGGCTTTGCCGTACGCCCAGCAAGCAGCTTCGGCTACCTCGGAGACAAAGGAAAAGGCGGAGAAAAAATCCACGCCGATGACCCTGCAAACCACTCCGAAGATGCGCAACGAGACCCGCTATCTAGTTTTTTGCATGGAGCGTGGCCACTATTTAAAAACGCCCATCACCGAGCTTGACGTGCGCGAGTTCATCCGCGAGTACATGCAAAACCTGGACTTTTTTAAGCTGTTTTTCACAGCCGAAGATGTCCAATATTACCAGGATTTCTTTGCGCCGTCTATAGATATAATGCTAAGGCAGGGGACACTTCTTCCGGCGTATTCCATCTACGAGAAATTTTTGGAGCGCGCAAACTCCCGCATAGAATGGATAAAGAAGCGCATGGACGAACCTTTCGACTTTGAAACAGCCGAAACATTCCGTCCCGACCGCAGCAAGGAGGATTGGCCCGCAAATATGGCCGCAGCCGACGAATTGTGGAACAAGCGGATTACCTATGACCTTATAAACGAGATATTGGGCTATTCTCTCGACGCCAAAAAGGCGGAGAAAGAAAAAGACAAAAAAAACGCCGATAAAAAAGGTCAGCCCGAGTCTCCCGGAGAAAAAGCCGCCGCTTTGGCTGCAGAGCCTGACGAATCCGAAAACATGATTGAAAAGGAAGTCTTGCAGACCGAGGTTATGGAGGAGGAAATTCCCAAGACTTTCGAGGAAAAACTCGCCAAGGCAAAGAAAGAGGTCCTAAGGCGCTACGAACGCTTGGTTGAAAACTATGCAAAAGCAGACGCGGTAGAAGCACAGGAAATCTACCTTAACACATTGTCGCGCCTTTACGATCCGCACTCGGCTTTTCTATCGGAATATTATCTGGAGGAGTTCGACATATCCGTGCGCAACGCGCTTGTCGGCATTGGCGCGCTTCTTCAAGACAAGGACGGCTATTGCACCTTGGCTGAGCTAATGCCCGGAGGCCCTGCGGAGGAATGCAAGCTTCTAAAGCCCGGCGACAAAATTTTGGGTGTCGGGCAGGAAACGGGCGAGATTGTCGACGTAATCGGCATGAAGCTCCGCAACACTGTAAAGATGATTCGCGGCAAGGAAAACACAAAAGTCCGCCTGCTGATAGAGCCCGTTTCCAATCCGTCCGCGCGCAAGATAGTAACGCTTGTAAGGCGTGAGATAAAGCTTACCACAAAGCTTGCGCGCGCCGATGTATATACTATACCCGTCGGAGATAAAACTGTCCCGATAGGCGTCATAGACCTTCCTGCGTTTTACGGCGAAGGCGGGCTAAACGGCGAATCCAAGGGGTTTAGCACAACAAAAGACGTAGAGGAGCTTCTCACAAAACTCAAGGCCATGAACGTAAAAGGCGTCATTTTGGATTTGCGCCGCAACGGCGGAGGATTCCTTAACGAGGCCGTGGATTTGGCGGGTCTGTTTATAAAGACGGGCCCTGTGGTTCAAGTGCGCGACGCGGCCGGAAGGACAAATAAGCTCCATGATGAAAACGAAAAAATCGTTTGGAACGGGCCCCTCATTATTTTAGTCAGCCGCCTGTCTGCGTCGGCTACCGAAATTGTCGCAGGCGCGCTTAAAGACCATCAAAGGGCGATAATTGTAGGCGACAAATCCACACACGGCAAAGGAACTGTTCAGGCGGTTTACCATTTGCAGAATTTCGATCCAGAGCAAAAAAGCGCGGCGAAGGTTACCATTCAAAAGTGGTATGCGCCAAACGGCGAATCCATTCAGCTAAAAGGCGTGCATTCAGACATAGTTCTTCCGTCTGCGTACGATTATATGGAAATAGGCGAGCAGTATAAAGACTACGCTATGAAATGGGATAGCATAAGCCCTGATTCGATAGAAGAACTTTACGGATACGGACTTCCGCAAGGGCAGGCACAGGCATTGATGGGGCTTCTTACAAAACAGTCCCAGCAACGCCAGAAGTCTCTTGAGGATTTTGCGCTTTGGAACGAGCGTTTGGATTGGGTCAAGGCGCGCCAGGCAAAGAAAGACTGGAGCTTGAACTTTAAAAAGCGCGAGCAGGAATTGGACGCCGATGAAAAGTACAATGAACACGTAAAGGAAGTTCAGAAAAAGCTTGCCGAGAAAAACTATTCTAAACAGGAGGTTCTCTTGGACAGCGCCAAAGAGGCTGAACAAAAGAAGGGCGATGAAAAATCCGACGATTCCAAAAAAGACAGCTACGATCTCGATTCGATTGACGGCGATATAGACGACGACACTCCCGAATTCGACGTCCAATTGCGCGAGTCTCTCCGCATAATGGCCGATTGGCTTGAAGTCCTTGAGCATCCAGAAATCCTTAAAAACTCAAAGCAGGATAAAAAACCGGCAGAGGAAACTTCTATTGAAAATTCCAAAAAGTCCCCGCCCGAATCTTCCGAACCAGTTGCGGATGCAGCGGGAGGTTCGCTGAAATAGGGAGTATTTGGAAAGCGCGCGCCAAGCGGCAGCGCGCTTGTCCAAGGTGGTGCATAATCTAACAAGGCATCAAACATATCTTTTACTGCGCGCCAAACAGTGGCGCGCTTGTCTGGGTGCGGCGCATAATCTAACAAAGCATTAAACATATCTTTTGCCGCGCGCCAAGCGGTAGCGTAATTGTCTGGGTGCGGTGCATAACCTAACAAGGCATCAAGCATATCCTTTGCCGCGCGCCAAACAGTGGCGCGCTTGTTTTAAGGCGGCGGCTTTGGTTTGTTTAGAAGATTTTGCCGCAAGACTGCTTGCGCAAAAGCTCAGGATGGGGCGGAAAAATTTTTTCGGCGTGGGATTTAGCGGGGTTTTTAGAGGTGTATTTTTTTTGCGGTTTTTATCGGCTTCGTTAAAAGCGCACTTCCTAAAAAACTGAACCTTATTCCGCTAGAAAATTTTTCGGTATAAAATCTGAAATTTTTTAAAATAGAAAACTGTTTAGATAAAAGAAGCGGAACCCCAATAAGGTTCCGCTTTCTTTTTTTTACAAGCAATGGTTTATTGCGCGGGATTTACCTCCACGTTATTGTTTATTACAGCATCCGGGTTATTGGAGTGCAGAATCGAAGTCTCCACATTTTCAAATACGTTGCCTGTTATAAACAGGTCTCTTGCGTCCTGAACGTCTATTCCCACGTCGCAATTTTTTATTGTGTTGGAGGATATGAACACGTCTTTCAAAAACGGAGTTTTGTCTTTTGGCGTGCGCCCGCTGTATTGTATTCTGACCGCTATGGCTCCGACGCCGCCGTGGCGGGACTGCCATCCGCAGGTATCGAAAGAATTGTTTGTTATGTGGATATTTTTTCCGTTTACTCCCTCGACTTCCGCAAAAGCTCCGCCGACGCAAACGGCGGGATACATTATATGGTCGAATTTGTTGCCTATTATATTGACGTTTTCGTTGCGGATTAAGCTGGCGGTACCGGCTATGTTGCGGAATGTGGAATTTATCAGAGTGTACGAATCTAGATTCATTCCGTAGAATTGGCACACGGTGGATTTTGTTGCAAAGTCGGGAATATCTTCGGCGAATGTCGCCTCTATTTGCGTTTTTCCGTTCTCGGCAACTCCGGCTTTTTTGTATGAAAGCAGAGTCAGCATTGTTTGCTCGTCGCGGTTCTTGCAGAATCCGACCTTTGATTTCAGCGGAACTTTTATTGATCCCAATCCGTACAAGTTGTTGGTGAGTGTCGCGGTTTTCTTGTCTATAACCTTATCTACCCATCCGAAAATACCGTGTACATTTTGGGCGTCCCAGCGCACTCCTTCAAAATAGCAGTCCTCTATGACTGCGGTTCCGCGGCAGGAATAGAGCTTCCATGCGTCGCGGCTGCCGACGTGCATCTGGTTGCCCCTTCTTTCAAAGCGCACGTTCTTTGCGAAGACGTTTCTGCACCTCGAAGCCTGCATGCAAAACCCGATTGCGCTGTATGTGCTGACGTTTTCCAAATGCAAGTCTTGGCAGGTTACAAGCGACACTTGCAGCCCCAGCCACCCGAAGTTCCAGCTTAAGATTTCCCCCAACTCCAGCTGCGACGCTATTTCGGGAGAGTTTATCCGCAAAAGCCTGTCTTTGGGATCGCCTTCAATGTGGGCGGTTAGCTCGTCCATTCTATCTTCCACATTTTTGCCTCCAAAAGTAAGGCTTGGCTTTTTCTTCAGATTTTTTGTCTTGGCGTCCCACACATTTGCGCACCATAGCACGGTTTTGTCGAAATACGGGTTGCCGTCGAGAACCCTTACGGTTGCGCCGTTTTCATCGAGCTTTACAACTTCGCCGCAAGTCATATAGCGCGGATAGTTGTCGAAGGCGACGTTCTTTAGCTTGAAATTCTGGCAGTCCTGTACTTGCAAGATTGGCGCTCCGGCAATGTTGGGCTTGAAATCGTAATGGCGCAAAAAAAGCGTTTTCGGCCTTTTGTTCTTGTCGCAAACTCCGGTAAACTCAAGATTGGGGCAGGAGTTTATCATTATTGGAATTTCCTTTGATGGGTCGCCGACAAACAAATCGTATGTTCCGCTCTCAAATTGTATTTTCTTGGCCCCGGTTTCCTTGGCGTATTTAATTGCTTCGCAAATGGCGGCTATATCGCATCTGCCGTCGTTTGGAACTGCGCCGAAATCCGACACTTTTACAGTTGCGCCTTCCTCCGCCATAAGTTGGGCGGCGGAAATTGCAGCAAAGGCTAGGGCTGTTGTGGCTTTTTTGGCGAAAACCATTATCTTCTATTCTTTCTTTTATTTTTGTTCTGGTATGTTCCTGCTATGTGAAAATCAATCTGGCGTTTAAACCTATCGACGGATTCGACCTCTACGCGGACTTTATCCCCTACGCTGAAAGTCTTGCCCGTCCTTCTGCCGCGCAGTTTTGTGGCGTCGTCGGACATATGGTAAATATCGTCCTGCAGAGTGTGGACATGGACGAATCCATACGCCATGGATTCGGTTAGTTCCACAAAAAAGCCGTGGCTTGTTACAGACGTTATTACGGCGTCGAACGCGTTGTTTGTGCCAACGCTGCGCTCAAAATATTCCATAAGCTTTATTTTCTTGCTTTCGCGTTCTGCTTCGGCGCTGTTTTGCTCGGTGGTTGTTATGTGTTCCGCAGTCTGCTCTAGGGCGCCTTTTGTTTGCATCTGCACCGGAGAGCGCGGGGCGCCTTTCATTTTGAGCGCGCGCATGAGATAATTCATTTGCCTGTGCACGGTGAGGTCTGCAAAACGGCGTATGGGCGATGTGAAGTGGGCGTAGTAGACTTTGTTCAACCCGTAGTGGCCGTCGGCAGAGGCGCGGTATTCGGCGCGTTTTAGGCTGCGCAGAAATTTTGTTTTTAATATGTAGCTTTGCGGGTGGCGGGAAATTTCCGCCAATACGCGCATTACCTCCTTGCGCGACGTAAGGTCGCCGCAATGGATGTTGAAGGTCTCCAGGTCTTCGCGGAGTTCGGCGAGCTTTTCCTCGTCGGGGTCGTCGTGGACGCGCGATATATACGGCAGGTGGTGGTCGAAAAGCTCCCTTGCGACGGCTTCGTTTGCGGCGAGCATAAACTCTTCTATTAGCTGGTGGCTTTCGTTGTTTTCGGATTTTTCTATCCTGTCGGCATAGCCGTCTTTGTCGCAGAAAATCTTAAATTCCGGAATATCCAAATCGAGGCTTCCTTTGCGCATTCTTTTTTTGCGCAGGGTGGCGGCTATCGACCACATTCGCCTTATCATTGTGCGCAAATTTAAAAGGGTGTGCTTGTCGAGTTCGTCCAGGCGCTTGCCGGTAAATGCGGTTTCGTATGACGGCGGCGGGTTTATCCCGGATATTTTTTCTATGTCGTCTTCAGTTAAAAAGGCGTACGCCTGTTTGTAGCTCAGCCGCTTCTGGCTCCGGATTACGGAGTTTGCAAAACGCACGCCCGTGCAGTCTCCCGTTGCGTCGTAGCGCAAAAACACGCTCTTGACAAGCCTGTCTTTGTCTTCCACAAGGCTGCATATCCCGTTTGACAGCTCGAACGGCAGCATCGGAATCACCGTTCCAACAAGGTATGTCGAATTTCCGCGCTTGCGGGCCTCTTTGTCTATTTGCGAGTTTGCGCGCACATAGTACGACACGTCCGCAATGTGGACGCCGACTTCCCATTCTCCGCCGGGAGTTCTTTCCATGGACAGCGCGTCGTCGAAATCTTTAGCGTCTTCCGGGTCTATGGTTATCGTAAAAACCCCGCGCATATCGTTTCTTCCGGCTATCTCCTTTTTAGAAACTTCCGAGGGAACGCGCTTGACTTCTTCCAAGACGGCATTCGGGAAAGTTTCGCTCAGCTCGTATTTGGAAAGAATTGCCTTGTATTCCGCCATGGGGGTATGGCTGGGCCCTAAGTTTTCTATTATCGTGCCCGTCGGGTTTATGTGGCGCTGTTTCCAATCGTTTAAGAACACTACAACCTTGTCGTTTTCTTGCGGCACCGGAAACAGTCCGGTTTGCTCGGGCGCGCCCACTATGATGTCGTAGAAAAAATGCGGGTCGTCGGGGACGACATGCCAAAAATTGTACGAGCGCTGGAGAGTGCCTATTACGCGTTCGTTGTTGCGCTCTAAAATCCTTATTACTTTGGCGTATTTCTTTTCGGACTTCAAAAACGCCTGATATTTTTCATCGGAGCTTCCGCCGCGGCGCGAACGCCCGAATGCGGGCTTCCCGCGCCGGGAATTGTCCGAATAGAGGCGGGCTAGGACTTTGTCCCCGTTGAGCGCGACAGATGTGTCGTCGGGGCGGACGTCTATGGATGTTTTTCCGTCGGGCAAGCGCAGCACAGCCCATCCGCTCTGCCTAAAATCCAAAATGCCGGCTACAAGGTCTAAATCCGACGAGGCTCCGTAGCGGTCGCCTTTTACTTTTGCGACGCTGCCGTCTTTCAGCATTTCCGACAGAATCTTTTTCAGCCGCGGGAGATCCTTGCGCTCGAGCTTTAGTTCCAAGGCGAGTTCCGGAAGGGTTCGCGGAACATAGTTTTTTGCGCGCATTAGGCGCAGCAGGTTTTCGGGCAAATTTTCTTTTGTCATTTCATTAATGCTGTTCTGAGTTCTATTGGTATTAACATTAAAAGGGCGAGGGCTGCCAGCGCTATTTCATAGAAAGCTAGTTTTTTTGCGCCGAGTTTTTTTGCCGCAGTCGCGGTGAAGATGGATATTTGCGCCAGCAAAATAATTGTAGCCCCCGCAAACTTTATGGACATTGGGAGGTCTATATCCGTCTGCGCCGCTTTTATAGCTCCGAATATGGACGATACCGCCATAGAGATTAGGGCGGTTTGCAAGGAGATTTTCATTGTGCCGTCGAGCTTTTGCAAAGACGGCAGAAGCCGCGCCGAAGCCGAATGCGATTTTTCGCGCAAATATTTTTCCTGGGCGATGTACATCGCAGCCGCAGCCGCGCCCGCTATCATAAAGGCGTATGATATTACCGCGAGTATCGCGTGGATTGTTGCAACACTAGTAGAAGCCCTTTGAACATTCCGCATTGTTTCTAAAAACAAGGGACATCCCAAAGGCAGGGCGGTGAGAATTGCGGCGGGCAGCATTGAGAATATTCCAACAAGCCCAATTTTGAAAAAAAGAGCTCCGATTAACTGTATAAGCACGAATCCCCATATTATAAATTCAAGCAGGTCGTACGATGTCGAAAGGGCTATCCCCCCGATTAAAATCCCGCGCGCGGCTATTGCGGCAGTATGCGCGGCGAACCCCGAAAATGCAAGGGCGGAGGATATTCTCAAAGACGACTTTTTTGCCTTTGAAAACGTAGAGACGGCAAAGCTCGAAAAATATAAAACGGCGGCCAATGCTGTTAATATTGCGGTTGTCATTTAGTACCTTTCAATATGCGCGCGAGCATCTGCGCGTGCGCAGGTGAATCGTTTAGGCAGGGGACAGCGCGCAACAAATCGCCCCCTTGCTCCCTGAAAGCGTCGTTTAGCTGCATATTTATTTCAACCAAGGTTTCAGTGCAGTCGCATGAAAACCCGGGGCAGGCGACCAATATTTTTTTTGCGCCCGCATCGGCAAAATATTTTGCGCATTCTTTCGCGGAAGGGCCAAGCCAGCGCCCCTTTCCCATTTTTGATTGCCACGCGAGCTTCGTTTGGGTTCCCTCTCCGATTTCCGATTTCAACATCTCAAACGTTGTTTGGCATTGGCGCAAATAGTCGGTCTTTTTCAAATGCGAAAGCGGAACGGAATGGAAGGAAACGATTATTGCGTCGGGACATAGGTTTTTGTCGGCTTTAATTGAATCGGCAACCAGCCTTATGTAATCATAATTGTCGAAATACGACCTTATGAATTCCATTTTTAATCCGGTCTTCTTTGCCGCTTCTGAGGCCGCGTCGAAGGCGCTCGATGTGGTGGAATAGGCGTCTTGGGGATAGAGCGGCAGCACTTTTACCGCGTCTGCGCCTGAGCTTTTTGCCGATTGAAAGGCTTTTAATATATTTTCAGCCCCGTAGCGGAAAGCCGAAAAAGTTTTCACTCCGCTAAGCGACTCTATTTGGACTGCCAGATTGCGCGCGGCGGTGATGGAAGGATGTTTTTTTATGTCGCAGCCGCAGATGAGCTTCAGATTCTGGGCGTATTGGGCGGCGCGCTTTCTTGCTATGCGCGCGGCAAGCAACTGCCGCAGCGGAAATGGAATGGAAAGCACGTGTTTGTCGCCTAAAAATTCGCGCAAAAAACTTTCACACGCGCCCGCCGATATGTTTTCGGGCGCTCCCAAGCTTGCCAGTATATATGCTTTTGCCACTTTGTAAATTTAGTCGGAAATCCTTCCGGCGAGTTTAGCCGCCGCCAGAAGTCCGTTCTCCAAGCAGCTGCTTACGCCGACTCCTCCCCGGTATGCGCCCACTAGCGCCATATTTGGAATTCGCTTTTCGATATCCTCCATTATGTCGAGATACTCTTGGTATCCCACATTGTATTGGGCTATCGCGTGTTTCCAAACGAACAGCTCCTCGAAAACCGGCTCTCCTTTTACTCCCAGCAATCTCCGCAAATCTTTCAAAATAACTTCCCTCATTTCGCCGCGCTCCAAGGAGGCAAGTTCCGGATAGCGCATGCCGCCGACGTAGTTGGTGAGAGTTACACATCCGTCGGGAGCGCGGTCGTCGAAAAGCGTCGAA
This sequence comes from uncultured Opitutales bacterium, assembly GCA_944389215.1. Classification (GTDB taxonomy): domain Bacteria; phylum Verrucomicrobiota; class Verrucomicrobiia; order Opitutales; family Intestinicryptomonadaceae; genus Merdousia. The sequence continues at coordinate 18,550 of CALXLN010000042.1, forward strand.
ACAAACAGAGAACCCAATATCGAAAAATTTTCTTTCTTTGGCGTGAGCACTCCGAATCCGTCTAGCGGATGGGATACGTCCTGCCGCTTAAAGCCCATTGTGTATGTTGCAACGGGGGCGTATTGTATTTTTGCCAGGGGAGCTAGCGCCGCCGACAGAGTTCCGCCGAACGGCAAATCCGATATTTCCGGAGCGGGAACCGCCACAACCAAAGCGTCGTAGTGCTCGCACACATCTTCCGTTTCCGTCCCCCAAGAGACCTCCCAGCCTTCGCAATTTGAGTCTATCGATATTACTTTTGCCAGGCACTTGACGGAATCCCCGAGTTCCGCGGCGAGGGCGTCTGTTAAGGTGTGCATGCCGCTTTTAAACGAAATCATCATTGGCTTGAAAAAGTTGCCGACCGCCATTTTTTCCTTCCGCGCTTTCATCGCCCCCCTTATGACCGAGCCATATTTTGTCGCGAGGTTCCAAAACGGCGGAAATGCGTGCTTTATAGATAATTTTTCGGGGTCGGCGCCGTATATGCCCGCCATAAAGGGGTTCATTGCGTAGTCCAAAACTTCTTTGCCGAAGCGTTCCACGGTAAATTCCGCAACGCTTGGGTCGGAATCTTTCTGCGGGGGTTTTACAAAAGGTTCGCACAGCATGCGCAATTTGCCTGTGAAGGAAAACAGGCGGGTAGTCAAAAGTTGCAACGGTCCCATTGGCACGGCTTGAGGTTTGCCGTATCTGGCAAAAAAGCGTTTCTTTGCGGACGGCGCGGAGATTGCTATTTTTTCCTTCAACCCTATCTCGGCAAGGAAATCTAGAGTCTTTTGGGAGTTTACCATTACGGTGTTGGAGCCGCTTTCGGCCCTAAATCCGTCGCGCGCCGACGTGCCTATAACTCCTCCAGCGCGCTCGCGCTTTTCAAGGACGGTAACGTTAAATCCCGCTTTTTTAAGTTCGATTGCCGCGCACAAACCGCTTATGCCCGCGCCTATGACAATTGCTTTTTTTTCCATTTCCAATATCAAAATATTTACTTTGTCTTTTTGCAAGGCTTTAAAGCCGAAAATATGGCAAGAGCCGCCATTATAGCAGTGTCAGTCCGCAGCACGCGCGCCCCGAGGGAAACTAGTTCAAAGGATTTTTCGCGCAAAAGGCGCCTGTCTGAATCGGCGAATCCGCGTTCGCTGCCAAATATTAATATGCAATGTTGCGGCGCATTGCGCGCGTTAAAAAAATCGGCGTAGCAGGAGGTTGCTTCGTAGAGGTCCGGCGCCGCGCGCAAAGAACCTGCCGGAGACACATCGACCGCCATGTCAACCGCGTCTTTAAGGCTTTCGCACTGCCAGAATTTGGGGATAGAGCTCGCGCAGGCCTGTTCCGCGCCTTCAATCATTCTTTTTTGCCATTCTCCGGAAGAGTAGAGGGAACTTTTTGCGTAATCTGCCTCTCCTTTCGTTGCTGGATAAAAAATCAGGTTTTCAACGCCGAAACACGCCGCCTCGAAAAGTATGCGCCGCGCGATTTGCGGGCGGGCGTAGGATACCGCGAGCGTTATGTGAATTGTGGGGGCCGCGGGGGCGGGGCGCAGGGGAAAGAGTTCGGCTCCGCCGTCCGGCAAATGCTTCAACTTGCAAATTTGCAGCGGAGAGCCGACGGTCCCGGCGAAAATTTCGTCTCCGTCTTTCAGCTTTAAAACATTTTTTACATGTTCGAGCTTTGGGTTGTCCGAAGCTAGAATTAGCGGAGAATTTTTTGGAAGCAGCAGGCAGTTCATAAAACTTTTTAAATTATCGCAAATTTGTTTCTTTATAGGCAATTTAAAAAAGTCTTTTCGGAACGTTTTAAAGGGTTGAAATTGCAAATGATTTGTGCTGTCATTTAGAGTATGAATCCTGAAAACTTTACATCGGAAGACGAAGCGGCTTTGCGCGATGCGCTCAAGCGCTGTTCGGAACAAACAATAGAAAAAGCGGTCGAATTCAGAAAGACGGGAAACTCTGAACTTGTCGGACCCGTAGTTATGGGCATTATAGAGCGTTTTCTGGAGCCAGAAAAACGCGACGCTCTAAAATCCGCTTCGGATTCAACAAAAATGATAGAGGATCTCGGGCTTGATTCCCTCACCATGGTAGAAATTGTTTTGGCTGTGGAAGACGCGATAGGAATGTCCATCGACAACGAGGACATACAAAAACTTACAACTTTGGGCGATATTAAATCTTACATAAAAGAAAAGGTTTCCAAATAGCGTTTAACCGTTTGCGGCGCCCCGATTTTGCGCCGGCCGAAAATGCGGATAGGCGCGCGCGGCTTTAAAGCCGCTCGGCTTTCTGCAGCACGCAAAACGCCCGGAGTTGCGGACGTCTTTAGTCTGAATTGCAAATGGAAGATTTTTCACAGGAAATCCCAAATTCCGTAATCGTAAGAAGACTTACCAAATCTTACGGTGCGGTAAAAGCCATTGACAATGTTTCTTTTCGCATTGGCAAGGGCGAGGTGGTCGGCTTTCTTGGCCCGAACGGGGCGGGTAAGAGCACTACCATGCGCATATTGGCAGGTCTTATGCCCGCCACAAGCGGCAGCGTGCACATTTGCGGCGTAAGTGTTGCAACATATCCGGAAATGGCGCGCCGGCATATAGGTTTCATGCCGGAGAACAATCCTCTTCCGGAGGATTTGCGGGTTAGCGAATATTTGACTTTTAGAGCGCGCATAAAGGATGTTCCGTCTTCCGAAGTAAAAAAACGCGTGCAAGGGGCGATGGAGATTTGCCAACTTCACCACAAGGCGGCAAATAAGATAATAGGCAATCTTTCCAAAGGCTTCCGGCAGCGCGTGGGAATTGCCGACGCCATTTTGGCAAAACCCGAAGTGATTATCATGGACGAACCCACGATTGGGCTCGACCCGCACCAGATAATAGCAATCCGCGAGCTTATAAATTCTCTGCGCGGCAAAATGAGCGTAATCATAAGCAGCCACATACTCCCGGAAATCGAGCTGATATGCGACAGGGTTATGATTATAAACCAAGGCACGATTGTCGCCAGCGGAACTCCGGAGTCATTGCGCAAAGATTTTATTTCTCAAGACAGGTACGAGGTCAGTTTGAAGTCTCCTCCAGAAGAATTTAAAAGAGTAGTGGAGCAAATCGGCTGCGGTTTGTCGGTGGAGAAATTGTTGCGGGCTTCCGCCGACGGATATTTCGACTATTTGCTAACCGGTTCCGTGCGTGGAAATCTTGGCGGAGAGATTATCAGCGAACTTTCAAAAGACACCCGTTTTGCCGTTAGAACTGTCGCGTATAGAAAGCCGAGTTTAGAGGAAATATTCATGGCTGCGACGCGGCGGAGTTGGGAACAGGTAAGCAATTTGAAATCGGCTTCTTCCGGCGGCGGCTCTCCAGAAAAACGCAAAGGTAACGGATAATGAAAAGATTTATAATATTGTGGCAGCACCAGCTTTGGCAGATGTTTATCGCGCCGTCCACGTATATAGCGGCGTTTATGTTTCTTGCGTTTATGGCTATGATGTACTTGTTCTCTTTAGTCGACGTAAGCATGAGCGCAAGCGACGTTTCGCCGCTGGGAAAATTTCTTTCGGTCTTTTGGGTTCCAGTTTTGTTTATGGTGCCGCTGCTTACGATGCGCAGCATAGCCGAGGAACGCAGAATGGGAACTTTGGCAACTCTCATGACGACTCCCGTAACGGCGGGTCAGATTGTGTTCGCGAAATTTCTGGCGTGCTATTTCTTTTATGCCATCCTATGGCTTATGACGCTGTTTTTCCCGCTCATAACCGAATTTTACATGCCGAATTCGATACGCACGGCCGGATTGATGCCCTATTCCCAACTGCTGACCGGATACGGATTTGTCTTTATCAGCGGGGCCATGTACATAGCCATTGGAATTTTTGCAAGCTCGCTCACACGCACGACTCTAGTTGCGGGCATGTTGTCGTTCGGAATGCTCTTTTTCGCGATAGTCGGGGCGGGGCTTATTTCAAAGTTTGCGCTGCCGGACAGCGGATTTATGGTATGGCTGTCGAAGCCTGTTGATTATTTGCAAACTTTCAGGCATTTGGAGGATTTTAGCAACAGTTTGCTCGATACTCGTCCGTTCTTTCTCTACATAAGTACAGCGTGCATGTTGCTTGCGGTAACTTCTCTAATAACGGAGGCTAAAAACGCATGAGTACGGGCGGAAACAAATTTGAGGATTTTAGGACGACTTCCACCATCAGAAAGTTGAACCTGTGGGCGCAGATTATTTTGGGCGTTACTCTTTATGTAGGCTTGAACTTTTTGGCTGCGCGACACTACCAGAAATGGGACTTTTCCGAAAATCGCAAAAACTCTTTGTCCCCCGAAAGCGTGGCTTATGTAAAAAACTTAAAAGTGCCTGTAGAAATATTTGCGGTTGTTTCGCAATATGCAAGGGACAACGAGGAAACTGCCGTATTGCGGGATTTGCGCGCCGTTTTCAAACAGTACGAGTACAATTCGTCAAAATCGTCCCCTGTAAAGTCGTCTTTTGTCAACGCCCATATAGAGAATAAACGGGCGGAAGAATTAGCGTCGCGTTTTGGTTCCGATTTGGAAAACTGCGTCGTTGTGGCGTCCGGTAACAAGTTTAAGCGCATTCCCATAGGCGATTTTTACGATATTGAGGAGGGCAAGCGCACAAATTTTAAGGGAGAACAATTGCTGACGTCGGCAATTTTAAGCGTCAGCAGCGGAAAGACTTCCACTATTTACTTCTTAAAGGGACACGGAGAGCTAAGTCCGAAGGATTCCAGCCTTTCGCGCGGGCTTTCCGAATTTGCAAGCGCGCTTTCGCGGCGCAATTACAATATCGAGGAGCTTGATTTGAGCAAATCGGCGCAGATACCCGAAAACGCCGATATGATAATAATAGCCGGCGCCCGCGCCGCAATGCTGCCTAACGAAATAGACCAGCTGCGCAAGTATCTGCTTAAAAATAATGGAAGATTAGTCGTGTTTCTCGACATGGGATCGTTAAACGGGCTTGAAGACGTCTTATTCGATTGGGGTATAATGAGCGACGACATGCTTGTGCTTGATACGAGCGGCGATTACGAGAGCGCCGGCGGCGACTTAATCGCGCGCAGTTTTCCGCAGAAGGCTCATCCGATATCAAAATATCTGATAGATTCCGATATGCCAGTCCAGTTTGGTTCGGTTCGTCCTGTTCGCCCCGACATGGGCGCGCCCATAGACGACACTTTGAAAATTGACCCCCTCATTCTAAGCGGAAATTCCAGCTGGGCGGAGAAGTCGTACGCGCGCGGCGGAAGCCAAACTTACGACGCCGCCGCCGATTTGGCCGGGCCGTTGCCATTGGCTATGGTGGCGTCGCGCACGGGGGGCAAGGATTTGGGCCTGAATATTCCGGGTGGAAAATTGGCGGTCTTCGGAGACGAAAATTTTATAATCAATAAATGGTTCAACCGGCTGGGGAATTCCAAGCTGGCGCTAAACACTGTAAATTGGATGCTTGAGGAAAATACTATGCTCAATATTCCTTCGCGCCAGATAAGTCTTTATACCATCACGCTTTCGCACAATCAGATTATGTCGCTGGCGTTGAGGTATATGAGTTTGCCGGCGGTCGTTTTGTTGCTGGCGTTGATAGTGTCGTTTGCGCGGCGCCGCTAACTTTTTACGCAAGGAAAGCTATGAGATTCAGACTGACATTGTTTCTCTTACTGGTGAATGTGCTTTTGTTCTTCGGCATATGGTCGCTTGAACGTCCGGATGATTCTGACGATATCAGGCCGAGCGATAGCGTTGCTTTTACCGTTCTACAGATAGAGGGTAAAAACATAGACAAGCCGCGAGTTTTGAAGCTTGAAAACAACAAATGGCGCATAGTTTCCCCCATCGACTGGCCCGCGAACTTGTTCGCTGTAAATAGAATAAAAAACCAGCTGGAATTTCTCGATAAAGAGGCAAATTTTTCTCTAGACGAAGTAAAGAAACACGGCCATGCGCTTTCCGAATACGGCCTTGAAGACCCTGCCTATATTTTCAAGTACGGCAACGGCAAGAAAATGTATTCTTTGAAAATCGGCAAGAGCGCGCCGATAGGCGACCGCATTTACATGCTGGACGAAAACGGCGGCCGCATTATTGTGGTAGATAAGGAGTTTGTGGAAAGTCTTATTGTTGACATAGAACGCCTCCGCCAGCAGTCCATATTTGAAATTCCGCGCTTTGAGGTGTCGGCGTTCTCCATACGCCTTCCCGTAGGTGCTTCTGACGCTTCGGGAAAAATGAATTTTCGCAGGGTAGGCTTGATAAAAGACGGCGGAAAATGGAAGTTTGAAACTCCCATCGTCGCCGCCGCAGACACGCGCGAGGTAAACGCGTTCCTCGACGACATTTGCCAGTTGTCGGCGATTGGTTTCAATTCCGATCCCGCCGAAAATACCGGATTTGACATAGCCACTTTGCCCGCTACAATAACCATTCAAGGCACCAACCGCCGGCAGGTCTTGTTATTGGGAGGCGAAACAAAAGACGGCTCGCAAATCTACGCGCACCTTGAAAACAATCCCACCATATTTACTTTAGATTCCTCCATATTGAAGAAAATTTCCGATATACAAACCACGCTTAGAGAAAAGTCGTTTTTGCGTTTTGATATAAATCAAACTGTGGGCATAGACGTCTCGATGGGCGGAGAGAGTCTGAAACTGCGCAAACTTAAAAGCGGCGTATGGGATGTGATTGGCGGGGGCAAGGACGGGCAAACTCTGACTTCAAACGCGGATTTGGCTTTGGTGAACAATTTGCTTTCGCGTCTTGAAAAGGTGCGCGCCCGCCAATTCGTCAATGACGCCCCCGGTGAAAATCTTTCCGTTTACGGCTTGACGCCAAAATGTCTGCACATAGTAGCCACTCAATCTGACCAGAGCCAGCATGGCATACGCATAGGCTCTATTTACAAGCTGGGCGGCGCGCGGCTGATGTATGCGGCTGCGGACGATTCTGACGCGGTTTATGGAATATCAATGGAGCTGGCAGAAGCGGCAAGCACGGATTTTCTCTTTTACCGCTCGCGTGTCTTGGACGTTTTGCCTGATAAGGCTAAGGTTGAATTTCTGAGGATTGCGGAACTTCAGAACGGCGGTCAGCCCCGCACGGTTTTTGAAATACAGTCGTCAAACGATGGATTCGACAAGGCTTTGTCGCTTTTGACTACGCGCCGTGCGGCGGCGGCTAAAACGCTGTTGGGGCTGGGAAAAAGATTTATAGTAGGAAATTATATAGATGCTCCGTTCTCTGAAAAAGGAGTCGAAATTGAAGGGCAAACGCATCCATGGAAATACGTTATGGAGGTCGGCTTTGAACTCCCCGGAACCGATTCCTCTACGCAAACCGAGACGTCGAAATGGCATTTTACCAAGCGGCTTGGAGGAACTGTCCAGTACGGAGGAAGCGGAAAATCCGACGCTGTTTACACGCTTTCGGATTCGTGCATAGACGCCCTATTTGAACTAACGCAGGAACACGTTCCGCCGAAATCAGTTGAAAAACCGGCGCCGGTTCCGTTGAAACAATAGGAGAAACGGACGTGCGAGGCAGAAGTCTCAGTCTGAAATTTCTCACTTTCGCGCTTAACGCGTTCTGGCGTTCTCTTTGGGCCTTAAACGCCTTTCTTATTTTTTCTGCTCTTGTTTTTTCGGCTGTTTTGTCTGTGCTGTTCTTTGTCGACAAGGTTCCAGTCCCAGAACGTCTTTGCGCCATAATAAAAGAAGAATGCGTGAAAAGGGGATTTGTAGCAGATTTTAAGTCTGCGTGGATTTCCCTAAGGGGCGGAATTCAGGCTGACGGAATCACCCTGCGGTTTGAAGGAACTCCGGAGCCGTTTTTGTCGGCTGAAAGAATAGGGGTGGATTTTTGGATATTCCAAATGTTGAACGGAGAATTTTCCTTTAAGCGGGTCCGCGTGTTCAACGGGGCGCTCGGGACGACTTTTGAAGGCGCGGAGAAATCTCCTGCATTTTCAAAGATATATTTGGATTTGAGAAAAGACGGCGGATGGTGGACCGTCGAAGCGCTAAATTTTAGATGCGGCAGACTGTCGGCGGAAACTTCGGGAATTGTGGGCGCGGCATTTTCCCCGGAGGAATTTGCTGAAAATTTTATGCGCATAAATCCCGTCGACGATTTAAAAAAGAAGAGCCCGGCGTCAGGCGAAAAAACTGAATCAGGAAAATTTTTAGAAGCCGGAAAATATCCGGCGGATGCGCTCGACGCTGCATTGGAAAAGATTTCTCGCTACAACGATTATTTTGAAATGTTTTCCGAACCCGCGGTCATTCTGAGATTCCGCCTATACGGCGGAAACGACAACAGATTTTCCGCGCGCCTGCGCGCGCAGGAGGCGAATTTTAAAGTTTTTGAGAGAGATGTGGAAGTCGACAGAATGGGGCTTGAATTTCGGTATAGGGGCGATAAGGAATCGATATCTTTGCGGGCTTTTGCCGATAAAGTTTCCGGGGCGTCGCTGCCCGCATGCGACAATGTCGCCGCGCGGGCGGATTTGCTGGTATCGGACGGTTCTTATGCGCTCGAAGACATAGAGTTGGCCGCTAAGAAAATTTCCTACGAAGGAATGCTCATAGACAATGTGTCTCTGAAAAAAGATTATATAGACGAAAAGGATTTTGGCAAAGACTGGATGTTTTTTGCGGCCCTAGACATATACAGGCTGGGCGGAAAATTTTCGTTCGATTCCTTGTACTCCGTAACAGCGGAATTCGGCGGCACGCTGAACCCCGACTGGGTATTGCACAGAAAGGAGCTTGATGGCATAAAAGAATTGAAATCGTTTTCTTTTTCGAGAGGCATAAATGTGGAAGGCGCCGCTTTGTATTCTCCAAAGAGTTCCGTTTTTAAGCTCAAGGCGTGGGTCGATGCGCAAGATTGCGTAATTTCTGGAATTCCCGTTGAAAACGTTTCCGGAGAGATTCTTTACGATACTCCTTCGGGGATGTTTGTCGGCAAGGACATAAGAATAAGCGCGCGCGAAGGTTGGAATTTAAGCGGATCGTACAGGCAGAACATGGCTACAAACCAATATTTTATCCGTTTGATAGGCAATATAAGGCCCATGGCGATATCATCTTTTATGGCGCCCTGGTGGACGCGCGTAATGGGGGCGTTTGCTTTTGAGGGACAAAAAAATTTTCCGTCCGCCGACGTAAGCGTCGAGGGCACTTGGGGAAAGCCGGATTTTATATGGTGCTACGCTGCAACCGAAGGCGTCAATGCGCTTTACGGCGGCGAAAAATTCGATGCGTTCTCGATGTACGTTTGGGTTAATCCGAGGCGTATAACTCTTTATGACGTGGAAATAGAGGCTGCCGACCGCCGCGCCCACGGCATAATAGAATGGCTTTACGGAGACAAGGGAATAACAAGCTATCAAACTCAGGAGCTTTTTTTGGTGTCGACGCTCAATTCGCGCGAGCTTATAGCGTTGGGCGGCAACGACGCCCGCGAGGTTTTGGATGTGGTCAAATTCTCTACGGCCCCCAACATGACAATTAATGCCGTAATGCAAAATCCCGCCAGGCACAGTCAAAAACGCGATATATATAATGTGGACGCCTTCGCTTCGGGAGACACAATTATTGAGTGCGCGTCTTTGAAAAACCTGCGTTTTAGCGCGCGCAGCGACAAGATTGTAACGCAAATAGAAGACGTCTCTTGCGAATTTTGCGGCGGGCAGGCTAGCGGCTCCGCGGCTTTGCGGAAAACAAAAGATTCAATGCTTTTTAAGGGCGATGCGCACGCCGAAAAAATGAACCAGCAAAAATTCTTTGAATTTTTAGCGTCGCTAGCGCCCGGTCCGCAGCCTGAAACGCCTTCCGAAAACGTCGCAGGCAAATCGGAGGCGGAAGGCGGAAACAGCATTATCGAAGGCGGAGAAAACGGCGAAATTACAGTGTCCATTTCGCTAGAGGGCGATGTTGACGCTTTTGAAAAATCTTCTGGCGGCGGATATGTAAACTTGGAAAACAAAGACTTGATAAAATTAAATCTGTTTGGGGCATTGTCGCGCGCAACCGCCGCGCTAAGACTGCCGTTCGGGTCTTTCGACATAACCTACGCGCACAGCAATTTTGCCATAACGGACGGAGTTGTATCGTTCCCCCATTTGGAAATGGGCGGCCCCGTCATGCAGATAAAGGGCGCGGCAAATTACGACTTTATGAAGGACGACATAGGCGCCACTCTTGCAATAATACCTTTCGGCGGAATCACCACGCCTATAATTTCAAATGTAGTTTCCGTAATAAATCCGATTACAAACACGGTGCAGGCCACCGTTGACGGCAAGATTTCCGACCCTAAAATAGGGTTGAAGCTGAATCCCGTAAATATAATCCAGAGTGAAAAGAAGATTCAGGAGGACATACGTTCGGATCTATGATATTTTCTTGTAAATAAAAGCGGCAAAATGTAACTTTTTTCAATTTATGAGCCAAAATCAGAAACTCAAATGCGGCGTGGTAGGCGTTGGATACCTCGGACAACACCACGCCAGAATATATTCGCAACTCGATACCACGACTCTAGTGGGAGTTTACGACAACAATCGCGAGAGGGCGCAGGAAATTGCATCGCTATACGGGTGCAAAGTGTTCGATTCTGTCGAGCAGGCGGGAGACGAGTGCGACGCCGTAAGCGTTGTGGTTCCCACCGATAGGCATACGGAAGTTGCAATGCCGCTCTTTGAGCGCAATTGCGACCTGCTTATAGAAAAGCCAATATGCACGTCTATAGAAGACGCTGAAAAAATAGTGCAAACAGCCAAAGAAAAAAAACTAATCGTGCAAGTTGGACATATAGAACACTTCAATCCAGTAATGGAATTCATGGAGGAGCACGTCAAGCAGCCCCGCTTCATAACCGCCGACAGGCTCGCTCCTTTCAATCCGCGCGGCACGGAAGTAAGCGTGGTCTTGGATTTGATGATTCACGATATAGGAGTTGTGCTAAAGCTTGCAAATTCGGAGATAGAAAGCATAGAAGCAGTCGGTGTCGGAGTTTTAAGCAATACTCAAGACATAGCCAACGCCCGCATCCGCTTTAAAAATAAGTGCGTTGCAAATCTCAATGTAAGCCGCGTAAGCCTCAAGAAAATCCGTGAAATAAGAATATTTCAGCCCGGCGCGTACATGTCGCTTGATTTTATGAATCAGCGCGGGCACTTGATTAAGGTAAAAGATTCCAAGGAAATTATTCCGGAGGAGGTCCCTTTTGAAAAGCAGGAGCCGTTGAAGTCGGAACTCGCAAGTTTTGCAAACTGCGTTATAAATAAGCTCAACCCAAAGGTGGACGCGCAGCTTGGAACGAGCGCCCTTGAAGTCGCCCTCGAAATCGTCCGCCAAATAAAGAACTGCAAATAATATGGCGGAAGACGTTTTGAATATGCGCGAATTTTCATTCGCCGCGCCCAAAGACGGGCGGTGCGATGTGCTTGTCATTGCCGGAGAGCATTCCGGCGACGAGCAGGCTGCGCGCATGTTAAAAAACGTTTTTGAAAAGGATTCGGGGCTGCGCGTGTGCGCTTTCGGCGGAATTTGTCTCGAGCGCGCAGGCGCGCAGCTGCTTTTCGACATGACTGCATTTTCCGTTGTAGGCTTGACGGAGGTTTTAAAAAATTACGCTTTTTTTAAGAAACTGTCTGAAGCTGTTGTGGATTGGATTTGCGCCCACAAGCCGCGGGCTGTTTGTTTTGTAGACTATCCGGGGTTTAATATGCGCATAGCTTCCATCCTAAAGGAGCGCGGCGTAAGCGTAAAAGGCGGAGGAAGCGTAAAAACCCTTTATTATATAAGTCCTCAGATTTGGGCTTGGAAGGCAAAGCGGCGCTTTAAAATGGCGGAAACTCTCGATGCTTTGGCGGTGATATTCCCTTTCGAGGTAAAGTGCTACGCCGACACGTCTTTGAAGGTGGATTTTGTAGGGCACCCTTTCTTGGAGAAGTCTTACGAGCCGCCTGTAAAGTACGATGCCGGCGGAGAAATACTTTTGCTTGCCGGCAGCCGCGGCATAGCGGTGTCGCGCATATTTCCGGTTATGTTGGGTGCGCTCAGGCTTATTCCGGAAGAAAGGGCGGTTGCGGTTTATCCAACGGCCGCTATAAAAGAACTGCTTGAGCGGGCTCTGAAAAAAAATCCCGACGTCGCCGGGCGCGTAAGGCTCGTTGGCAATGAGAGCGGGGTTTTAGGCGTAAAGGCGGTAATGATGAGTTCCGGAACGATGTCTTTGGCGTGCTCTTTAGAGGGAATACCGGGAGCGATTGTCTACAAGGCAAATCCAATTACGTATATTGTCGGAAGAGGCCTTGTAAAAATAAAATACCTAAGCATCGCCAACATTCTTTTGGACAAGCCTGCGTGGCGCGAATTTATACAATTCGAGGCGTCTGCGCGCAAGCTTGCAAAATATATGAAAGAGTGCATTGGCGATTCATCCGAACGCAAAAAATTTCTTTTATACGCTGAAAAGTTGCGCAGCCTTCTCCAAGCTCCCAAGAATATGGGGGCCGCGGATTGGCTTGCGGCGCGTCTGAATGATTAGGCGCATACGGGTTCTTCGAAAAAATAAGTCGCCTATTCCCGAAGCAGACAGGTGGACGGAAACAGTTCTTTTTTGCGCCAAATCCGAAACAACCGTCATATAAGTTTGTTCGGGCTTGTTTGCATTCCGCGGTATGGAAGGTTCGATGCGCAGAAGGTCAGGTCTGGCGGTTGTATCGCGTATTGCTTTGGCTGTTTTGCGATTGAGCCGAAGGCCCGGGTAGGTTGCGCAATGGGTGGATTTGTCGGGAAAACGTGCTTCCTATTCGAATTAGTTTGCTGTAGCTTATGTTTTTTACAGGTGTACCGGCAGATAAAAATAGGCAGGCGCGGATGGCTTTTTGAAGTAAAATGGGGTTTTGCAGCCAGTTTGTTTGCATGGGAGATTTCCGCGCTTTTGCGTTTGGCCCATTAGAGTCTTGCTGCGCAAAGAATCCTAAAACAGGCGCCCATGTGCGCTGGGCTTAACAATTGAACGAGTTCCCTTTTGTCGGGAGAGAACGCGTCGGGAGACGATGCGATTTCTTTTATTTCTTCTCCGGCGTATTTTATGAAAAATTCTTCTTGGCTTGCTGCAAAAGCTTCAGAAAATCCGCATTCTAGGGCGATGTCCCTTAAAACGTCGGAACATGGAGAAAATGTTATATCGGAATTTCCAACTTTCGAGAAGAAATCCGCACCTTGCGTGTGCCTAAAATAAGTTCTGGCGGTTCCGTTTGGCAGAATGGAAATTTCTTCGGCTGTTCTAAAATAATCAGCAAATAGAAGTATCCCGCGCCAGTTTTGCAAACACAGTTTTTTTAGCAGCCCGCAGGCGTCGAACGAGAAATCTACCCTAAATCCTTGCACTTCGGCTTTGGGAAAATATTTACGCAACAGCGCAGATTCTGATTCGCCGGCTTCAATGAATATTTCCCGGGGAGGGAAAGAGGGGGAATCGAATTTTAGGTGGGCTTTTGCCCATTTCCCATCTATGAATTTAAAGCGCGAAAACGGCCGCGAATCCAGAAGTTCGTTTGAAAAAACAACCGCGCTTGGCGGCAAAACAAGCTCGTCGCCCAACCTTAGGACTTTTGCGGATTTTAGCGCGCAGGAGTCTGGCTCTGCGCCGATTTCAATCTTTTCAAAAAGAGTTGCGTCGTAATTTTTAGATTTAAGGATGTTTTCCGCGCACGCGTTTAAGAGCTTGCCGAAAACTTTGCGCTTTAGGCTAGATGCGGTATAAAAGTCCGCGCCTTTCTTGCCTACGCGCAGTTTAGGCTTTACGTAATATCCGAATTCGGAATCAAACAGGCAGAAACTTATGAATCGGCTCCACTCCATAATGCCGCCGTTTTCGCGGGCGGCTTTTATTATTTTTTCTTCTAGGGGTTGGGATGTCATTGGAAGCTGCCATTGAAGACGGTTATTGTTTTCCAGTCGCTTCGGATTCCGTCCGACGGCGCCGGAGTTGTGGAGGTGGCTATCACTTGGGCGCTGGGGCTTACGCACTCCCAGAAAGCTGCGCGCCTGTAGGCGTCGAGTTCTCCAAGTATATCGTCGCACAAAATAGGCGGTTCAGTTTGGGCAACCCTTTTTTGTATTTCAAATTGGGCGAGTTTTAGGGCGATTACAGCGGAGCGCTGTTGGCCTTCTGAGGCGTATAATTTTGCGTCGCGGCCGGCTATGTAAAAAGCCATGTCGTCGCGGTGCGGGCCTTTGCGCGTAACCCGCGCTTCCATATCGGAACTCCGCTCCTTTTCAAAAAGATTTACAAAGTCTTCAACAGAATATTCCGCGCACGGGGATTTTAGGCGTATTTTTGCGTCTTCGCCGTTTTCGCGCGCGAGTATCGCATATCGGCTTCCGGATATTTGTCCGAGTTCCTCTAGCCACTCGCCGCGCTTCTTTGAAATTTCAGCGGCAGCTTCCGCCATTTGGAGCTCAAATGGCGCGTACAGAGATTGCGATTGTTCGCCGTCTTTTAACAGTGCGTTCCGGTGGGGAAGGGTTGCGTAATATTTTTTGAGGGCTGCAAAGTATTGCGGGTCGACCGACGATATGAACATATCTATGTCCTTGCGGCGCACGTCGGGAGAGTCGCGCAAAATTCTTATGTCTTCTGAAGTCATTGCCAGTGCCGGAAACTTTCCTATGTAGTCGGCGAATTTTTCCACTTCAGAGTTGTCTATACATACTCTGCGCCTGTCGGAAATTCTTATTTCAATTTCGCTGCATTCAGATTCGGATGTTTCAACACACGCGAGTACCGCGGCCTCTTTGCAGGATTGGCGCACTAGCGCCTTTAAATTCTGCGTCCTGAAAGAGCGCAGCGCAGGAAGCAGCCCGAGCGCCTCAAGGAGGTTGGTTTTGCCCTGGGCATTTTGTCCGCAAATCCATACGGAGCGCGAATTCAAATCCGCTTCGGCGAATTCGACATTCCTGAAATTCTGCAATCTGACAAAATTTATCTTCACAATCTATTAAAGTAGTGTAGGGTGTATCTAAAATTCAGCCAAGTAAAGTTTTTTTTGAAATGGACAAAGGCACCGATTATCTCCAAGAGGCACTGGCACACAAGGACGACGATTTGGACGCGTCGCTGCGCCCGACAGGTTTCGACGCTTTCACCGGGCAGGAAAAAACCGTCGAGCGATTAAAAGTTATGGTCGGCGCGGCGAAACGCAGAGGCGATACTTTAAGCCATATTCTTTTGCACGGTCCGCCCGGATTGGGGAAAACGACGCTCGCATTTATTCTGGCAAACGAGATGGGCGCCCAGGTGCGCGTAACATCGGGCCCCGTGATAGAAAAGGCGTCCGATTTGGCGGGATTGCTTACTAATCTTCAGGAGGGCGACATTCTCTTTATCGACGAAATTCATAGAATTTCGCGGACTGTCGAGGAATTTCTGTATAGCGCTATGGAGGATTTCCGCATAGACATAATGATAGACCAAGGGCCAAACGCCCGAAGCGTGCGCCTAAATGTCCCCCGCTTTACGTTGATAGGCGCAACGACGCGCACGGGACTATTGACGTCTCCTTTGCGCAGCAGATTTACTTTGCAGACCCGCCTGGACTATTATAATAGGAAGGATTTGATTTCCATTGTGTTGAGGACTTGCGGGCTGCTCGACGTGAAAGTGGACAAGTTCGGCGCGGATGAAATTGCGCGCCGCGCGCGCGGAACCCCGCGAATAGTCAACAACCTTGTTCGGTTTGTGCGCGACTATGCCCAAGAGCGCGCCAACGGGGTAATAACCCGCCAAGTTGCCGTCGACGCCCTGGAGCTTTTGGAAATAGACGAAAACGGCCTAGACGAAATGGACAAGCGAATGTTGCGCGTAATGGCGCAAAATTACCGCGGCGGACCCGTAGGCATGGGAACTATCGCGGTTGCCGTAAACGAGGAGGCCGATACTCTGGAGGAAGTTCACGAGCCCTATCTGATTCAAGAAGGCTTTTTGCGCAGAACTCCGCAGGGCAGGGTTCTTACGCAAAAAGCTTGGAATGCTATTGGCTTGGATTCTGTTGTAGAAGGCGGATTGTTTTAATTTATGCGCGGCGTCGATTTCATAATCGTCGGGCAAGGCATAGCGGGATCGTGTTTGGCGTTGGAATTTTTAAACCGCGGGAAAAGCGCGGTTATATTCGATGAAGATTGGAAGGACGCCGCATGTCTTGTCGCGGCTGGCGTGATAAATCCCATAACGGGGCAGAGGCTGGTAAAGAGCTGGCGCAGCTCTTTGGCGCACCCGTACGCAAAGAATTTTTACGAATCGTTGGAATCGCAGCTTCATTCAAAATTTTACCATCCGCGGAAAATTTTGCAGCTTTGCAAGTCCGACATCGAACGCGGGCTATGGAATCGCCGCATTGCCGAACCGGATTATATCCCGTACATAGGCGGGAGTTTTAAAGGCGGAATTTTTCCGGCATTGAACGATTCGTTCGGTTCTTTTGTGATAGAGCATTCGGCGTGGGTTGAGACGCAAGTCCTAATGGAGGCTTTGAAAAAATATTTTCTAAGCAGGGGAATTTTGTTTCCGGACAGATTTGATTATTGCGCTTTAGAAGTTTTGCCCGACGGCGTAAAATACGGTGAATTTCGCGCAAAAAAAATAATATTTGCGGACGGCTGGAGAGTCTTGGAAAATCCGTTTTTTTCGTGGCTTCCCTACAGACCCGCAAAAGGAGAAATTCTAACATTGAAAAGTTCGGTTTTGCTGCCGCCACATGTAATCCACCGCGGAAACTGGATAATGAAGTGTTCGGACGATTCCTTTAGGATAGGTTCCACTTGGGACAGGGAAAATTTAAATTCAGTCCCGACTTCCGCCGCGCGCGCAGAACTTTTAAAGGCAGTTCCTTCGATTATATGCGGTTGTCCCGAAGTTAAAGTTTCCGGGCATTCCGCCGGAGTGCGTCCATGCACGGCAACAACCCGTCCGCATTTGGGCGCGCATCCGGAATTTTCTTCAGTGCTTTCTTTTAACGGGTTCGGTTCGAAAGGCTACGCTCTGAGCCCGTATTTTGCGCGGGAATTTGCCGATTGGATTTTATCGGGCAAACCTTTGGATTCGGAAGCCGATTTATCGCGCCATATAAAGAAGTTTTATAAGCCCGTCGGAATTTGTCTAGGCAGTAGCCGATAAACCAGCTTGCGCATGTTTGCCTTTGGCAATTTCCTACTCCAGCATTGCTGCCGCGCGCTCCAATTTGTCCGCAAAAAAATCAACTTCTTCAATCGTGTTGTAGAACGCAAGCGATGCCCTCGCAGTTGCTTCCACGCCCAAGGTCCCCATGAGGGGTTCCGCGCAGTGGTGCCCCGTTCTTATTGCTATTCCGGATGCGTTTAAAAGCACGGAAATGTCGTTTGGGTGCACTCCGGGAAGGGAGAATGAAACTACGCAAACTTTCTCTTTTGCCGAACCGAAAATTTTTAGGTTTTTTATGGCGGAGAGTCGCTGGGTTAATCTATTTAAAAGCAGGTGTTCGTGTTCGCACACCGCGGGGATGTCGAGTTGGCGGAGGTAATCTATTGCCGCGGCAAATCCAAATGCTCCGGCTATGTCCGGGGTTCCCGCCTCAAAGCGTTCGGGAGCGGGCCTGAAAGTTGTCCCGTCCCAAGAGACGGAATCTATCATGTCGCCTCCGCCCTGGTAGGGAGGCATAGAGTCTAAAATTTCGCGCTTTGCCACAAGCGCCCCGATTCCGGTGGGGCCGTAAAGCTTGTGGGCGGAAATCGAAAGGAAATCGCAGTTCGATTTTGAAATGTCGTCCAAAAAATGCGGTGCCGACTGCGCTGCATCGACGCAGAACTTCGCTCCCGCCGAATGCGCCAGAGCTCCTATTGTGGAAATATCGTTTATTGTGCCAAGAACATTTGAAGCGTGGGCAACCGATACTATTTTTGTCTTGCCGGAAAGCTTGGCATTAAAATCTTCCATATCAAGGGAGCCGTCGGGGAGAATTTTTGCCGCCCTAATTTTCGCGCCGGTGCGCGCGGCTACAATCTGCCACGGGACGATATTGGCGTGGTGCTCCATTTGCGTGAGCAGAATTTCGTCGCCCGGCTTAAGATTCGCGCCGGCCCAAGACGACGCGACGAGGTTTAAGCCTTCCGTGGCTCCGCGCGTAAACACTGCGCAGTATGAGTCGTCGGCGTTTAAAAAGCTTCTCACTTTTTCGCGCGCCTGTTCATATCCGATTGTCGCGCGCTCGCTTAGGTCGTGGGCGCTTCGATGTATGTTGGAGTTGCTGTGCGCGTAGAAGTCGGATACGGCATCTATGACGCATTGCGGCTTGTGGGCGGTGGCGGCGTTGTCAAAATAGACTATCGGTTTGCCGGATTTCGTCTTTTCGGCGAGAGCTGGAAATTGGTTGCGGATTTTTTCTATGTCGAAACTCATACGTTTGCCGTTATTGCTTTGTAGCATTTGCCGTTAGTTGTACAGGCGGAATTTTTGAATCGATTCCCTGAAGGCGGCGTTGTTTCTTTTCCATTGGGCTATGAACTTTTCGACGTCGGCGTAGGCGCCCTTTGTCGAAAGTTCCCGCCACCAGGCTTCGGAGCCGGTATGCTTGTTGAATAGCAGGGCCTGTTGTTCTGGCAACTGCCTGAATATGTTGCCGCCGTTAAACTTGCATGTTATGCGCATTAAATGGAAACTAATTTCAGTGGGGTTTACTTTGTTCCAGTCGGTGATTAAGACGTAAAGGCCGTCAACTTTTTTGCCTTTTTTGTCTTTTGCGGTTACGGGCTTATAGGAAAGTCCCGGTATGTTTGCCTTGCGGAGTTCGGCTTCTATTTGTTTCGGAGTCTTTTCTGGAAAAGTAAGCAGCCTGAACGGATATTGTGTTCCATAGCCGTGCTGAAAGCCTCCCGCCTGGCAACCCAAGCCGGTCATCGAATATCCGAACGCCGCTGCGGGAGTTGGAACTGCAGGGCTGGTTGGAACCCAATTTAAGCCGGTGTCGGGCCAGAGCATTGAACGTTTCCACCCGCGCATCGGAATTACGGTCAGCCTGCCGTTCCTTTGGGCTCTGGAGGTTATTTCCATTGCGCCTTCAGTGCCTTTTGCAAACCTTGCAAGCTCTCCCATTGTCATAGAGTGCACATAGGGGACTCTAAACATTCCGACATAACTTTTAAATTTTAAATCCAGAGGGGGCCCGTCGACTTTAAGTCCGCCGAGCGGATTTGGCCTGTCTAATACCACAACTTCCTTGCCGTTTTCAAAACACGCTTCCATTGCCCGCAGCATGCAGCTTGCGTATGTGTACGAGCGCGAGCCTACATCCTGCAGGTCAATTACCAGAACGTCTATCTTTCTCAGCATTTCAGGAGTGGGCTTGCGGTATTTGCCGTATAGCGAATACACTGGAAGCCCGGTTCGCTTGTCGATTTTGTCCAGTACAGGAACATCGGCTTTTTCATTTCCGTAGATTCCGTGTTCGGGGCCGAAAAGCGCGCATAAGTTTACGTTTCTTGCGGAATTTAGTATATCAATGGTGCTTTTTCCGTAGCGGTTTACACCGGCGGGATGGGTCAGCAATCCGACTCTCTTGCCCGCGACGGGTTTGAAATTCATGCTCTCTAAGACGTCTATGCCCAGCATTATCTTAGGGGAGGCTGCGGCGGCGTGCAAGCATATCGATTCTGCAAATAAAACCGAGATAAGAACAAGTGTGCGGAATATGTTTTTAATTTTCATTGTCAGACGCGCCGTTTCCCTTTTTTGTCTCGAACCGTTTAAGATATAAGACGTAGGCGATATGAGAAACGATTGCGCCGCAAATTGCAATTATAAAACCGCCAAGCAATGTTGCCGTTATCAAGTGGGCAATTATGCCCCAGTCGCTTATTGTATTCCAAAGGGTTGCCAAGAGTTCTTCAAACGATGACTTCCGCAAGTTTTCCAGCAGGGATTTTCCAACGCTTGCCGAGGCGTTGAAAAACTTTACGATAATATAGTCGCCCAACATATATTGTCCCACCATTATAAACGGTATGCTAAGCGGATTGGTTATCCATTGCAGAGCCATTGCAACCAAACAATTCGCGCGAAACGGCAGGCAGAATATAAACGCCGTCAACATTTGAAGCCCGTACATGGGAATCAGCGCTATAATCCAGCCAAGATAGATTGCCGATATTACGTTTGCGCGCTTAAAACTCCAAATGTATGAGCACTTGCGCGCGTAGTCCGCAAACCACTTTATCACCGGATATTTGTGCAGGTTTGTTCGGCGGGGCATTGGGCGCAGGAGCTTTTTTACCCTCCTTATGCGGGCGTATCGCAAGGCTGTTGCTCTGTCTAATTGTTCGGACATATTAAATTTAGCATGATTGCTAGATATTATATTTTTTCAATTCTTTTCTTAAAGCGGTTTGCAAGATTCGGGCTGTAGATTTTATAAAACTTTGTAAATGTGGGAAAAAATGTCGCACAAGACTAAGACAAAAAGTGTCTGTCGCAGTTTTCCGATATTTTTATATTGTGTTAACTATTTGGAATAAAGAGACATAAATTATTAAGCGTAAGCCGTTTTTTATTGGCATGGAATCTGTTAGTATAGAAATAAGAGTAAACCGCAGAACATTTTGCGCGCTTTATTGTCAAATAGAAAGAAGAGGGAAATAAATTCCCTGAAAAAATTATGTCAACCATAGCTGCAAAGAAAACAAATAAAGACAAGGTGCTGACCAAAAAGCAGCAAGAGTTGTTTGTAAAATATTATCCGATGGTTCGCAAGGTGGTTAATTCCATGCGATCCAAGCTGCCTTCCCACGCCGATTTGGACGAGCTTCATTCGTCCGGCGTATCGGGATTGGCGGATGCGGTTCGCAAATTGGATCCTTCAAGGAAGGAAAGTTTCGACGGTTATGTTTCAACCCGCGTTCGCGGCGCGATAATCGACGAGTTGCGCGACTTGGATTATATGTCCCGTTCCGCCCGCAGCGACGCCAAACAGATAGAACGTTTGAAGGAATCTATGGAGCAGCGTTTGGGACGCGCTCCCAGCGACGCGGAATTGCGCCTTGAAATGGGCGTTTCGCAAAAGCAGTTTGATAAAATCATGCGCCGTACGCAGTCGTGCAGTTTCGTATCGCTAAACGACAGCGCGGATTCTTCCGAAGGCTCTTCTCCCAATTTTTCGGAATCTATTGCCGATGAAAACATTTCAACCGCCGTGGAGGAAATAGAATCACGCGAAATGACTGAAAAAGTCCGCCGCAATATCGCAAATCTTCCCGAAAAACAGCGCAGGGTCATAGAGGGTTATTATTTTCAGGAGAAAAAACTTGGGGAAATTGCTAAGGATTTCGGCCTTACCGAAGCCCGCATATGCCAGATCCACTCGCAGGCTCTGAGCGCGCTTAGGCCAAAGTTTATTAACTAACTTTAAAAATCTTGAAATGACGCGCTTTGTAAAAAACTTTTCAATGTCGCGCGTCTTTTGGGAAATCAGCGTATAATAGCTCGCGGGGAAGGGCTTTTAGCGGCGCGGTTGTTAATTTAAAGGTATCTGAGTGATTGAAAGCTTCCGGGCAAATATTGCCCGGGCTTTTGTTTTTTGAAGGGTATTGAGCCGCCGTAATTTGATTCTATTATTGCGGTTTTCATTAAATGGGCATGTCTTAGAAAAATATTTTAAGCCGCCCGTATCGCGGCGGGGTTTTGCGAAAAAAAAGCCAAACGCATTCAAGCGTTTGGCTTTTTTTATAGATTTTAAGATTATATCAGCGCATATTTGCCTGGAACTGGAACTGAAACAGGGTTCTTAATTCCGAGGTCTTGGGTCTTAGCATTGAAGTCGATTGATTTTGGAACGATGTTTTCCTTGGACTTCTTTTCCATCCATTCGTATTTGAATCTCTTTCCCGAGAATGCGCTCATTCTGCCCGCGATTGCGACCATATTGGAGTTCATGAGGTTTTTAAGCTCATTTACTCTCTTGCCCGCGCGGATTGCGCCCAGCAGATACTTGTGCTCGGCAATGTACGGATCGAGTTCGAGTTTTGGAGATTCGCAAATGGTTTTGCCTTTATGGTCTGTCAGGCGCAAGCCTTGGAATATTCCCTTTGTCCCAATAATGCGCTCGCTTACATTCGACGATGTGTTGGGGTCTTGGTGGCAGTAGCTTGCCATTCTTAGTCCGTCGCCCATGTCGTAGTCTATCGCAAAGTGCGAGAACCTGTCGCCAAAGCGCGGGCAGGGAAGGTCGGTGCTTCTGCCGCCGAGCCCTGCAACTTCAACCGGCATGCGGTCGTTGCCGAACGCCCACATCAGCACGTCTATGTTGTGCACGTGCTGCTCGACAATGTTGTCGCCCGACGCCCAGATGAAACACCACCAGTTGCGGATTTGATATTCGAGCGTTTCTTCCGTGCCTTCCGGACCGTTCGCCCAGGCTCCGATATATCCGCCGTTGTTCCAATAGCACTGCCCGGACAGAAGTTCGCCTATTTCGCCGTCCTGCATGCGCTTTATCATATCCTGATAGCGGTTGTCATAGCGGCGCTGGTTGCCGCAGACAACGCAGAGTCCCTTCTTTTCGGCTTCTTTTGCAAGAGCATACATTTTGCGCCCCTGCTCAACGTCGACCGCGCCTGGTTTTTCGAGGAATGCGTGCTTGCCGGCTGCGACGATTTTTTCAAAGTGCGGCGTGCGGAAAACCGGCGGAGTTGCTTCGACAATCAAATCGACATCTTCGGCGAGAACTTGGTCTATGTTGTCCCAGCCGGTGAATTTTTTGACTTTTGCAGGATCGATGATGTCCAAGGCCTTGTTTTCGCCGACGGATTTTTTTGCAAATTCATAAATCTTTTTTGCTGAAGCGTCTGCTCTGCCCTCAAAGAGGTCTCCCATTGCGACTAATTTGATATTGTTGTCGGCAGCTATCATGTTGCACATGGCTCCCGTTCCGCGTCCGCCGCAACCGACCAACGCCACTTTAATTCTGTCGCTGCCTTTTACTTGTGCATAGCTAAAACGCGGCAGCGCTGCCGCAGCACCGATAATTGCGCTATTCTTTATGAAGTTTCTTCTGTCCATATTTTTTAATTTTTTGTTTTTATTTACAAACGGTTAAAATAAATCTCCCCGTATATGGCGGTATAAATAAACCCCGTCAACAGGTGAAATTTTTTCTTTTTTTTTTAAACAGTCAAACAAAAAATTTTTCTGGCTTTTGCGGGCTTTTATTCTGTAGGGTCTAATTTGCCCGTTGGGCCTTTTCGGGCGCCGCTCATAACAAACGGATATTTTCCGCGCGCCGCGCAATAAACCGCATAGGCGCAAAAAAAATGCGCATTGAGAATGCGCATTTTGCTTTGTGAAAATCCTGTATGCTTTAACTATTCTTCGAGAAGAAGTTCGAGCATCTTCTTTGCGGATTCCGGAATCGGGGTGCCGGGACCGAAGATGGCGCTTGCGCCGTGGTCGAAGAGGAATTGGTAATCCTGTGCGGGAATTACTCCGCCGACGATTATCATAATGTCTTCGCGGCCGAGTTTCTTTAGTTCTTCAACGAGAGCCGGAAGCAGGGTTTTGTGCCCCGCGGCAAGCGAGCTCATGCCTATGATATGGACGTCGTTTTCAACCGCCATCTTGGCAGTTTCTTCCGGAGTCTGGAAGAGCGGTCCGACGTCGACGTCGTATCCCAAGTCGGCGTAGCCGGTCGCAACGACTTTCGCGCCGCGGTCGTGCCCGTCCTGTCCCATCTTTGCGATGAGAATGCGCGGTTTTCTGCCTTCCTTAGCTTCGAACTTCTTTACGAGGTCGCTAATTTCGTTTACGATAGACATATTCTTGGAGTCCT
>CALXLN010000043.1 GCA_944389215.1 uncultured Opitutales bacterium
TTCGGAAGGGCGTTTCTCAGGGAATGCGGAATAACTCCGCGGATATTTGTCAAAACAAAGGCTTAAATAGCCTGTAATCCATGGGAGGAATTTTGGAATGTTTATATTTGAACTCCGAATCGGAATAATTGCATATTATCACGCTGCCGTCGGAAAATTCAGACTTGAAAACCTTGGGAGCTATTTCATTGTGCGAGTCGAAATATTCAAACTGCAAATATCCCATCTTTTTCAAGAGCTCAGAACCTTTCTTTATTTCAGCGACGGCTTCTTTTAGTTCAGCGTCGGTTCCGCAGCGCAAATCTTCAACTCCCATCCAATTTTTGCCGTCGTCTCGGAATGCGGAGTAAAAATAGTACGACGGACGCGCACCGTATTCGATAACCTTCATTGCCACTTCAGGCTTTTTTATAGACCAATTTATGGTCGCCGAAGCAGGATTGCTCAGTATTATTCCATTGTAGACTAGATGCCATACCGGCACGTAATCGTCTATCATTGGATGGCGCTTTGAAGTTAAATTAAATGTTATGTACAAGGCGTAGTCTAGGCGCGATGCGGTAAAGTCGTACCCCCCCTCGCTTGCGGCACCGCCGAAATTGCGCTTTGCGCAGTCGAGCATCAAAGTCGCGTATTCCGCCGCCTGCCTTCCGTTTATCGGATGGCGCATGTCAAAACAGGGAATGGGATTTATTGTGGATATCACGTCTATATAGTGCAGCCCCTTAAATCCTAAATCGGCGATTTTAGGGAGGTCGCGGGTTGTAAATTTATAATACGACTCCTCAAAGCACAAATGGTACATTGTTCCCGCGCTCCAGCTTCCGCCCATTACAAACGAACCGTCGCGCTGCTTTGCCAAAACATCCTCCGACCAGTCGGGAGATATGCGGTATGAATCGGAACTGTTAGTATGGCAGACTATCTGATAGCCTTGGCTTTGCGCTTTTTTTATTAGAGCGCGCAATGCAGACTCCCCCCCGAGAGATTTTTCAACCGGAAACGGAGTCGGCCATCTGCCGTCATGGCCTTTAGAATTCCAACCAACGAGGCACAATTCTGCCTCGTCAACTCCCTGGCGCTTGAATTCGTCTATGATGTCTCCCACTCTGCCGAACGCAACAACCGATTTCATTTCTGGCTCGTTTTCTATTGACTGCTCCGGAACGGGAGTCGGAACGGGTTTCCATCCCTGCCTTATTCTAACTTCCGGAGAGCGCGCCGCATAAGCGAGTTCGGGATTGGACTTGATTCTCTCTTTCAGCGGTACAACCTCGCCGCGCGCAAGCTGGTAATTTCTGTAAACCCGCGCCATCCCGCTGTAATCGGCGTCCTTGCCTTTGAGAAAAACATAATCCAAAACAATATCCTCGTATGGTTTCGATTGCGTGTAGTCGAAACGGTGGAACATTTCATAATTGCCGTTGACGACTTTCGCAACAATCAAGGATTCAAACCTTCCGCTTTTTATAATCGATACAAAAGACACCGAAGGAGTCTTCATGCCCGACATCGCCATAGGCAAACGCTTTAGAGCATATTCTCCGTTTTTGCGGAATCCGAATTTTCCGAGCATCCCGTCGGGAAAAACATAATATCCGCAGTCGCCAGCCTTTGCCTTCGCGAAGTCCGGGACAATCTCCAGGGTCGCTACATCCGCGGCTAGAAGCCAGTCTTTGGAAACCTTTATGGTTGCCCCGCTTTGGGAGCAATCCATAATTTTTTCTATCTCAAACGTTTTTCCGGTATTTGTTTTTACCCTCAAGAGGGCGTTGTGTCCGGCAAACAGCGGCATAGAGCAAAACAATAAGACAAACAAAAAAATCTTTTTCATAACCTTTTTTGTTATTACTGAACCCAAATTAAATTTCAATAAAAATCTCCGTCCGCAACTGCGGCAAAAACGTCTTGCCGAGCTTATAAAAAAACCGCCATAAAGCCGCGCATATAAAATTTTCTAAACTTAAAACGCCGCGTTTTTGTTTGCGCATAAAATATTTTATTATAGGAGTTCCACCAATAATCATGAAAAAGCTGGTTTATGCATTAAATATAATTTCAACATCAGCGCTGTCTCTTGCATGTTTAAACTGCGATGCAAAAAACGCCGATGCGGATTGTTCGTTTCTGGCCATAGCCGACGCCCAATACTCCTTGCAATCCGAACCAAAAATGAACCGCTACTACAAGCTTTCAGCCCAAAAGCTTGCCGAAATTTTAGAAAAGGAAAAATCCGAACGCTTTGATTTCATTGTAAACCTAGGGGACACAATCGACGGCGGATTCTCCAACTACAAACATATCCTGCCCATCTTTGAATCGTTTCCCTTTCCCTTATGCAATCTGCTGGGCAACCACGATTTTGCATGCTCAAAAGAGGAACAGCAAAAAGCGGTCAAGCTTTTATTTAAAGGCGCCAAAACATACTATTCTTTCGATAAGGGCAAATGGAAGTTTATTTTTCTAGATCCAATGCGCCTGTCAGGAGTTTCAAAAATAAAGTCGGAAAAATGCGAGCTGGAATACAAAAAACTTTTCGAAAAACTATCCGAAGAAAAAGCCGTAAACGCCAAGCCTTGGAACGGCGGTATAGACTCGGAACAATTTCAGTGGCTTGAAAACCAACTGGCGAACGCGCAAGCGGAAAGCAAGAATGTAGTTGTTTTCTGCCATATGCCGATATTTCCCTTAAATTCGGAATCACTTTACAATTGGCGCGAAGTATCGGGTTTGCTGGCAAAATACGGCTGCGTAAAAGCCTATATAGCCGGGCACTACCATAAAGGCGGCTACGCCTGCGAAAACGGAATACATTATATAACCGTATGCGGACTTGTCGAAGGCAAAAAGACCTCCTACGCTCGAATATTTCTCTCCGCAGATTCAATCCGCGTTGAGGGAGCCGGAGACGCCAAGAGCTTGACGCTTGCGCCGCGCTAAATCCCGTACGCGCAACGAAGGAAAATTTTTCCGCGAGCCGGTCTCCCCAAAAAACGCCCAGCTATCTTCCACAGTCGGGCTAAAAAAAAAACGCTCGGCGAAAATAAAATTGCTTGCATAAAATTAATTGCCGAGCATAAAAAATCGCCCACAGCAGAAGCAAAATTCATCTCAAAAAAAAAAGAACCTATCATAATAAAGATTCCGCCGGCGGCGACGCCTGGCGGAATCTTTATTTTATGCCCTGTCTTCGGCAAAACTACTTTGCCTTCCCCTTGCCAGCTTTCTTTGAACCTCCGAGAAGTTCGCGCCAAGCCGAAATTTGAGCGGCTATTTGGCGGCGCCCGGGCATGCCGATTTTTTCGCGCATTTCAAAGGCGCGCGCAAGATTGAATACGTCTCTCCACGAAGAATCTGCCTTGTCGCACACGGCAAAAACATCGGAGTCTGAAAGTTCGTTTATAGGGGTTGCGGTTTTTTCGGACAACGCCACAAGCTCCCCGACCATATGGTGCGCCTTTCTAAACGGAACGCCGCGCATCACAAAATAATCCGCCAAATCCGTGGCCAAAAGCATCGGATCCGAGACAGCCGCAGCGCATTTTTCCCTGCGGAACTTCATCCCTCCAATGCACGCGGTCAATACGTCTAGACATATAGACGTTTGGTTGAAAGAGTCGAACACAGGAGGCTTGTCCTCTTGCAAATCGCGGTTGTAAGTCATAGGCAACCCTTTTACCAGGGCAAACAAAGCGCTCAAATTGCCAATGAGCTTTGCAGATTTTCCGCGCATCAGCTCGAACGCGTCAGGATTTTTCTTCTGGGGCATAAGCGACGAACCCGTTGTGAAAGTATCCGGCAGCCAAAGGAAAGCAAATTCGGAAGTATTCCAAATTATAACGTCTTCGCAGACCCTTGATAGATGCACTCCCAAAACCGCGCAGGCAAAAGAAAATTCCAAGAATGAATCCCTGTCGGCGACGGCGTCCATGCTGTTTCCGGTAACGATCGGATCGCCCGACTCGGAGTCGACAAACCCGAGGATGGACGCCGATTCCAAACGGTCTATAGGAAGCGTCGTTCCGGCTATGGCGCCGCTTCCCAACGGACATACATTTGCGCCCTCAAATACGAATCTGAAGCGCTCCAAATCGCGCGCGAACATTTCAACCCACGCCAAAATATGGTGCGCGGCGCTCACGGGCTGCGCGCGCTGCATGTGGGTGTAGCCCGGAATCAGAACGTCCCGATTCGCGTCGGCAAAATCCACAAGCGCCAAAAGCAGCTTTTCTAATTTTTCGGCAATTTGGGCGCACGCAAATTTGAAAAACAGCCTCATATCCGTGGCAACCTGGTCGTTTCTGCTGCGCGCCGTATGCAATTTTGCCGCCTCGGGAACCTCCTTAGTGAGGGCCTGCTCTATGTTCATATGGACGTCTTCGAGCGACGTTTGCCACTCAAAATCGCCCTCTTTAATGCGCTTGAGAATTTTTTCCAACCCGGCGACAATCCGGGCGCATTCTGTTTTGGTTATAATGCCTGATTTCGCCAACATTTTAGCGTGGGCCACGGAACCTTGCACGTCGAACTCCGCCAAAAGCGAGTCGAATGATACCGACTCGCTAAATCTGAGCATTAAATCGCTCGGGCCCTCGGAAAACCTTCCGCCCCAGCTGGCTTGAGATTTCTTAGCTGTTTTTTTCATTTTTTCTTAATTAAAAAACGGGTTAAAATATGTCGGCGGGGTTCGCCTTGCGCAGTTTTCGCGTGGCAAGAAGCCCCGCCACCATGCACATTGAAAGCGACAATCCGAATACAATCAAAAGGCTTGTTAGGCTCATATACGTAGGCATCGCCGCGATTTTCCGCGTCAAAATATACAAAAGTTCCGCCAAAAACGTTCCCGGTATAAAGCCTAAAACCGAAAGTATAAACGACTCTTGGACTATTATCCAGATAAAGAAGGAATCGCTGAATCCTATAGCTTTGAGAGTCGCATACTCGGGTATGTGGTCGGAAACATCCGTATAAAGAATCTGATATACTATGACCGCCCCCACAAAAATGGCGACCGCCATCGACGCCCCGATTACAAAGCCAATCGGAGTGCGGACTGCCCAATACTGCTTTTCAGCCTCGACAAACTCGTCCTTAGTCATAACCCGGACGTCTGAGGGATATATTTTCCTCAAGCGTTCTGCAACCGACTTTGCGTCGGCTCCCTCCCGGAGCTTTAGCACGCCTACATTTACGACATCGACCGGAGAATGCGGCCAAACTTCCGAAAGCGTTTTAAAGCTCATAAGCACATTTCCGTCGGCTGCAAATGTTGGCCCTATTTTAAAAAGCCCGACGATATCGGCCTTGCGGCCCGCGATTTCCGTTCTGACAGCTCCGTTTTTAAACGCGCCGGCAACATTGCCGTACTGGGCGCGCGAAAGAGAGTCGAACAAAACGGCGCCGTCGCGCTTTAAAAGATGCTGGCGGCTTTTTATGTCGGGCGAAAGAAATACGTTTTTCGAGGGGTCGAAAGCTATCAGAAAAATATCGCGTTCGCGCCCGTTTTCCACATTTCTAAAAGAGGCGCACCCAAGTTTCAGCCCGTTGGCGTCCACGACGTCGGAAACGGCTCTTGCCTGATGCAGCCGTATTTCCGGGAATCCGCGCCCGACGCCGAAATACTCGTAATGGTGCCCCACTAATACAACCTCGCCGTCCAGCAGCAGCAACGGCCCTACAACCTGTTTGTAAAGGGCGCTCTGCAAACCCATCTGAAAAAGCATCATGGCAACGGCAAATGTGATGCCTGCAATCGCCACGGCAAAGCGCTTGCGTTCGCCCGTAAGCTGAAGCCACGCCAAAGGAATCCCCAAAGGAATGATTCTTTCGTATAGACTTTTTTTAACCCTAGCCACTTGGGATAACGCTATTTTGTGATAATGCGGACGTTTACCTGAGAGCCTATCAGATTTCTGAAGGGAGCCGGATTGTCCATTTTAATTTTTGCAATTACGACGCGCAAATTTGAATATTGGCTGGGATCGGAACTGTAAAGCCTGTTTGACTTCACATAGCCGGAAATCTGGACAACCTTGCCGGAAAATTTTTCATTTCCCAAAGCGTCCGAAAAAATCTCCGCACTGTCTCCGACCTTGACTTTGGAAATATCGGAAACGTAAACTTCGGCGTCCACATACATGGCCGACGTGTTGGCTATCTCGCACACCCCCTCCATTCCGACGGCCTCTCCGGGATTCACGTTGACCTCTACAATTTCACCGGATATCGGCGCGCGCACCATAAATTCAAAATAGAACTTCCGGGCTTCCGCAAGCGCCGCCTCAGCTTCCTCGACCATAATTTGCTGGCCTTTTTCAACTAGCGGCAACATTGCCTTGGACTGCGCTATGCGGCGGGAAAGGGCTTCCTGCTCGTATTCCAACTCTTCGCGCTCGCGGCGCGGCGGAAATTTTTCGTCTATCACGCGCCTGTTTTGGTCGAAAGAGCCCTCCAAATCGGCTATCATGTTTTTTTGCTGCAGAATCTTCATTTCTGCTGTGTTGCGGGCGGCTTTCAGAGAAATTTCCGCGCGCTCCAAGGCGGCTTTAGCCTTTTCAATTCCCTTGATAGTGGCGACAACCGCCCCCTGCTCAACAACGTCGCCTTTTTTTATGGAGAGCGTCTCTATTACCGCCTGCGTTCCCGACGGAGAATGCGCCGCAAGCTTTGAAATCCTTGCGCCGGGAACCACTTTGCCGATGCATGCGACGGCGGTGTCGGACTGCGCAAACCCCGCCAGAGCCGCAAACGCCGCAAAAGTTATAAGAGCGAATTTTTTCATGCAAACCATAATCATCTTCGTCGAAAAAATTACAATATAAAAAACATCCGCTCAGCCCGAACGAAAAAAACGGCACGCGGCAAAAAAATTTGAAAAAATTTCTTGCGTGGAAAAGAATCCGCAAACAGAATGATTTTTATGAGAACTCTAGCACACATTGGAATACCCGTTAAAGAAAAGCCAGCCAAGGCAACTTACTTGCCGGAAGCCAAGCTTTATATTACAGACCCCGCCGACACGAAAAACAATCTCGAATTCCTGTTTTTTGAGGCGGAGTGCCAAATGCCCGATATCGTAAAGACTTCCACGCACATAGCTTATATGGTGGACGACATAGAAGCCGAAATTAACGGCGCAAAAGTTCTGATACCCCCTTTTGAACCGCTTCCCAAGGTGAAGGCCGCGTTTATAGAGGAAGACGGCATACCGATAGAACTGATGCAGACCCTGTAAACGCGCCAATTTAACGGCGGGTTTGAACAAGCTTCAGGAAACTTTGTCCAAACTTTGAAAAACGCCCCTGCCTGAAAAACACAACGCCGCGTCGGCAATAGTGATAAAATTTAAATTAAATGCTTGAACAGACGCGACTCATTCTGCAATATTTTTCGGAAAAGGCGTATTTACCCTTCGCCTGTCGAAAACTTTATATATTAAAAACACCAAACAATATAAGATAAATGAAAAGAAAAGTACTCGCTATCTTGTCAATTCTCGCGCTGGCTATGTTCTCCTTTGGAGGCGCGGCAATGGCACAGGAATCATCCGACGCTCCCGCTGCGGACGCCCCCGTAAAAGCGGACCAACCCCAGGTTAAATCGAAATCCCTGGCAGACTATTGGAGAGCCGGCGGCATAACAATGTATCCCCTTGGATTGTTCGCAATTTTCGGAACGACTCTTATAGTTTACAACTTTATAGCCATCCGCAAAAAGAAGTTCCTTAATC
>CALXLN010000044.1 GCA_944389215.1 uncultured Opitutales bacterium
ATAAAAACTCGACCCGCTGAGGTTTGCACCTTTGAAATTCGTGCTACCCTTAATGGAATCTATGCTAGAGAACTCAACCTCGCTTAAGGTTGCCCCTGAAAAATTTACATTTTTTAGTACGACAGGTACAAATACTTCATAAGTTTGTGACGAGGTAGTTTTACTAGTTAAACCGGAAATTTTTCCGCCAGTCCAAACGGAACTTGAGAAATCCAAATTTGCAAAATAACGTTCAGTATCCAAATTGCTTAAACCGCTGTCTTCGGTTACGAATATTGTGAAGTTATTCAAAGTGGCGTTAGAAAAATTTGAATCGTGTATATCCGAATCTTCAAACGTTACATTGTTTAATGTATAGCCCGCATACGCGCCATTTGGCATCGTCTCATTCTTATATGTGGCATTCTCCAAATTTTGCGCAAACATCGGCACAGAACTTGCCAATAGAAAACATACTACTGCTATCTTATTATTCATTCTTTGGTTTCCCTTCTTACCTTTTGTTTCTATATACAACCAAACCAACGGCAAAAATCCCAAAAATTAAGGTATATGCCGATGGTTCGGGAACCGCTGCAACAACGAATGTTGCCACCGATTCAGGAGCCCAATCAGCTGCATTGCCATCGCTGTCCTTAAACAACCCTATAAAAGCTTTTTGTGCACTCAGATCGTCATCATATCCAGACATCACAATACTTGTAGAATCACCGATAACAAACAAGTCCTCAACCCCGCCCACGGTTTCAGAATCAAATATTATATTAATTTGGTCACTCATGGCAATCGTAATTCCCGCCGAGAATTCCAACATTTCTCCTTCTTGAATTTCTATCGTTCCTGCGTTAAATTCCGTATCACTTATAACTCTTACACTTTGACCTAAATCTTTCTCAAACCTTGTATCATTTGCGTATATCGTTATTTTATCCGAATCAGACTGCATTGAAATATTAGATAAAATTCCTGAAGAAGTTATAGTGTTCTTGTATATCGCGCCGCTATCGTTTCCAAATATCATGGAACCGCGCAAATCCGCACCCGTAAAATTTGCATTTGTTAAGTTTACATTAAAGAGGGTTGCGTTGCGAAGATTTACGCCAGAAAAATCCACACCCGACAAGTTAACACTACCACCATTTGAAGTTATAAAAATCTCGTTTAATTTCTTATTCTTATAACTTGCGGTACTTTCTAATATATTTCTGTTAAACCCTGTGTCAATAAAGGTCGCCCCTGCAATATGGGTGTTTTTTAGAGTAGAATCTTGCAAATCTACCACGAAGAATGTTGAACCGTATAAATCAGCATTTTCAAATGTTGTTCTGCTGTCGAATTGTACAGACTGGAATGATACGTTGTTTACTATCGCATTTGAGAAATTCGCATTGTATAAATTTATGTTAACTCGGTAAGTAGTAGTGGAACTTCCGCTAACCACATCAGTTTGGCCGGATATACTGCCTCCATTCCAACGCGAGTTTGAAAAATCCAAATCTGAA
This sequence comes from uncultured Opitutales bacterium, assembly GCA_944389215.1. Taxonomy (GTDB): domain Bacteria; phylum Verrucomicrobiota; class Verrucomicrobiia; order Opitutales; family Intestinicryptomonadaceae; genus Merdousia. The sequence goes on from CALXLN010000044.1 coordinate 1,503, forward strand.
AAGTAACTGCCTATTTTACTACCGGATAATCCCGTGTCGTGCCGTACATGAAAAATAACGTTATCCATGGTAGTTCCCGAAAAATTTGAACCACTTACATTAGTTGCCTCAAATGTAACATTATTTAATGTGTATCCTGAATACTGGCTATTGGTCATTACTTCATTTGTATATATAATGTTCTCCAAGGTTTGCGCCGAAAGCGATAACGCTGTAGTTAGACTAACAAGTAAAAATATTGTTTTCGTTTTCATATTATATAACTCAGAAACAATTTAATATTTTTATAATAATTACTGTCATGTTTATGGTATTGAGAATACCACATACAGTGCAAAATTCATAGCATATTGATTTAAAGCTAGTAATAATATAGATTAAATAAAGGACAAGTAAACTAAGGATAAATTTTATTCCTTTGTTGATAAATAACTCCTCAAATACAAACGAGTAAGAAATTTTTATGTTGACATAGGTATTCTCAACACCATGACCAACGAAATCTTATCCGCGCAAGTTCTGCTCGAAAAGAGCGGCATATCTTTACTCGACGCCGCAAGGCTGGTAAGAAATATCCTCGATGCCTTCCCCCAGGGCTCAAATATCGCGCCAATCCAGTTTTGTTCCAAAATAATCGATATGGGCAAGCGCCATATCCGCTCCAAAGAAATGCGGCTTGCGGAAGGCTTCTCCCTTTATTTGTAAACAAAACGCTGCTTGCGCCCCGATTCAATAAGGGATATCCGCTATCTCGGTAACCGCCTGATAAAATCCAACTCCAAACTTGCGGAATGCAATTTTTCCGAATTCAGCGTATCCGACTGCGAAACATGGCTGTCGGAAACCTTTTCCACTCCAAGCCAATTTAATAGAGCCCGCACTATGCTTCATGGACTGTTTGAATTTGCCCTCCGCCGCGAATGGTGCGCCAGGAACCCCATCAAGCTCGTGGAGCGGCGCAATGTTGTAGAAAGGGAAATCGAACCGCTTAAAATTGCGCAAACAAAAAACTTTTAAAGACTGCGGCAAAACCGAAGTATAAGGAATGCCTGCCTGCCCTCGGCCTTTTAATGTTTGCCGGTATTCGCCCAAGAGAGGTATGCAGAATTACCTGGGGAGACATAGATCTCGAAGAAAATTCCATCACAATCCGCGCTATTTGTTCAAAAACCGGCGGAGTGAGGCAGGTTGAAATATGCCCTGCTTTGAAACGATTGCTAACCCGAAATATAGACAATCGGTGCGACAAAAAAATTTGCCCTAAAAATTGGAGAAAAAAGTGGAGGGAAATTAGGGAAAAATCTGGATTTAAAGAAAAATGGACACAAGACGTATTGCGCCATACCTACGCTAGCTACCATGCGAAACAATTCCGCGATTTGCCGCGATTGCAGTTGAATATGGGGCATAGGGATATTGCTTTATTGCGTTCGCGCTATGTGAATATGAGAGGAATATCTTCTTTTGAAGCGAGAGCTTTCTTCCGCTAGCAATTCCGCCAAAGCCCGCTCAATGCAAGTAATTTTGGGGTCGCAATAAGCCATTAAGAGATAAAAAGGCAATTGCACTTTCAAAGCTCAAAGGAATTTCAGCAAAAAGAAAACTTTTATTGTTTTGCCAAATTCAATACGGAGCCTAAAGTCGTTAACTTAGACTCCTTTGCTGCGGCGAGGATTGGAGGTAGAAAATGCCATGCTTTGAATCCTTACATCTTGTCGATTTTCAGCCTGAAAAATTTCTTTGAAGGCTTTTGCGCGAATTTTATTCCCGCTTGCATTTTTAGATTTGGGTACGTCGCCTCTTTTACAATATACGTCGCATCGGGACAATCAACCCAGCTCGATAAATCATCCGATTCCTGGACTACTATTTTTACATCTTTTGCGCTTACGCTCGCGGATTTGTAAAACTCAAACGATATGTCGTAGTCCGGATCGTTAACCGGCCGCAACGACGCGTCTGAAGGAGACACGGCAGCCTTTGCGGAGAAACCCATTGCGAATTTTTGGAGGTTCGTGACGCCGTCGGCGGCTGGAGTCGCCAAATCTCCGGATATTTCTGGATTTTCACGCTCTGCTTCCGTGAAGTTCGACGATAGCCAAGCATCGTATTCGCGCGTATTTTCCGAAACATTTAGAGTATAGCTAACTGCCCCGGAACTTGCACCGCTTGCAGTTATTGCCTCGACTGCGAATGTGTACGCGCCGCTTGCAGAAACCGCCCCGCTGAGAGAACCGGACGACGCGTTAAAGACTAGCCCGCTGATTTCATCGCCGCTGAATATCCAGCGTTCGACAGGATAGTCGGCTTCAAAATTCCAAGTGAAGTCGTCCGAGCGAAACACGTTTTTCGATGTTTCGCCCAACTGGGTTATATAACGCTCGACTGACACTTCGGCGAGCTGCGTATTTACTGAACTTGTCGCGTCGCTTACAGCGCAATAGAAGTAAGCCGTTCCGGAAATTTGAATTTCAGAAAGATCAAGAGAGGATGAAGTCTGGTTTTCCAGGGCTGCGAAGACCATTTCGTCCGGATCGGATGATACCGACATATACCACTGGTAATTCTTTTGATAATAGCTTTCTGCTCCAACTTCTAGGATGCCAGATACGGATTCGTCGGGTTTCAGGCGCAACGAAATATCTTCCGGCTGCGATTGAATAGATACGTCCGGTTTGGGTATCGTTCTATTGCCTGCTATCAAAATTTCCGTAGTGGAGGACGGAGAATAGAATACTCCGGGAGACATCGGATTTGCCGATTCTATGTATGTATTGTTCACAATTTTTGTGCCGGAAGAATATGAAAGCCTGAACGCTCCGCGATAGGAAAGCGGATTGTTGCGCGGCTTTTCATTCACAAAGAGATTGTCGCGAATGATTAAGTTCCCGGTCGATGCTATCCAAGCGGCAAGCCCGTAAGTGTTGTAGAAAGTATTTCCCTCTAAAAGTATGTTTTTCAATATTGGATAATATGTTTGGTCGGTTGATGGATCCTGCTTTATATATACGCCAAAGTATATATCTCTGGCGAAACCGTCTTTGCTGGCGGAATCCGAAGGATTTACTGTGTCGAATACGCAGTTGCGAATTACTACATTGTCGACTCCGTATCCTTCGCACCATGAATTTGTGGTGTATCCGGTTTCAAATTTTAGAGCGCCCATCTCGTTGTGGAAAAACTTGCAATTTTCCATGGTGAGATTCCTTGCAAGTATCAATATTCCGCGCGCGCGGTTGTCATGGAAATAACAATTGCGGACTATTATATTGGAAGTGTCGTAATTGTGGTTGAACAACAAGAAACCGTCTTTATACACTTCGGGAAGTTCGCGGTCGAAAACAACCTCGCGTATGCCGTTTGCGGCGTCTAGCACATTTAACGCGACAACCTTTGCGGAAAAATCCGTTGGCGAAAAGTCTCCGTGGCGGAACTCCAGAGTCTGCCCGACCGTGTACAAATATGTGTTCCTGTCGTTCATCGTCTTCAGGGAAGTCGATGTATATGGATACATGAAGGTTGTGCAGTCGTGGAAGTTTATGCAGTCGTCCGCCCCGCGGGAAAACTCGCAATCCTCAATTTTTATATATCCGCGCGACGAGGAAATATGCAGATGGTCGGCGGTGCACGTAATTGCGCGCCGCTCCGAATTTGGCGGACGGACTATATTGACGTTTTTAAGATGGGTGTATTGCTGGGTTCCGCCGATTGTCATTGCATGCCCTGAGCAGGAGTAAATATTGACGTTTTCCATCGTCAAATGGTTGTTGCTTTGGAAATTCATCCCGCCCATCTCGTAATAACTATGCTGCATTCTCAAAAGATGCCCGATTTCGTACTGCGAGGCGTCAACGTAGACGCGAAGAACATTGTCCGAAAGCCATTCTACTGTCGGAATATTTTGCCCGACATACATTTCATAAGACTTTGTATATCCGCCCTCCACTCCGACAGACTGGGTTTCCGGATCGTAACGCGAAAGAGTTGCAACGCGCACGTCGCGCATCGGGAAGTAGTCGTATTCAATAAATTTAAAGTCCACATAATTCGTGCCCGACTTGTTCATGCCGACAACTTCAACAATGCTCGCCAAAGGATTTTCATCCCAATCCCAATCCATATTAAAATTGCAAATTTTTAAGCGCGTATTGTTGGCGACATACATATTTACATTGTTGGATTTCTTTAGGTATTTATTGAATATAATTGTCGAGCCGTTTCCGTCGAAAGTAAAATCCGTCATATATGTGAATTCCAGGCGGAAGTTTCCCTTTTCATAATAAGTTCCGCGCGGCAATGTAACTTTTTTTATGCTGTTGCTCTTGCAATAATTTATTATGCCCCTTATTATTTCGACAGCGTTTGTTACATCCTCGGTAAGGCCGAACATTTCTATGCAATCCTGGGGCGTGATTTCGGGAGTGTCGGCCTGCGGCAGCTGCACATCAAAATCGGGAGCCCCTGTCGGAATGTTTGAAATTTCCCCGGTATATTCCGAGTCGGCGTCCGCCGGAACATATACGAACGACGGTTCTTCGAAAACCTCTAAATCCCATATTTCCCCCACCACTTGTTTGTTTGTGTCGATACATATAGCGTACTCCCCGCCCGCCGAATCTGTCGTAATTGTAAAAAATATCGAACATTCTTGGTCGTAAACGCTCATAGAGCTATTCACGTAGTCCGTCGAAGGATCTTGTGTGGACTGGTTGCGCACAAACGCAAGCATCGTTCCGTTGGACTGGGATCCGTCTATTTTATATTTCAGCCTCACCGAATATTGGGTGTTGGGTTTGAGCTTCAGCGTTTTTATGCCGGTAGTCCATCCCGTCTTGCCGGTTGAATTCAACGATATGCTGCCGTCGGAATTCTTTTTTACGGTTGAGGAATTTACTGTGGGAACTGCACTAGTATTTAAAAATCCGTCTATTATTTTTTCGCCGCACGCAAAAGCATTCAAATATCCGTCCGAAGATATGTAAAAGCTTCCGTCGGCAAATCCGTCGGCAAATATGCGCTTCAGCTCCGAGGGAGAGCGCACGGAATTGACCTTTACGGTATTATTGCGGAAATTTTTAAAGGTTAATGAATTTGACGACTTTAAATACCCCTCGTCGGAATCCAGCTTTACTGTAAGGGAGTCGAGTTCGAGCAAACTGCAATTATCCCCAAGCTCTATTGTAATTTGAGAATTTGACCCGACACAAAATCCGCGCAGATGGTTGTTCGCATTAAATACTACGGTCTCGCTGCCGGTCCAGAACCATAGCGGCGCGATATTTTCAGGATTATCCTTGTTTACTACAAGCGAACCGGTTTTGTTAAAGGTCAGTTTTGATTTTCCGTCCATTCGCAAAAAGCGCGGAACAACCAATGAACCTTCACCAGAATTTACCACCACGTCGCCGCCGTCTCCTATGTGGAAATTGCCGTAGCTCCCCTGAATTTCCACCCCCGCATTTTCGCCTATGACCGCGGGAGACTGGATTTTTACGCCGTTAAGGTTTTTTCCCGTGATTCCATGAGCAAAGAGCTTTCCATTAAGAGTCAGCGAAGAATCCGTTGTAACGGTCAAGTTTGCCACATCCAGATTGCCGTTTAAGCCTACGCTTGCTTTGGAAATATCCATAGTGGCGTAAACGCCGCCGTAAACAGCCTCTACATCCCCGTTTATAGTCAAGTAGGAACGCGCAGCGCCAAGCCCGTCTATATGGATTGGCTCGGTGGTTTTAAACGATTTGTACAATGTGAGGTATTTTGGAGCGGTTGCGTCCGTAGCATTGTCGGAATACGTTATCTGGGCTGTAGCGGTAGAAGGAGCGGCGGAATATGTGGCAAAAATATCGCAATGCAGATGCAAGTCGTTGGAAGATGCGGATTCTCCGCCGCGCAAGTTTATATGCCTGCTAAAAGCGTCAATTGTCAGCGTTATAGAGTCGCCCTGGCAGTACAGATAGTTTGTTTTGCTGCTATAGCCCGTCATTACGGACCTGACAACATAGTCTCCGTCTATGGTAACGTCCTTTTCTATCGACACGCTCGTAGCGCTTGAGTTCGGGAAATAATCGACCTCCGTCTTTATTGTTGGAGAGTAGGTTATTTGACGCCAAATGGTATTGTCGGACCAAACGCCCGATTTTTCCGCTATAAGTTCTTCGGCAGCACTCCAAGTGCAGGCTAAAAACAAATAAACTGCCAAATAATATCTTAAATATTGCATTTATTTATGAATGGGGAAATGGAGGTATAATATAATCTCAAACCAAACACATTGCAACGTTCAGTTCCTAAATATGAAATTTTCGTATTTTTCATATTAGTCAAACATATAAGCAAATAATTATAAAAAAATATGCAAATTGCGGGAGGGGGCGGTTTTGTTTACCATTCCAGAAGCCGCTTTTACTTGACCGCATCCGTTTTTCCAGTCAATACTGTGTTATATGAAAAAACTTTACAGCCCAAAGCTTATTGTTGCAGCAATGTTTGCAGTATTTGCAGCCTTTCCGCTCTGCGCCCAAAAATTTAAAGTAAATTACGACGAAAGCAAAATACCCGCCTACCAACTGCCCAATATTCTAAAAAAAGCCGACGGGCAAGGCGAAATTTCAACTTCTCTCGAGTGGCTTGACTCCTCCCGCCCACGCATATTGTCTGTTTTGGAAAATGAATTTTACGGGCGCAAATTGCCCCGCCCCGCAAAAACGGAATTCGAAGTAGTTGACGAAGCGGATGTGTTAAACGGCGCCGCCGTGCGAAAACAGGTAAAAATAACCGTATCGGACATAGCCGGCTCGCATTCTTTTACAATGCTAATGTACGCTCCGAAATCCGCGTCTAAGGGAAATCCCGTTCCCGCATTTATAGCTTTGAATTTCAAAGGCAACCACGCAACTTCCGACGATAAGGAGATACTGATAACAAAAGCCTGGATGCGCGGAGTAAAAGGCAACAAGGCGCGCGAAGAAGACAGGGGAGCGGCAAAAAAACGCTGGCCTTTTGAGGAAATCGTGAAACGCGGCTACGCAATAGCAACCATTTACTACGGCGAAATTTATCCCGACAAGGAAAAGCTCGATGGGACTCCGGAAAGCGTCTACAGAATTTTCGACTCAAACGCAGTTGAAATGCCGTCGATAGCCGCTTGGAGCTGGGGATTGTCTCGCGGGATAGACGCGTTTGAAACAATGCCGGAAATCGATTCAAACAAAATCTTTGTCGTTGGACATTCCCGCCTGGGCAAGACCTCGCTTTTAACCGGCGCGTACGACAAGCGCGTGGCGATATGCGCATCTAACGATTCAGGTTGCATGGGCGCGGCAATTTCGCGGCGGGCTTACGGCGAGACTGTCGATATAATAACGACGCAATTCCCATTCTGGTTCTCAAAAAATTTAAATAAGTACAAAAACGCCGAAAATTCTATGCCAATAGACCAGCACCAGCTTCTTGCGATGTTGGCGCCGCGTCCAGTATACGTGGCAAGCGCAACCGAAGACAAATGGGCCGATCCCAAAGGCGAACTCATGGCGCTTGTCGAAGCTGCAAAAATCTACAAGCTCTTTGGCGCTAAAGAGCTGCCGACTATGGACAATTTCGTTCCTGAAAAACCCTTCCACGGGGATGTCGGATACCACCTGAGAGTCGGCAAACACGACCTAACCGTTTACGACTGGATGAACTACTGCGATTTCGCGGACAAGCACTTTGGACAATCAAAAAAATAACTGCCAACAATAAACTTTATGGAACTGACATATAAAAATAAAATCGCCCTCGTAAGCGGCGCGGGCAGAGGAATCGGAAAAGCCATCGCAGAAACTTTGGCAAAAAGCGGATGCACGGTAATATGCGTGAGCAAAAACATTTCTTCATGCGGGAAAGTCGCCGAAGAAATCAACGCCTCCAGAGGCAAAGCGGAGGCGTTTGCAGCCGACTTGTCCAATGCCGCGGAAGTAAAATCCCTGTGCGAATGCGTATTGAAAAAATACGAAGCCGTAGACATTTTGGTCAATAACGCGGGCATAACAAAAGACAATCTTCTGATGAGAATGAGCGACGAAGAATGGAGCGCCGTAATGGACACAAATCTCTCGTCATGCTTTCATATGTGCCGCAATCTCATCCGCGCGATGATGGGCAAACGCAGCGGAAGAATTATAAATATAACCTCCGTTACTGCTCTGGCCGGGAATGCGGGGCAATGCAACTACGCCGCAGCAAAGGCTGGAATTATAGGGTTTACAAAGACGCTGGCCCGCGAAGTGGCCTCGCGCAACATAACGGTAAACGCAATAGCCCCAGGATTTATAGACACCGATATGACTGCCGTTCTTCCCGAATCCATTATGGAAAACCTAAAGAACGCCATCCCGCTTAAGCATACGGGAAAACCAGAAGACATAGCCGCCGCCTGCGCATTTCTTGCGTCCGACCAAGCCGGCTACATAACCGGCCAAGTGCTTTCGGTAAACGGCGGTCTATACATGTAAAAGCGCCTGTCTAAGAAATGCTTTTTAACGCCAAGCGCAAATTTTGCTTGGCGTTTTTTGCGCCCAGTATAGAAATCTTCAGTGAAATGAAACGCATTTACCTGTACTTTGCATTAATGTCTGCGGCCGTCCACGCAAGCATTGCCGGAACAACTCTTATCGAAACGGGATTTGAGTCCCCGGACGACACAAAATTTTTTGACCTGGCGCGTTTTGCGGCAAACCCGTCGATAAGCGAATCGCCCGAAGAAACAATCAAAGGCAACGCCTCCATAATATTCGACAATATGAATACAAATGCGCGCTGGCCGGATACGCTTATTTTGCCCAAAGAAAGTTTAAAAAAAGGCAAACTTTATATATGCTCTTTCAAATACAAGGTTCTCGAATTGGGAAAAGGCAAGCGCAACCACGCTTTCTTTGAAATAAAGGGCGCAGACGGCAAAAAAAGCATGGCGGACTATCAAGAATTCGGCAGAGAAATAGGAGAAACCGGCCAGATAAAATGCTCGACAAGAATTCCCGCCGACTGCCAGTCGGCGGTTTTTCGGATGACATCCTACGAAGGCGCGCGGCTTGCAATAGACGATTTCAAATTTGAAGAGCTAGATTGGAATGGCGAATGGTTCTTCGACAAATCGCTGTTTTTCGGGGTGAAAAATACGCTTGTCGAAAGAAGCTACGCGCCTTTGGACGATCCAATATTCTCAATACCGCGCGAAAAATTTTTCCCAATGATAGACAAATACGGCCAATTTAAACACCGCGATTGGCCCGGAAAAATCAAAAGCGACGCCGACTTTCAGGCCCGCAAGGAAAGCGAAGCCAAATATAACGCAAAACTCTCCGACATAAAAAACAGGGACAAATACGGCGGATATTTAAACGATAACTTCAAATTCAAGGCCACTGGCAAATTCAGGGTGCAAAAAGTCGGCGGAAAATGGTTTTTAATCACGCCCGAGGGCAACCTTTTCTGGTCTGTAGGCGCAAACGCCGTTGCGGAATCCTCCTACACAACATTGGACGACCGCGAATTCTACTTTGAATCTCTCGACAAAAATTTTATTTTTCCCGGCAGGCATTCGCGCCACGGATATAAGAAAGAAGGAGAAAAGAGCAGAACGTATTCTTTCAATAGATATAACGACTTCATAAAGCACGGCAGCGACGACGGCTATGCGCGCGCCGAACGCAACCTGCAAAGAATGAAAAAATGGGGGTTTAATACAGTCGGAGCCTGGTCGCATTCGGCTCTAATAAACTTTCAGGAAATTCCGTATGTAATCCAAGTAAATTCGCCGCGAATATCGTACCTTAAAAGCAACAACAAAAATCTGGTCTTGCATTGGGCTGATTTCCCTGACTTTTTCGAGCCCGAGTTTGACAACAAAATGAGGGAGATTCTTTCAAAGCTTTCGGCACAGATAAATTCCCCCTACTGCATAGGAGTAATCGTGGACAACGAGCTTTCTTGGCAGGCAAAAAACGGCATGATAGCCGCCGCCGCCCTAACCTGCCCCCCGGAGCAGCCCACAAAAAAAGCGTTTTTAAACATATTAAAGAAGAAATACAACGACATTTCAAAACTCAACGCCGCATGGGGAACGTCTTTTAAAGATTGGGCAGAATTGAGTTCAAACCGCACGCCCATTGAGTCCGAGTCGAAAGAATTCGCAAGCGACATGGACTCTTTCGAGGAAATAATCTGCAAAAAATACTTCACCTCTTGCCGCGACGCCGTAAAAAGCGTATCGCCCGACACTCTCTACATAAGCTGCCGGTTCGCCTGGCGCGACAGCATCCCCGTAAACGCCGCGGGCAAAATATGCGATATCGTCGCAATGAATCTATACGGTTTAAACCCGACTAAACAAGCCAACCTCCCGAAAGATTTCCCCGACGTTCCAATTTTGATAGGCGAATACACGTTCGCAAGAATCGACAAAGGAAACTTCGGCGTTTACGGAATTTGCGCTTGCCGCTCTGAAAAGGAGCGCGTGAAAAAATTCAACGACTACATCTCAGATGCTCTCGCCAACCCCCATATAATTGGCGCGCACTGGTTCCAGTGGGGAGACCAGCCCGTTACGGGAAGGCCGGACGGAGAAAATTTCGCGTTCGGAATCGTGGACATATGCGACACTCCCGACTACGCAATGACAGACGCTTTCCGAAAAGTTTCGCGCAAAATGTACGCAAAACGTCTAGCCCGCAGCAAATCCGCAAAGCAGACAAAGTAACCATTATTGGCTCAGAATTTTATATTTTATTCGCATATAAAACAAAAAATTTTCTCTGTAAAAAATTCGTTTGCCTCCACAATATTGCCAACATTGCTATGCTTCTGCGCATACGCCGAAACGGAGGAGCCGCAGGCGCAAGGATCCGGCGGCAGTTACGATGTTGCCGCATATGTCTGGCCGGCCTACCAGCCAGAAAAGCGCTGGGCGGAATTCGGGCTTTTTAAGGACGGCACCGGAGAATGGGAAAACGTATACAAGGCAAGGCCCAAAAAAACGGGACACAAGCAACCCTATGTGCCGCTTGGGGGATACGAACCCGAAGACAATCCAATAGTAGCCGCGCGCAAAATAGACGCCTGCCTTGCTGCGGGAATAAACGTTCTTATTTGCGACTGGTACTGGCACGAAGGAAAACCGTTTTTGGAGGGAAGCCTAAACGCCTTTTTAAAAGCGCCCAACAACGAGAGAATGAAGTTCGCCATCATGTGGGCAAACCACGCTATCGACGATCTTTGGGAGCGCACAGTCCCGGTAAAATGCCAAGACAAGCACGGGCGCCAAAATATTAGGTCAAAACCCGATGTAACTTCCGAAGCATTTAAAAATGTGCTAGTGCCCCGTTTCATAGAATTCTTCAAGAAGCCGAACTACTATAAAATCGGCGGCAAACCGCTATTTCAAATTTTTGCAACGCACAACCTGATAACGTGTTTCGGATCAGCCGAAAAAGTCCAGCTGGAATTGGACTATTTTGAGAATAAAGCAAAAGAAGCGGGGTTTCCCGGCTTGGAGATACAGGTAAAATGCGACGATTTCAAATGGTCTCCGGACGTGCGAAAATTAAAAATCGCCGGAGTATTTTATTATAATTGGCTTGAACTCGACCCTTTCAGCTCGAGCTATTGGCAGGACTACGCAGGCAAACCCGACAAAAACTATAAACTGTGGGGCGAGACTGTGTATGAGAACTTCGCAAAATTGGCAAAAGAATATCCCGACGTGCAATTCTACGCAAACGTAACTTGCGGTTGGGACACAAACCCGCGTTTTCCACAAGGCGTATACGTTCCCGTTGCAACCGGCAACACCCCCGAACGCTTTGAATATTTCCTGCGCAAGGCAAAAGCTTGGGCGGATGAAAACACGCGCGCGGGAAAGCCAAAATTAATTGTCATAAACGCCCTAAACGAATGGACAAAAGGCTGCGTTCTAGAGCCCGACACCCGCAACGGATACGGATTTTTAAACGCCGTTGCCAGAGTCTTCGGCGCGCACGGGCAAGCGTCGGCTAAATAACCGCTGCGCGCGGAAATTTTTATTGGGCGCAAGCTTTGTGCCAGAAACATTTGCAATTTACCGGAAGTAAATATTTCCGCAACTAGCGCGAAGGATTTAACTTCGATTTTTTACTTTGCCCTGCATTTTAAGCCCGCAACACGCGTAAAATTCTGCAAAACGCATACTTTTTCCACAAAATTGCGCAGCCATCTTTGAATAAATCCAACCAAGGCAAGCCCCCGTGCGAAAACGTACCCACGGCTACATTGCGCGCCAAATAAACCGCGGGCGCAACAGTTGCACAGGCTTGTTTTGCACAGGCTCCGCATCGGCTCCGCTAAAAAACTTGTCCGCAATGCCATTTACCAGACTGCGCAAGCGCCTTTTGAACATAATACCATTTCAAGGGCTGCCTTTATACGCAAACCGCTAGGCTTCCGCGCATATTCAACGGCTATGCTTCCCCTATTCAATGCAATCATTGCCGCGCGAGACTTTAAACCTTTCACCGCGCAAATAAACTCCAGAAAATTAGCCAAGCGCGTTTTTTATCCGCAATAGCCCATGTCTCAAAAAATTATGAAATTTGAGGAAATTTTAGAAAAGAAAGATTGAAAGTTTGAGGAGGATTTGCATTATTAAAACTTTAAAAATTTTTTAGAAATATAATCGAAACTAAAAATCATGGGTACTATAAAGAAATCGATTCTGTCATCGCTCATAAAGAAGTTTGTGATGGCGATAACCGGCTTTGTGCTGGCCTCATTCCTGTTGATGCATATGCTCGGCAACTTGCAGACATTGGAAGGCGGACCGCACGCCATTAACGCCTATGCGAACTTCCTGCAAACATTGCCGTGGGAATTCCTCTGGGGTTTCAGGTGCGCACTAGCGGCGTGTTTTGTACTGCACTTTTTGACGGCATACCTGTTGGTTCTTGAAAACAATAAAGCCCGTCCGCAAACCTATGCCGTAAAGAAAAATCTAGCCTCGACTTTCGCTTCGCGTACTATGATTTATACAGGAACGATTGTAATCGCGTTCGCCTTAATCCACATACTCCATTACACTATGCTAAAGCTCAATCCCGAGTTTAAAGTGCTCGACTGGATCGCCACAAGCGGAATGTACGAAGGCAAAACCATACACGACGTTTACGCAATGATGATATTGGGCTTTTCCAACACTTGGGTGTCGCTCGCGTACATATTCTCGATGGTTGTAATTGGATTCCACCTTTCTCACGGCGTATCCAGCATGTTCCAGAGCATCGGTTTCCGCGACGAGAAATGGAGATACCGCCTGAACGCTATAGCGGTGGCTTATTGCGTGGTTATCGCGGCCGGATTCTCGATAAACCCAGCCGCTGCATTGATTTCAAAGTACACCCCTCTGCAAATATTGCCCGTTAAGGAAGTTGTTGCCCAAATAGAAAAACAAAAAGCCGAAGGCAAATCTCCGATATTTGTAAATTACGACTTCCTAAAAGCGGACTGCCAAAAAAGCGCAAAGTAACAATTTAAAACATAAGGGAAAATCATGAATTTGGATTCTAAAATTCCGGAAGGACCTATCGCAGAAAAGTGGTCCAACTTTAAATTCCATGCCAAGCTGGTAAATCCGTCAAACCGCCGCAAATTCCACGTTATCGTAGTCGGCAGCGGACTTGCCGGCGCAAGCGCCGCCGCGAGCCTCGCCGAACAGGGCTATAACGTTTCCTGCTTCTGCTACCAGGACAGCCCGCGCCGCGCGCACTCCATTGCAGCCCAAGGCGGAATCAACGCCGCCAAGAACTACCAAAACGACGGCGACAGCATTTACCGACTTTTTTACGACACCGTAAAAGGCGGCGACTTCCGTTCGCGCGAAGCCAACGTCTACCGCTTGGCGGAAGTAAGCGTCAACATCATCGACCAGTGCGTGGCGCAAGGCGTTCCGTTCGCGCGCGAATACGGCGGTCTGCTCGCAAACCGTTCTTTCGGCGGGGCGCAAGTCAGCCGCACGTTCTATGCTCGCGGACAAACAGGCCAACAGCTTCTCCTTGGCGCATATTCGGCTCTGCAAAGGCAAATAGGCCTAGGCAAAGTTAAGATGTATACCCGCCGCGAAATGTTGGATTTGGTAAAAGTCGACGGACACGCAAAGGGAATCATCGTCCGCAACCTTCTCGACGGCAAAATTGAACGCGATTCCGGCGACGCCGTCCTGCTCTGCACCGGCGGCTACGGAAACGTATTCTACCTTTCCACAAACGCCCAAGGATGCAGCGTAACAGCCGCTTACCGCTGCTACATGCGCGGCGCTGGATTTGCCAACCCATGCTTTACGCAAACCCCCCCGACCTGCATTCCCCAGCACGGCAACAACCCGAGCAAGC
>CALXLN010000045.1 GCA_944389215.1 uncultured Opitutales bacterium
GAGTCTCCCGAAAATCCCGAAGATGAAGAACCGACCTACCGCCCCGACCAGCCGCGTGCGCCCAAGGGGCAATCGGACGGCGGCCAATGGGTTTCGGATGGCGGCGGAAGTGGCGAATCTTCAGAAATGCACAGTAATAAAGAAAACTCTGGTATTGGCGATAGTTCAGATGAAAACACTTTTAAAACCGGCAATGATCCAAATTCTAAGATTGATGCCGGTGATGAATTAAAATGGAAGAATATTAGTAATAAGCCAGGGCTTTTTGGGTATGAAAAAGAAGAGTTTATAAAGGCAGCCAATGAGATATTGGCAGGCAAAATAGAAGATTACGCAAATATACAAAAAGGAGAGGTGCAATGTGAAAAAGATAAAATATGGTTGGCTTTTAACACTTTGTTCAAAACACCGTTTCAAGGAAGACAAACAATAATTCTTGATCTGACATACCAACAGAAAGATAGCGATACTGGGGAAGAAATAAGTTTTAATAAAGAATCTGTTGCTTTTGATGCAATTGAAGAAAATGGGCTTATCGGCATTTGGAGGTTAACCCCGATTGGAGGATCTACACCTTATTATTACGGAACTACTTTAACGACAAATATAGATGTATATGCAGTTGAAGGCCCTGCAAAAGATTCATTTCAATCATTCGATAGCGCTACAACTGACAATGGCTGGGCATATGATGCTATCGTACATGCTTCTAAAGCAAAATATGTCGTAACGGGAAGCAATGGCAGTTACAATGACTCAAATGGAGGACCTTATAAAGGAGGAAGCGTTAAGAATATCCCAATAAATAAAGGAAAGGATCCAAAGAAAATCTTTTCCAGAAAAATAGAATTTGATGGAATAAATACAAAGGCAGACGGGATGGAACGCACCGCCGCCGACAAATACGGGCATAGAATGCAAGTCGACAAATAATATTTTCTAAACGGGGAAGACGCGCGTTTATTGTATTATCTTCATTGCGCGCCATACGCTAGGCCATTTAGCAAACAAGAAAAAATACGCGCCTATTGTTTCAATAGGTGCATATTTTTTTGTTTATCTGCAATATCTCTCCAATACGAGGCTTTTTTAGGATCTTTGTGCTTGGGGTTGAATTTCCCTTCGTATATCTCAGCCAAATATTCTGAGGGCAATTTTAACGGCTTGTCCTCTATATTCTTCAATACTTCTTCCAGCTTTCCCTCAGAGACTTTCTTATTTAAAAGCTCCAAGCAATACACAGCAAATTCAAAATCTTTCGGCGCAAACCAACCGCAATAAAAATTCTTCCAGCATTCGTTATAAATTGGAATCATCAAAATTGTGTCGCATTTGGCTTTGTCTTTCTTTACTTCAATTCCATGGTAGAGCATATAGGCGTATAGAGGTAAAAAATATTCACGGATTTCCCACCAAAAGTCAGACTCATTTTTTTGTTTAATGATATCATTTGCGGACCAATTCCAAAAAACACTGCATGAAAATACAAGTGCTGCAATATCTGGCCTTTTTTCGGTGCCTATTCCGTTTAAACAGAGATTGGCATAATTGCTTGTGTCAAACAACGTTGAATTCAACATGGCGTATTGGTAGGCTTTTCTTGCATCTCTGGGAACAATGTTTGCCTTTAAATCTTCATCTGACGGCGTCATATTCAACGGCGGCTGGTCCATGCCTCCGTATTTATTTTCATAGATCATCGATTTGCAGAATTCGGGATTAAACCCCTGGTAATACAAAGAACGCTGTAAAGATGTATTCCCGGGTTCATAAAAACCACACTTCTTATATATGAAACCATCAAAAGTTTTATCCTCTTCCGCCATGGAAACAATGTTATTATATCTTTTAGTAAAGTCTTTGCTTATTAACTTTAATCTGTCGTAAAAGTCTTTGGAGGGAATCCACAATTCTTTGTATTCTTGAACAAGTTCTGAAACACGATTTTCCACCATATATATATGGTCTTTTATTTTGTCGAGAGCATCCACGCGCGATAGATTGAAACTTCTAATAAGAAGATTAATGTAATCCTTGGCTTGTTCTGGAGAATATAAAGGATTTTTAATCTTCTTGTTTTCACCTTCCAAAACAAAATATTCGGTATTGAGAAAATATATAGAGTTGATTAAACCTTTTTGAATAACGCTCTCAGCTTTTACTTTTTCAATCATATTGTATGCCTGAACTTCTTTGGTCGATTTCTCCGCATAACAAGCTGAATACAAAAAAATAGATATTAGGAACAATCTTAAAACCATACAAAATCTACATAATTATAATTTTTATATATTCAATATATTTTAACACCGAATTTAAACCAAATCATACCGTCCTCAACAACATGAAAATATAGAAGAACTAAGAAAATACACGCAGCAAGATGTAACTAAAGACGAAGAAATAGAAAATTACGAAAGGCGCGAAGAAGAAAAAGATATATAACAGATCCCAATACTCAGTATAAAAAGTGGGAAAGGTTAGACAAGAAACTTAAACTTTGTTAATATAAGTTCTCTATAAAACATACCTGCTAATTAAGGAAAAACCAACCTAGCAATCAGCAAGACTCTCCGATTTGTCAAGATTTGTGAGGATAGAAACTCAACCGGACGGTCCGTAGATTTAAAAGACACATTTAAAATTGGAGATTACTATTACATAGATAATATTGAGGGGCGCAAAACAAAAAATGGCATATGGTTTGCATTCGATTTTTCGGATAGCGGATATAAGCCAGAGTCTGATCTAACGGTAATTGTTTGCCTAGAATTTGAATGTTTGGGAAATGACGGAAAATTTCAGAAAAAGTGCATAGATATTGCATACGACACAAAATCCGATAAAGACGAATGCGTTAAAATCGACCGCATATCTATAGTTGATAAAATAAAGGATATTCGTTAAATCAAATATAAACGTCTGACTCCTTTTGTAAGCGAAGTTAAAAGTGGCAAGGATTTCTTCCATGCGGCCGGCTTATTTTAAAGTGCGTTAACAGGCAAGTTGAACTATGATATAGAATGCAAAAGTTGAAGATAAAATAATATTAATATGCGCATAAGGAATTTTTTATGCTGGAGGATTATTTTTTTATTCTCAGCATACAAAGGCAAGTATGCTATAAATATATTAAGTTGTAGCTGTGTATAATATTAATTGTTTCATTTTCCTTAATCTTGCGGCTCAACCGAATGTCCCCATGCTATTGAGACTGTTTAAAATTGGGAAAATCACTAAAAAATATAAAAATGACTCTGATTTTCTGAACCATATAAGCAACAATCAAATATGTTCTTTCAATATAAAAATTAGGCAAATCTTTATCTAAACTAGTTTTGCGCCAAATCTAAATAGCGGTATATTTGCTGCATTAATGTACAAAAACTTTGTATGCGGCAACTTTGTTCGCCCCAATAAAATGCGCTTGCAGGAAGGTTTTGCCGATTGTTATTTCTTAGGTTTCGGAGGCTCTCAACTATTTAAGCCGGTTTAAGATGTTTGTTCCGTTGGGACTTATAATAATGCGTTTGTGGATATAATTTTATATGTTTGCTTCATATCCAATAAGATACGGAATCAACATTCCTAGTGCAAACGTAATTATATTTCCGGTCAATACAAATATCCACGCCATTTTATTCCTCTCAAAATGTTTATTGCGGTAAAAAAACAATTTTACAAATATAAATGCCGCCCAATATTCGAAAAACGTATTAAAGAGTATTATCCAAACTGCGCTAAAAGTCCAACCCGAAAAGGAAAACGTTGCTCTATTAATAAAATAGTCGTGTAATAATGTTGGAATTAGGGCGCTTAATTGAATTATGGGTATCAGGGCGTACATCGTTGTAACGAAATTTGCAGCTATCGATGCAGATAGTCCCTTTAGGAAATTTCCGCCGCAAAAAGCCATTCCAAAGAAAAACGCTTCTATCGCAACGCTCGGCAATATTACGTACCATAATGTTAAATAATCAGCGCAATACAAGGCCGGCCAGACTACATTTGCCATTAACATATAAACTTGTGTAAGTATTTACACTAAGAATTCAATGATTTTTTTTCGCGCAGTTATTGTAGTAAATTGTCGTTGCAGCCGTAAATTTTAAATACACAGATTATTATCGCTGTATTGTGTTCGCTCGCAAACGTATTTTGTACTAAAATTATAGAACAAAAGAATCGAACTTTTTATCCTTTTGTACAATGAAAGAATTGTGGCTACACAAATCTGCGCAACTTAATTCAAACAACCCACTCAAAAATTTGAATCTATCCTGCCATTTAATTTCTATTTAGGGAATACCACGGTTAGCATCCACTTGAATGGTTCTATGGCGAATATCGAATGTTCGATGCCCGCCGGCATCACTATAGTTTCTCCTGCTTTCACTATGTGCTCTTTGCCACCGACGCTAAAGCGTCCCTTTCCGTCCAGTACGGTTGCCATAGCGTCTCCTGTTGAGTCGTGCGCGCCAATTTCCTCGCCCTCGTCAAAGGCAAACAAAGTAATGCTTACTTTGTCGTTTTGCGCGAGCGTTTTGCTTATTATTTGTCCCGGGTGTATTTCCACCAAATCAGAGAGATTCAATACTTCGTTTTTTGGTATGTTTTTTAGAATCTGTTTCATATATTACGGCTTAATATCGGATTTCCCATGCAAAGATTAAAGTTATCGCCATTCTGCAATTTTATATACCGGCTTAGGGCCTTCTTTATAGGAAGGAGGAGCTTTATAAATTTTCCGCCCTTTACTACGATCCCCAAAAAATTTTACCTAATTCAAAAATTTTGTTTGGGCTATTTCAGCCTGCATAGAAAGCGCCTGCCGTTTTTTTACCTGCGGGAAGATTAAATCTCGGTTCGCGCCGTCTGCATTAAAACTGCCGCGCATTTACACATTCCGCACAAAACAATGAATGTGGGGGGGATTCTAGCTCCAAAAAGTCTTGTTATTGAGTCAATATAGTTTATTTTAAATCTTAAAAAGTTATATTTCCATATGAATAAATCTAAAAAGATTGTTATAATAGGCGGAGTTGCCGCTGGCGCAAGCTGTGCCGCGCGGTTGAGGCGATTGGACGAAACAGCCCAAATACTAATTCTTGAACGCGGGAAATACGTTTCTTACGCAAACTGCGGCCTGCCGTACCACATAGGCGGAGTTATCGCCGATAGAGAAGACTTGATTGTAACAAAACCAGAAAAATTTTCTGCCTGGTTTAACATAGAAGCCAGAGTTTGTTCCGAAGCATTGTCAATAGACAGAGACGGTAAGCGCGTTCTGGTAAAAAACAAAGAAAAAGAATATTATGAAGACTACGATATCCTCGTTGTTGCTACGGGCGCCAAAGCCTTCTCGCCAAAAACTGAAGGCGATGAAAACGAAAAAGTGCGCCATTTATGGACTTTGTCGGATATGGACGGTATTATTGCTTCCCTCAATGCGGATTCACCGTCTGTAACGATTGTCGGCGGAGGCTTCATAGGGCTTGAAACTGCTGAAAACCTGCGCAGCAGGGGTGTGGGGGTAAATCTTGTGCAAAGGAGCGGCCATGTATTGCCGGTATTCGACGCGGAAATGGCGCGGCCTCTGGCTGACGAATTAAAAGATATGGGGGTAAATGTCTTTTTCGGGCGCGTCGTAAAAAAATACGAGGAAGCCGACGGCGGAATCTATA
The DNA here is from genome assembly GCA_944389215.1 of uncultured Opitutales bacterium. Lineage (GTDB taxonomy): Bacteria > Verrucomicrobiota > Verrucomicrobiia > Opitutales > Intestinicryptomonadaceae > Merdousia. Next base: position 5,685 of record CALXLN010000045.1, read on the forward strand.
CGGTCTTAGACGACGGTAAACGCCTATTCTCTAACTTGGTGATTTCTTCGACCGGCGTAAAACCAAATTCTAAATTGGCATTAGAGGCGGGTATTGAATGTTCCAAAGACGGCTATATAAAAGTCGATGAACACATGAAAACCTCCGATCCAAACATTTACGCGGCGGGCGATGTCGTTGAAATTGCCGAGCCAATTTTCAACTCAAGAACACATATTCCTCTCGCCGGCCCCGCCAATAAGCAGGGTAGGATTGTAGCAGACAATATTGCGGGAATTTCAAGCTCATATAAAGGCACATACGGGGCATCAGTTTTAAAACTTGGCAAATTGACCGCCGCGAGTGTGGGTATGACTGAAAAACGTTTAAAATCCGCTGGGAAAAAGTATATTAAAATTTATACCCATCCGTCTTCTTCAGCTTCGTATTATCCGGGGGCAACACGCATGGACGCAAAACTTATATTTTCTGGCGACGGAACTATACTTGGCGCTCAAATCATTGGGCAAAGCGGCGTCGACAAACGCGTGGATACTATAGCTCAAGCCATGTTTAGCGGCATTAAAGCAGGTGATCTTGGCGGGCTTGAATTGTCGTACGCGCCGCCATTTAGCTCCGCGAAAGATCCGGTAAACTACTTGGGATATGTGGCGTCTAACGTGCTATCGGGGAAATCAACTCCGGTTTACGCCGGCGAAATTCCCGAAGGCGCGGTAATTTTAGACGTACGCGAACCGTCGGAAACCTCCAACGGCAAGATTCCAGGTTCTGTAAACATTCCTCTTGGGCAGTTGAGGTCTCGTTTAAATGAAATCGACAAGAACTGCCTTATTGTTTGTTCGTGCCAGGTGGGGCTTCGGGGATATCTGGCGGAGCGCATACTTAAACAAAACGGATTTAACGCCGCAAACCTTTCCGGCGGGTATTTAACATGGAAAGCGCTAAATTCATAGCAACAAAAATGGAAAACCAACTTTACAAGAATCAAATAGATTTCGCGAACATTCCCGATAACGCCATTGTCCTGGATGTCCGCAACGCATCCGAGCATTCTGAAATCGCCTTAAAGCGCGGACACTACTTTATAGAATTGCCGCGTTTCGACGCCAAAAACTTTATAAAAGAGTGCCGTCTGAAAGGAGAGCCGGTGTGCGTTCTTTGCAGAAGCGGCATGCGCGCCAGCAAGGCTGCCGTGCAGCTGGAAAAAGCCGGATATTCAAACGTCTACATAATAAAAGACGGCATTGCAGCTCTTTCCGGAAAGCTGGACATAGTCTATGAAAACAAGGTTATGTCTATGGAACGGCAGGTTAGGATTGTCGCCGGAACTTTGGTTCTATTGGGAAGTGTTTTGGCGCTAGTTTCAAACTCTGCCTTTGCGCTTTTGCCTGCGTTTGTCGGCTGCGGGCTTATTTACGCCGGTATTTCCAATACTTGTGCAATGGCGTCTTTGCTTGCAAAGTTGCCCTGGAACAAGTAATCGGCTTTTTCTTCGGCGCATTTTTCCTTCGGCGTGCCGACTGCTTAGCGAAAGTATATTTTGCGACATTTATCCCCATAAATTTTCGGGGTGTAAAAAGCTCGGCAGGAGGCAGCGTGCGCTCCGGTTGAGTATGCTGGATTTCTCTGCGCATAAATTTGCTGGCGCGGTCGTCTTAAGCGCGAATATATAGTAAGTCCCAGTTTTTTGTTTTAGCATTGCAGAGTCCGCCATTTTATCCGGGCGGTTCCAGTCCAATGTGTTGTGCGAAGTTTTTATTCCGCGCGATGGGCTTGTTGCTTTAAAAAAAAGCGCCCGCCGGTTGCGGCGGGCGGGACGTGGATTGTCGCCGGAGCTTTTATGTATTTGCCCGGTATTATAGCGCATTGAGAAATCATTCCAACCCAAGCGCTTTTGCGACACCTTTGCCGTATTCAGGATCAGCCTTTGAGCAGTTTTCTATATGGCGCCGCTTTATAAATTCGGGAGCGTCTCCCATTGCGCGTGCGGTATTTGCGAAAAGCCTCTCTCTTTGTTCCGGCGTCATTGCGCGAAAACGCCTTCCAGGCTGCGAGTAGTAATCGTCGTCGTCATCGCGGAAATTCCATGTATTTCCGTCGCCAAATATCGGAGTTGCTGGAATTCTGTATTCGGGCTGTTGTGTCCAAGCGCCGTAGGAGTTTGGCTCGTAGGAAGTCTTGGCTCCATGGTTGCCGTCAACGCGCATTTGCCCGTCGCGCGAATATCCTGTTACGGGGCAGCGCGGACGGTTGACCGGAATCTGGTAATGGTTGACTCCAAGCCTATAGCGCTGGGCGTCTCCGTATCCGAACAGCCGCGCCTGCAGCATTTTGTCAGGAGAAAAACCTATTCCGGGAACTACATTGGCGGGGTTAAACGCAGCCTGTTCGACATCTTGGAAATAATTTTCGGGATTCTTGTTCAATTCCATGATTCCGACTTCCTCCAGCGGGAACTCGTCAGTGTACCATTCCTTCGTCAAGTCAAAAGGATTGTACGGCATTTTCTTAGCTTGTTCTTGCGTCATTACTTGGATGCAGAGTTTCCACCTCGGAAAATCTCCCTTCTCAATGTGCTCAAATAAATCGCGCTGGTTGCTGTCTCTATCTTTGGCTATTACGGCTTCGGCTTCTTCGTCGGTTAGAAATTTTATGGGTTGTTGGCACACCCAATGGAATTTTACCCAAACTAGGTTGCAGTCGGCGTCGTACATGCTGAATGTATGGCTTCCGAATCCGTGCATGTTTCGGTATGAAGCCGGAATTCCTTCATCGCTCATAGTGATAGTTATTTGATGGAGCGCTTCGGGCAGGCTCGTCCAAAAATCCCAGTTGTTTTTGGCAGAGCGCATATTGGTTTTGGGATCGCGCTTGACTGCGTGGTTTAGGTCGGGGAAATGATGCCCGTCCCTCAGGAAAAACACGGGAGTGTTGTTGCCGACCAAATCCCAATTTCCTTCCTCTGTATAGAATTTTACGGCGAACCCGCGAATGTCCCTTTCGGCGTCGGCTGCACCTCGTTCGCCGGCTACTGTGGAAAATCGAACGAATACGTCGGTCTTTTTTCCGATTTCGGAAAATAGTTTGGCGCGAGTGTATTTTGTTATGTCATTTGTGACGGTAAACGTCCCGAACGCGCCAGATCCTTTGGCGTGCATGCGCCTTTCGGGAATCACTTCGCGGTTGAAATTTGCCATTTTTTCCTGAAACCATACGTCCTCCATCAGCATAGGGCCTCTGGGACCGGCTGTCCGGGAGTTTTGATTATCTGGAATCGGCATGCCGAAGTTGTTTGTCAGTTTGTCTTTTTCCATGGTGCTTTCCTTCCGTTTGCAGTTATGGTGTTTAGTTAAATCTAGGCGGAGTTTGCGCCCGGCTTTATTGTCCGCAAGGGCCCGTTTCACAGGGGGGACGGCTTTTGCTAGATGTTTTTCCAAGCGCGGGAATTCCGTTTCTTTTGCAACTTAATGTAAATGATTAACAATAGCAGTCAAGTATTATTTATAAAAATGTTGCAATTATTTAGCGAATGCTCATGTTGGACGCGATGAAAATCGGAGAAAAGACATTCGAGGCGTCGTTTGAGGCGTTTTGCCAAAAGGCTGGTTTCAGAAGAACCATCCAGCGCAGAATCGTTTACGGGCTTTTTTACGGCGGATGCAAGCACTTGAGCGTAGAGGATATAATGGCAATTATTTCCAAAAAGAATCCGGGATTAAGGGAGGAGAGCGTCTACAGAATATTGGGCGATCTCGAGCGCGAGGGCTATATAAGAAAGGTGGAAGTACCCGGGATCAGAAAATACGAGTACGCGTCTGAGAGGCACGGCCATTTTTTATGCTCCAAATGCGGGAAGATTTGGGACGTTGATATATCCTCGGTCTCCATTCCCGAAGTTCTTGCAGGCGCATCCGACGTCAACGTTACATTTAACGGAATTTGTCCTTCATGCGCGCAAAAAAAGCGCAAGGCGTAGGAAGCGGATTCTGGCTCTTGCAAGCCGAAAGCCTGGCGGAATATCGGGGATAGGTTGACGTCTGCTGGATTTTCCCATTAAGTTTTTTTTTACTTTTACCCGGTGCGGAGGAGGGGATTGGAGTAATTTTTGCTGCTTGATTGGCTTGTATGCCGCGTATTTTATCCGGAGTTATTAATCAAATCTAACAAACAAAACAATGCGGACCTATTGCGCACGGCGCAACTGCAAGCGGCACGGCGAAGCAAATTGTATTTGTTAAAATCTTTGCGCCCCGCGCGTGATTTTACAGTAGAGATACTCTATTGCTATACGCGAAAGATTTTGCACTTATCAAACAAGATGTCTGGGCGCAAATGTCGGAGACAAGTATCGGTAGTAAATCGACAAATAAAATATTGATGTAAACTGATAGGATTCCACCAAACTGTTCCCCGAAAATAAATTTTCCAATGTGAAAAACCTGACCGAATTGAATTTTTCGCAACCGCGGCTGCGTAATTCTGATAGCTGGACAAGCAGAAAAGTCCGTCGTAAAACATGCGCATAGCCCAAGTATCTCCGTTTTCAAAAGACGCGGGAATTTCTTGCGGCACAATGCGGTTCCCAATGAAGGCAAGAGCAACGCGCCGGCTGTGGGGGCTAAAGCCGATAGCCAGTGGAATGGGAAAATATTTGCAGTGAAAGCAGCATGCAGAGTGAATAAAACGCGCTAAAAACAAAAGCGCGCAGAATATGAAGGAGGAACGGTTTGGTAGTAGAAGAAAACGAAAAATTTATATATCGGCTGCGGAAAAATAAGAAAAATCTATCCTTTTTCATGGACGATTTTACATTAATTACTTCCCGACAGGCAAACATGCATGCTGCCATTCGTGCGCCTATTAACAAACGGTATAAAACGCGTGGCGACAACCGCTTTATTTACGCAAATCCCATATTTTAATCCGGAATTTTTTCAAGAAACGCCGCGAGTTGCGGCGGCGTTTAAAATTTTACTGCAATCTATTTTATCTTCGGGAAGACGCAATGCGTTTGGCGCAGATTCCCAAAAAGGCGGATATTGCTGCAAGCATTGCGGCACAAGACGGTTCTGGAATTTGAGGCTGCGTTAAATTCCATGCCAAGGCGTAAGTTTCTTTAGCGGCATCGCCGTAGATTAAGTCTTTAAAAAATATTTCCAGCGCGTAGCTGCCGGATTTGTCTAGATTTAGATACAAGTGTTCCACGTTGTTGTATTCGGAAATAGACTGCGCCATTAGCTGAAGCTCTCCGGCGCCGTCTTGATACCATAGACGCAGGTCTAGGTTGGCAAAATACGACGAGCTTGCGTCTATCGAGGATATATTCAAACTTGAGTCGTATATGACGTTGTCAACTTCCGAGCCTGCAAACCAGCATAAAGTTGCATTTAAAACCGCGTCTTCAGAAGCAGAGTCGAAATAGTAAAATACTGAATCCGATTTTGCCACTTCTCCAAGAAAAGATGTTGAGCCGAATTTATCGTATTCGGAGAGCGCCTGTCCGGCGTCTAGCGCGCCGGCCCCCGAGTAGTAGTCCAACGCGCGTTCCGTCGTAAAAACGCCGTTAAAAACTTTTCCGTTTACGGTTGCGGAGTCGCGTATTTGCGTGCCGTTGTCCCATGAATCCAATTTTTTGGCGGAGTTTAGAAGAATTGATTTTATCAGGCGGGCGTCTCTGCTTGAAGAATCCATATTTTTTTCTTTCGAATAGGACAGCATGAGAGTTGCCGCGGACGAAACTATGGGCGCTGCGAGGCTGGTGCCGCTTACGTTGCCAAGTGTTTCGTTTGCTTTCATAGTGTAAACTGTTCCTGCGGCGGAGATGTCAACGGCGCTTACAACGCCCTTTGCCACTTCTCCGGTTATAGGGTTGTAAAAATCGTTCGGGCCGTAGGAGCTTGAGGGGGAAATTGTTTTGAAGCATGTAGTGTCGTCCAGCGCGCCGACTTTTACGACATTCATGTTTTTATAGGGTGAATTGACATTTCCTGCGCCTTCCGAGGCGTCGTTTGAAGCCGCCGCCACAAAAACTACCGACGGGTTTTTGCATGCGTACGAATCCAAAACGGCTCCGGTCAAATGGCCGTTTTCTCCGGAGTCTTTCCATGACGACGATATTACTTCCGTGCCGTTAGAGAAAAATTTTTCGTATGTTGAAAGTATTACTTTATCGGCTGATAGTAAGATAGTATTTTCTCCTGCTTGCACTGCAGTGTATGCCGCCTTGTGCGCAAGTCCCGTGGAGACGTTTTGGTCGGGGTAGTCGGCATTGTAGCCCGCTATCACGGCTAGCGTCTGGTTTTGGTGTATGCCTATGCGTTCGGTTGTGTATTCCTCGGGATAATATGTGGAATAGTTTGCATCTTTTAAAAATAGGAGATAGCTATCTTCGTAGACGTTCGGAACATGCAACTCTATATTGGCGACATTTACATTTTGTCCGTAGATTCCGCGTTCATAAAAAGCGTTGGTATTGGTAAACTCCCCAAGATTCAAGAAAGTCGAGTCAGGCATTTGACATACCGTTCCCCAAAGGTGTGCACAAGAAAAATACGAGATAAAATAAACAAATTTTTTTATAGCTTTGAATAAAGATTTTTTCTTGGAAGTCATATTTTTTACCGAATGTATGCAATATAAATATAATTTTTCGAATTTTTAAACGCCATGCGGATATAATATGTCCGTTGCTTGATAGCCAGATAAAAAATACCTGTGCAGATTCTGGAAAATTGGCGTATTTAAAAAAAATTTATTGACAGAACGCCGCTTTTAAGGCTTGCTTTTGACCATTATCAAAACGCCCAGATGGCGGAATTGGCAGACGCAACGGACTCAAAATCCGTCGACCTCGCGGTCATAAGGGTTCGACCCCCTTTCTGGGTATTAAAAACGCACGGCATTGTTGAGCCGCGCGTTTTTTTGTTTATGCGTGGATTACATTGAAAATTGGGTCAATACCAAAGGTTGTGGAATAGGTTGATTTTTTAGATTTGTCTTTCATAGTTTCACCCCGCATTCTACAAGTACTCTCAAGCGGTAATTTTCAAAGTTTCTGTATCCGTAGGCTCGTCTTTGGATTAGCT
>CALXLN010000046.1 GCA_944389215.1 uncultured Opitutales bacterium
AGGACCGTGGATTATGGCGTCGGAAATGTCTTTAGAGATTTCGCTTTTTCCGCCTCCTGAAACGGTTGCGGGCTTGTGGCAATAGACGCCTTCCTCGGCAATTCCCACGAGCCTCCATCTGCGGCTCTCATGCGGGCGGGACATCTCAACCTTGTATCCTGCCGGCGAGATATAAACTTGCCCGGGCAGAATTTTTATGGATTTTTTCACGCCGTCTTTGTCCCAGGAAACTGTTTGCGTTTTTAGGGAAAAATACGAGCTTTCGTTTACGTAGATTACGTCCGGATAATTTTTATCTCTAGCCCATCCGTCTTCAAAGACTTCTATGTTGTCGCCGAGAATTTTCACTAAATCCGAAAATTTGCTTTTTGTGTTTGGCTCGTATGAAGATGAATAGAAGTCTTCGCCCAAGTCGCGGCTGGAGAATGCGAGCGCGCCTCCGCTGTGTTCCTCTTCAGCCTGTCCGTATAGGTTGGCGGAAAAGCTAATTTGGGTTTTTATCTCTTTTTTGGAGTATCCGAAGTAATTGTCCGCGATTAGCGTTACTATCACTCCTTGCGGCGAACGCGCGGTGAGCTTGAAAGGCTTGCCGCCGTTGTAAAGCTCGTTTTCGTCGGCCCAGCACATTCCGTCGCGCTTTTGTCGTTCCGTAGCGTCGGCGACATTGGGAAGCCCCAAGTCTTTTTTCTTCATGTTTACGAGGTGCGGCGCCAGAATTATACATCCCGTATGTCCCGTCCAAGAATCGTAGCACAGCGACGAGTCGTTTTTGTGCAGATACGGATTGCCCGCGTTGCCGAATATGCTTTCTACAAAGTCCAGATTGCTTACCAGTCCTCCCGGGGCAAAAAACCGTATTTCCATACTTTTTTCTTTGCATTTATTCGGGATTGCCGGGCAAACCGTTGGGCGCAAAAATAACGACACCCACATTTTTGCCTTTTCCTCCTGCGTTGAGGTAAATGGCAGCTCGAGAATTTCGTCCGGAGCCAAAAAGGCGTTCTTCAGCATATTTTTAAAAACGACTTTTGGAACTTCTATTTTATCCGCGGGAACCGGCAATCCGCCCTCGGCTATATGGAATACTCCGGCAGTAGTGCGGCGGTCGTTGTGCGGGTTATTCAGTATTCCCTGCCTGACGCGGTAGGACTGGACTATGCCGTTGTCGAAATCGTCTTTGTCTGGAGCTAAAGAAAGCACTCTTGCCGTGCCGAATCTGTCCAAAATGAAAGTTGTGTGCGGCAGAGAAGGCAGCGGTTCGCGCTCGTCGAGAACGTCGTCGAGATACTGTTCTAAAAATTTCATAATGCGCTCGTCGGGAGGGCAGTATGAAGTTTCGGCGGCGCGCGCGGAAAATTCGCGGTAGTTTTCAAGAAGCGGCTTTGCGAGTTTCAGGAGCGGGTATTGGTCTTCGCTCCCGAACACCGGCTTTCCTATCGCGGCAAGGCGCATATTCGCGTATTCCACAAGCGGTCTTCCCGCGACTTCGTTTTCCCCGTTAGCGGGGTTTATGCCAAGAGATGTTTTATAATCCATAATTATGAATCGTTTCGGATGGGCGTTATATATCCATTTGCAGGTATTTTAACAAAACTATTTTATCTTTTTGCAACGAATTTCTGTTGCGGGCGGAATAATTTCAAAGCGTTATATTATTGTCGTAAAATTTTGCGCGTTTTATATGTAAAAAACAAAAACGCCAACAAGGTTGGATATTTTGATTCTTGTAAAATTTTTTAGCGTGCTTTATCGTATCAAACGTTCGGAGGTATATATTTAATCTTAATTTTGAAATATTATGAAAATAAAAAGAATTTTTTGCGCGTTTCTTGCGGCATTTTTAGCGTCGTCGGTTTTTTGTGCCCTTCCAAAGTCTCGGTTTGGGGAGAATTACGACGAGTCCAAAGTCCCGCAATTTGAACTGCCCGACGTCCTTTCCACGCCCGACGGCAAATTCAAGGCAACAAACGCGTTTGAATGGATGCAGGTTGTGCGGCCGCAAGTGCTTGATTATATACAGGATCAAATGTACGGCTACATGCCTCCCCGCCCGAAAGAAATGCGCTTTGAAGTGCGCGAGGAAAGCGACGGAGCTTTAGGGGGAATCGCCATCCGCAGGCAAATCCGCATACATCTCAAGGACGATGGAGGCGAGCACTTTATAGACTTGTTGCTTTATATTCCAAAGAACGCAAAAAAACCTGTCCCGGTGTTTCACGGTTTGAATTTTTGCGGCAATCATTCTGTCGTTGACGATCCCGCAATATTTCTTCCTTCAGGTTGGGTCCGCAATACGTCGTATCCTACCTTGATAGTCAAAGACAACAAGCCGCACGATGAGCACCGCGGAAAATTGGGGTTCCGCTGGCCGGTTGAAAAACTTCTAAAGCTTGGGTATGCTTTTTCGACGGCGCATTACGGCGACATATATCCGGATAAGGAAAAAGAGGATTCCTCTGCGGACAGCATTTATAAAATCTTTGGCAAATCTTCAAAGTTTTCCAAAGGTCCCGCGACCATAGCTTGGGCTTGGGGAAATTCCAGAATTATTGACTGCCTCCAAGCGCAGCCCGAAATAGACGCCTCTAAAATAGCTGTTACAGGGCAGTCGCGTTTGGGGCGCACGGCGATTCTTACGGGGGCTTTGGACGAGCGCGTAACGCTTACTTTGGGTAACAATCCGGGCTGTATGGGGACGGCTATTTCACGCCGCCGCTTCGGCGAGAGAATCGATTTGATTTGCAAGCTTTTCCCGTTTTGGTTTTCGCCCAATCTCAATAAATATTTCGGCAAGGAAAACGAATTGGCTGTCGACCAGCACAATCTTGTCGCGTGCATAGCTCCGCGCTTGGTGTATGTGGCAAGTGCTTCGGAAGACTACTGGGGCGATCCGAAAGGCGAACTGATGGGATTGGTTGAAGCCGAAAACGTTTACCGCTTGTTCGGCGCCAAGCAAATGCCGAAAATGGAAAACCTCGAAGTTGAAAAGCCGTTCCATGGCGACGCAATGGGATTTCATTTGCGCAAGGGAGCGCACAATATGATGCCGTACGACTGGGACAACTATATAGAATTCGCCCAAAAGCACGGCTGGTGATTTTTGCGGCGAAGAGTTATTCCAAAACTGTTAAATTGGCGTAAGACGTTCGATTTTGAAACTCGCATATGCTGCAAATTGAAAAATTGTCGGACGAGATAGGCGATATATGCCGCAAATCCCTGGGGGCGGCTGGCGGCCGTCCGATATCCGAAAAGGTGAGGGATTGCTTGCAGTTGTCGTACTCTGCGGTAATGCGCGCGCACCATAACGGCGCTTCCGGGCGCAGGGTGTGCGCCGCGCATGCCGAGTGCATAGACGCTATAATTTTAAAGCTATATGAAAATTTCACCATGCGCCGCTTAAAACTTGCGCGCAATGCGGCGGACAAGTTTTGCATAGTAGCTCTTGGAGGTTACGGACGTTCGGAGCTATGCCCCAAGAGCGACATAGACATAATGTTTCTTTACGACAATACCGTTGGCACCGAAATAAAAACCCTTATCGTCGATGAAATACTCTACCCGCTTTGGAATACGGGATTAAAACTCGGACATTCCAGCCGCACATGCCGGGAAGCGATATCCGACGCCTGTTCCGACGTAATATCAAAAAATTCCATGCTTGATGCTCGCTTTATCTGCGGCTCCAAAAGGGTATACTCCGTATTTGAACGCGCGTTCAAGGCTATGTGCGCGCGGAACAAACAGGAGCATTTTGGCGAGCTGATGCGCCTCAAGCGCGACCGCCACGCGAAGTTCGGATGGACTCCCTACCTTCAGGAGCCGAATATAAAAAACGGAATAGGCGGTTTGCGCGACGCCCAGACTATGGGTTGGAAGACGTTCTTAAATTTTGGGTCTTCTGATTTTCGCGAGCTCGCCAAGCGGCGCATAATATCGCTTTCCGAATTTAAGGCGGTTTCAAAGGCCTACGATTTTCTTTTGCGCGTCCGCAACGACATGCACTACCATTTCGGGCGCGAAAACGACTTGCTGGATTTGGAGACGCAGCCCAAGATAGCGGCTCGCTTGGGCTTTGCGGATACGCCTGAAGCGCAGGGGGTGGAGGTTTTCATGCGGAAAATTTACTATTCTTTCAGGGTGATAGACGCCGTGTCGAAGACTGCGCGCAAGAGGATGGGGCTGACTCTTCCGGGCGACGTTTTGGCTACGATGCGCCATATGGGCGCGCGCAAGCCGCGCAACCGCAAATTTACCGTGGACGGATTTTCTATTTACCGCGGTGAAGTTGACGCAATGTGGTACAACGTGTTTAAGACAAAACCGTCGCGCCTGGTGAACGTCTTTTCTTACTGCCAGGAATACGGGGCGGTTCCCAGCGACAAGCTTGAGGTTATGATAAAAGACTCGCGCCATTTGATTGACGACGCGGTTCGCGCCAACAAGAAAACCAACGCCACATTCCTGAAAATTCTGGAGCGCACCGGCAATGTATTTCCGACTCTTGAAATGATGCACTTTTGGGGCGTTTTGGGGCGCTTTATAAAGGAGTTCGGCGACATAACCTGCATGGTGCAGCAAGAGTTTTACCACCGTTTTACCGCCGACATCCACACTCTTAATACAATAGCCCAGCTCGACAAAATTTTTTGCGCCCGCCAAGACGACGACAATCCGCTCTATTGGGAATACCACAAGGTTTTGGTTTCGACCAAGTCTCCGGCTTCGGTCTATTTGATGCTGTTTTTTCACGACATAGGCAAAGGCGACGGAATACGCGGCCATTCGGAAGTGGGCGCGGAAATCGCAGCGCGCCTGCTGGAGAGGCTGGGAGTTCCCGCAAGCGACGCCGAGCCCATAATTTTCGTCATAAAAAACCATCTTGAAATGGCGCGTTTTTGGCAGCTTCACGATGTGGAGGATGAAAAGTCTATAGCCAGATTCGCCAGTCTTGTGGGCAACGAGGAGCATCTTAAATATCTTTACATACTCACTTTTTGCGACGCAATGGGAACAAGCGAATCTTTTTGGAATTCGTACAAGCAGAGTTTGCATTCAATGCTATTCAGCGGGACGCTTGCGTATTTGCAAAAAGAGGAATCGCAGCGCGAGTCTTCGTACCGCAGGCGCGCCGCAAGGGTAATGGAGGAACTCTTGGCGATGCCCGATATGGAAATGCACTCCAATCTTTTAAAGGAACATTTTGCCAACCTTCCGCGCAACTATTTTTTATTTCACGGCAGGGACGATGTTGCGGTGCACATAAAAATGATTGCGCGCCTGTTGCGCCGCAAATCGACCGATATGCCCATTCTGGAATGGCGCGACGACCCGAACCGCTCCATCAGCAAACTCTGCGTAGTATCCTACGACAGGGGAGGTCTGTTTGCGGTTTTGGCGGGGATTTTGAGCCTTGCGGGGCTGGATATTTTAGGCTCGAAAATTTTGACCCGTCCGGACAGAGTTACAATAGACACTTTTTACGTTACCGGAGTATCGGGCGGGCTTTCGGGCAATCCTCGCGTGCGCGAGCGGTTTGCGCGCCAGATAGCGTCGGCGCTAAACGATCCGACTTCATTGGATTCCGAAATCAACGACCGCTTTTACAGCGACTTGCGCACGTTTTCTTCGGAGGTAAATTCCGACGTTTTTATGCGGCGCGAGTCCGGAAAAATAATTCTCGACGTCCGCACTCCAGACAGGGTCGGGTTGCTTTACAAATTGGCAAAAACAATCCATTCGTGCGGATACAATATTTTATTCGCCCGCATAAATACTGAAAACAGATGGGCGCAGGATACTTTTCATATAGAGGCTAGGCCGCTTGCCGAATCTGCGTCCATTTTAATTAGCGCCCTTAAATCGATTCTTTAAAACTTTGCGGCGAAATATCGGCGTTGGTCTTTTGGGTGCGGTTTTTCTGCGCGCGCCGTTTTTCAAATATCGTCAAGAAAATTGCCTCTGCATTTTGGCGCGCCGTGTCCGGACATATCAAAAACCGTTTAAATCTTTTAGCGGAAGTTTGGGAATATGCGCCGGAGCGCGTATTTTTTTGCTTTGTTACCCCTGTTTTTTTAGCGACTGCTGCGCCAAGAGCCACAGCAGGTCTGAAAGCCGGTTGATGTATACCAACGGAAGCGCGCGCGGCAGCGGCTCAACGGAATTCAACTTCACAATTTCCCTTTCGGCGGCTCTGCAGCGCGCGCGCGCCATTTCGAGGCCTGCGTGCAGGTGGGATTCTCCGGAATATGTCCAACCGTCGAAAATTGTGGAATCGCGTTCTATTGAATCAATCTTGTCTTCAATTTCTTTTAAGTCTCCTTCGCCGATAAGGCGGAGTTTTTTTTCTTCCAACTTGTGGAAATCGGCGTTTGCGGTTGCCAGTTCTGTCATTAAAAATACGAGTTTTTCCTGCAAGTTTTTTATGAATGCGGCAAGTTCCCCCACCGCAAAAGACCGCGCCAAGCCCAGCGTGGCTGAGAAATCGTCGATTGCCCCGTACGCGCATACGCGCTGGTCGCACTTTAAAACTTCCCTGCCGAACATTAATTTTGTTTTTCCGGCGTCTCCGGTTTTCGTGCTTATTCTCATTACATTTTCTCCAGAGGGGTTATTGCGAGCATTTTCAGCCCGGTCTCCAAAACGCGCAAAGTGCGCGCGCAGAGCATAAGGCGCTTTGCCATTACGGCTTCGTCGTCCACTATCACTTTATCGGCATTATAGAACGAAGAGAAAAGTCCCGCCAATTCGTAAAGGTACGTGCACAAAAAGTGCGGGCGAAGTTCGGATAGTGTAAGCTCGAACACGGCGGGCAGCGCCAGAAGCTTGCGTGCCAAGGCAATTTCGCGCTCGGTTTCCAAGTCCGCGGCGCTCGCGGCGTAGTCTCCGTCGGGATTTTTTCCCGTTTTTCTAAATATAGAGTGGATTCTTGCGACTGCGTATAGTAGGTACGGGGCGGTGTTGCCGTCAAATGCCAGAAGCTTGTCCCATGAGAAAACGTAGTCGCTGGTTCGGTTTTGCGCCAAATCGGCGTATCTGAGCGCGGCAACCCCGACAGTGTTGGCGATTTTATCGGCCTCCTCCTCGGACATTTCAGGCGATTTTTCCCTGACTATGGCTTTCGCGCGCGATACCGCTTCGTCCAACAGCGCGCGCAGCCTTATTGGTTCGCCGCTTTTGGTCTTAATTGCTTTGCCGTCTTCTCCGAGAATCGTGCCGAACCATACGTGGCGGAGTTCGGGAAGTTTATAGCCCATGGCGGAAAACCATTTTGCGGCCGTCATAAAAAGCTGTTGGAAGTGGTCTTGCTGCCTGCCGTCGGTTACGTAAACTATTTCTTCGGCTTTGAAGTGCTCCACTCTATAAAGAAGGGTTGCCAAATCAGTCGAGGCGTAGTTGGATGCTCCGTCGCTCTTGCGGATTATAAATGGCTGCGTTTTAAAACGTTCGTGTTCGCGCAGAAATACTACTAGCGCTCCGAGGCTTTCTTCGGCGATGCCTGTTTTTATGAGTTCGTCGTATATTCTGCCAACTTTGTCGCGGTAGAAAGACTCACCCAGGGTTACGTCCACGGTAAGCCCCATGCGCTTATACATTTTTTCAAACGCAACCGTGCTCACTTTATTTATGGAGTTCCATAAAGCGACATTTTCGGGATCGCCGTTTTGAAGCTTTACAAGTTCAGCGCGCGCGGCGTCTGCGGCTTCTTTGCTCTCTTTAGCCAGGGCGCTGCCGCGTTTATACATTTGTTCCAAATCTTCTAGGGAGTTTTCGTTTGAAGGGTCTAGTTTGTATCCGCTCGTCTTTATTCCGTATATAAGGATTCCGAAATTCGTACCCCAGTCGCCTATGTGGTTGTCGCAAATTATATCCGCGCCGCAAAATTTAAGCAGGCGCTTGATTGCCTCGCCTATTACCATGGGCCTCAGATGTCCTACATGCATTTGTTTTGCGGTGTTTGGGGAAGGATAGTCTATAACGACTTTCTTGCCGTTATAAAATTTTCCGGCAGCGGACTTTAATTCGGCTTCGCCTTTAAATTTTGAAAGCCAAGCTTTGAGAAATTTCTTTGTAAGAGCGAAATTTATAAATCCCGGGCCGGCTATGGATATGTCTATGAGTTCGCCGTCGAAATCCGGCGACGCCTTAATTTCCTCTACGAGTTTTTGCGCAAGTGCGCGGGGATTCGTTTTTAAAGACTTGGCGCAGGCTAAAACGCCGTTTGCCTGAAAATCGCCGAAACGCGGGTCTGCAGGGCGTATTTGCGGGTCAAAATCGTCGGGAAATCCCGCTTTCTTTGCGCAGGATTTTACAAGAGAATCGATTTCCTTTGAAGGGTGAAACCAAATATCCATATTTTTATGCAATTGAGATTTTAAATGTTGCCGTATTAAATTGTCTTTTAAAAAAACAGCCGCTTCAATTTCTTGAAACGGCGGGCGTGCGCAAAAATTGCCTAGTTTTTACTACTTTTTTATTCCCAAGAACGCCTTGATGCGCGCCGACCAGTTGGCTTTTTCGGCTTCGGTAGGCTTGGGAGCTTCGGAGGTTTCATCCCACCATTGCGGAACTTCAGTGTCTAGCCCGCCGGACGTTCTCACAATATAGACGATTTTCTTGACAACCTCTCTAATGTCTTCGGTTACTTTTGCCGCGAAGATTATGTCGATTTGGTGAATGTAATTTTCCGTTTGGCGCACCATTGCAGGGATGTTTGTTACGGCGTACACATTGGAAAGGTTTTTTCTGAATACGTCGGTTGTAAACTTTGCCATCACGCGCCGTGCAAGAGCCTGTTTGCCTTCGCTTGGGGTGTCGAATATAAAAGTCAAAGATATATAATCCAGAGTTTCTATGTCTTGCGGTTGCGCAACTTTGCAGAGCCCGTCGAGTTCGCTTTCGCCGTTTTCTCCTATTTTGCAGAAATCAAAAAAAGCCAGGAACTTTTCCTGCTGCAAGATTTCCAATAATTTTCCGTCTTCTTGATTGTTCATAAATCGGTCGTTTAAAGTTTAATCTTTTAGTTGATAAAAACGAAATAATCGCCATTTTCAAGCACTAAATGGGAGATATTATAATAAATACCAGCGCAGCAGCTCTAGTGGGAATCGTTATGTTTATCGGGGCGGTGGGGTCTTTTGCGCCAGTAATCCCCGGACCGGCTTTGGCTTTTTTGGCAGTTCTTGTTTACAAACTCTGCCTTCCTGATGAATTGTCTTGGGGATGCGTGATTTTTGCGCTGGTAATGACGGTAATCGCGCAGGTATTGGATTTTGCGATGTCTTTTTGGGGCGCGAAAAAATTCGGGGCGACATGGCGCGGTTGTGTTGGGGCATTTGTCGGGGTGTTCGTCGGAATGTTTATACCGCCCCAGCTCTTGTGGATTTTTATAGCGCCGCTAGTATTCGCTTTTGCTTTTGAGCTAATTGGCGGCGTTGGATTAGAGGCGGCGGGAAAGGCGGGAATCGGCGCGTTTGTGGGGTCGCTTTTGGCTTCTATCGTTAAATTTATGCTGGTTGTGGCTATGGCCGCATATTTCTTTATCGAGATTGCCGTAAGGGCATCGCAATAATCTCCGAAAAAAATTTTTAAAAAGAGAATAAAGAGCTTGACGCGGCCGAAAAAATAATAAGTATTGCCAACTCAAAATTTCTTCAATGCGAGCATAGTTTAGTGGTAAAACCGCTGTCTTCCACACAGCTGATGTCAGTTCGATTCTGTCTGCTCGCACCACTTTTTAAAAGCGCGCGGGCGCTCTTTTTTTAAGCTCCGCGCCTGAAACAATAAAGTTAGATTTAAGGAAAAAAATGAGCACTCCGCTTTTAATGTTGGGTTTGCCTAAAGGCAGCCTAGAGGAATCAACTATAGCTCTGTTCGCCAAGGCGGGTTGGAAAATAGCAAAGAGCTCGCGCTCCTACAAACCTTCTATTGACGATCCTGAGCTGGACGGCAGATTTGTGCGCGCGCAGGAAATCAGCAGATATGTAGAGCAGGGCTTTTTTGACTGCGGCCTGACTGGTTACGATTGGATTCTTGAAAATGACAGCGACGTAGTGGAAGTTTGCGATCTCATTTACAGCAAAGCCACTGCGTTAAAGTCGCGCTGGGTGCTTTGCGTCAAGGAGGATTCGGACATAAAATCGGTTCAGGACTTGGAAGGCAAGCGCGTGGCGACCGAGCTGATGAACGTTACAAAGAAATTTCTCGCCGATAAGGGCGTCAACGCGGAAGTTGAATTCTCGTGGGGCGCGACGGAAGTAAAAGTTCCCGACCTTGTGGACGCCATAGCAGATATCACCGAAACGGGTTCGTCTTTGCGCGCGAACAACCTGCGCATAATAGACACGATGCTTTATACCAACACAAAGCTCATTGCAAATAAAGCCGCGTGGGAGAATCCTGAAAAGCGCCGAAAAATAGAGTCGATTGCCTTGCTTTTGCAAGCCGCTCTCGACGCAGGCAGCAAGGTAGGGCTGAAGCTCAATTTGCCAAAGGCAAACTTGGCAAAAATTATAGGCGAGCTTCCCGCTCTGCGCAAACCCACGGTGTCGCAGCTTTCAGATCCGGCGTGGGTTGCGGTTGAAACTATTGTCGACGAAAAGGTCGTCCGCGATTTGATTCCGGTTCTAAAGGCAAACGAAGCCGAAGGAATTGTGGAATATCCGCTAAACAAGGTCATAGCTTAACGGGAAACCGCGGATTTTTATTCAAAAAGAGTTTGCAGGAGGCGGATTGAAAACAATCCGCTTTTTTTTTGAGCATATTTCACTGTTGGCCGCGGTGGAAACTTGGGGAATTTATTTGCGGATGCGTTTTGCGGAGTGAGAGCCCTTTATTTTTAATGCAATGCGCAAGAGAACGGCTTGAAGGCGTCTATTGCTGCGGAGAGGAATTTTAATGCAATGCGCAAGGCGCATGTGGAACGAACCGGCAGCGTAAGACTGCTGCGTTGAAAAACGTTTTTTTATAGGTGCGATTGGTAGCGGGGGGGGGTTAATATTTTCCCCACACGGCGCAGACAGCGTCGGGGATGGTAATTTTTACATAACGTGGGGATTTCTCAGGAAGTTTTTTTACATAACAGATGGATTACACCGAAGTTGGTAGTTTCTTTTACATAATGGAGTAGGAATTGTATCGGGGGGAGAGGAATACGATTTTTTATGGCTTAGCTTCCCGGCGCCGCAGGGCTTTTCCCTTAATTTGCGAGCCGGCGCGCTTAGTTGGCGGAGGTTTTTCTCCATAATACGGAAGCGTGCCGCTGTGTAACGATTGCTTTTTAACGTCCAAAACGTAAAAAAGAGGAAACCGGATTTTTGGTTTCCTCTTTTTTTGCCCGAATTGTATTAATTATTTGCGCTTGCGGTAAACCGCCAAGCCCAGCGCTAGCATTGCCGCAAATATCGCGGCTGCGGCGGGTTCCGGGACGGCGACGGCGTTGAGCCAATATCCTCCGTCGTCTGCAGCTTCCAAATAGAATGAGCCGTCTTCGTATCCGTCGGCGTAAATGTTCTGCAGCTCGTTTTCGTCGCGGACTGTGCTTAGAACTTTTATTTTGTTATTTTCAAAGTTAACGATAACAAGTTTGTTGTTGCCAAGAAGCAAGCCCTGATTTGTGTCGCATGTGGTGGATATGCTGTCGAATATCAGAGTATTGCAGCCTTCGCCCAAAGTGAGAGTTACGTCGGAATAGTTGCTTCCATTGTCGGTTCTAAAACAAATGCCCCTAAAGTGGTTGTCGGCATTTACGACAATTTCCGAACTGCCGTTTTCGGAGAGCCAAATTGTGGCGTATTGGGTATCGGTGTCTTTCAATGCGTTGGATGTGTTTAGAATCAATTTGCCTCCGTTGCACATGCGCAGGTATCTGGAGCAGATAATGGAGCCTTCGGCGGAATTTATCTCCAGCGTGCCGTACAACCTTATGAGAGTGTAGCCTTTTTCGAGTTTTATGGAACCCGTTTCGCCTACTTTCATGTAGCCGTTTGCGGATATTTGAATGTTGTCGACCGTGGATATTGTGGGAATCGCGTTTACTTGGCCGTCAATGTACATTTCGCCATTTGTTCCGACTTTTATTGTGTTGTTTGCGGTAAGAGTTGCGCCCTCGTTAACGTTTAATACTCCGTATTCGACGGTCGCTTTGCCGACATCAAATGTGTTGTTGATATTAACAGTCGCATAGGCGCTTGAAAAGTCTTTCCATGTGTCGCCGTTTTTTGCGGTTACGGTTCCGTTGAAATTTACGATTCCGCGCTCAGGGGCTTTTGAGTATCCGAATACGCGCAGATTTTCCGTGGAGGTTAGGGTTGTAGGAGCTTCAAAATTTAATGTTTTTATCGATGTTCCATCTTTTGAGTTGCTGTACAAATCTATGACTGCAGTGGAAGTTCCAAGTGCTTTAGTGTCGGTAATGGAAATTACACCGTTTGCAAAGGTAAGCGTTTGGTCTGCAGTTGCGCTTGAGCCTCGCATTTCAATGGTGCCTTTCCCGCTCCATGTGCTGTTGTAGCCCATGGTTGCGATGTCGATTAAAAGACTGTGCTTTAACGGGTCGTAATCTTCGCCGTCTCCGCGCATTTCGACTATGCCGGTCGTCAGTCCGCTATTGGTGTAAACTCCCCTTGTGGTGTAATTGCCGTCTACAACAAGGCTTTTGGTATTCAAAGACACGGAATGTTCGTTTGTGAGCGGAAGCTCGGTTGCGTCTTGAACGGTGTATGGACTCCAGCTAACTAGCGTCTTCCAATAAGAGAGGTTTGACCAATATCCGTCGGTAGCCGGAGTTGCGGTAATATACTCCACAGCCTGTGCTTGAGTTGCAAAAAATGCCGCCGCCGCAAAAGAAATTGCTAAAAATTTTAAATTCATAACTATTTTATGGTGAAAAACTAATTGTCTACTAATAAACATGTTAAAATAGTATATTGGAAAAAATGTCAAGTTTTGTCGCAACTTTCTTTATATTATTTTACTGCCGCAAATTTCAGCGGAAATATGTGGATTTTTTAGGCGTTTATATATAGCCAATAGGGGAGGAAGGTAAATGGATTTTATTGCGGATTTGCATTGTTGTAGGGAATTTTTATGACTTGCCGGTTTAAAAACAAAAAAAGCTTGCATACTTTTGCGCCGTGTATTTTATGCAACACTTTAAAAATTGCCGCACGGTGCGGTTATTTTTAATTGCAAACTATAACCTCAAACACAATAGAAAGAATCCCAGGTTCGCGCCAGCCGCGAATACGGAGCCATAAATATGAACATTACTGTAAAAGACCTCTTGGATGCCGGAGTGCATTTCGGGCACCAAACGCGCCGTTGGAATCCAAAATCAAAACCCTATGTTTTCGACCATCGTTCCGGCGTGTCGATAATCGACCTTGAAAAAACTTACGCCCAGCTTGAAAAAAGCGCGGCCGCGTTGGAAGAAATAGTTGCCGGCGGCAAAGACGTGATTTTTGTAGGCACCAAGCGCCAGGCCCAAGAGATTTTGCGCGAAGCCGCCAATATGTGCGGAATGCCTTATTGCGTCAACCGTTGGTTGGGCGGCACGTTGACTAATTTTGAAACCATTCTTACCAGCCTCAAGAAGGATAAGAAGTTTTTGGGGATGGAATCCTCTGGAGCGTTGGATAAGCTTTACGCAAAAGAAGCCGCAGCTATCCGCCGCGAAATGGACAGAATGAACCGCAATTTTGAAGGTATCAAGGATATCTCAAAACTTCCTGGAGCGGCATTTATAGTCGATATTAAGAACGAGGAAATCGCAGTGGCAGAATGCCGCCGTTTGGGTATTCCGGTTGTCGCGATAGTAGATACCAATTCAGACCCGACTCTGGTTGATTATCCGATACCAGCCAACGACGACGCTGTAAAGAGCATACGCCTAATCACCGAGATAATCGTCGAAGCGATACAGAACGGCCTCAGTCGCCGCGTTGCACAGGTAAAAGCTCCGCAGGTTATTGCAAAACGCGACGAAGAAGCCGAAGTAAGCTTTAAGAATATCGACGCCGAAAAAATCGAAGAACCCGAAGAAAAATAATTATTGTTCTATGGAAATTTCTGCAAAAATGGTAAGCGACCTTCGCGCTACAACCGGCGCCGGTCTCATGGATTGTAAAAAAGCCCTCGTCGAGGCGCAGGGCAACGAGGAAGCCGCAATAGAAATCCTCCGCAAGAAGGGCGTTGCGACCGCAGCTAAAAAAGCGGGGCGCACCGCCGCACAGGGGCTTGTTGCAGCTTATATCCACTCCAATAACAAGGTGGGAGTGCTTATAGAAGTTGCGTGCGAGTCCGACTTTGTGGCAAAGAACGAGGATTTTAAGGCCTTTGTGAAAGACCTTTGCATGCATATTGCCGCTGCCGCTCCCCTTTGCATAACCCGCGAGGAAATTCCCGCAGACGTAATTGCCAAGGAGAAGGAAATTGCAATGGCGCAGCTTGCCGACGACAAGAAGCCCGAAGCAATCAAGGAAAAGATTGTCGCGGGCAAGCTCGACAAGATTATTTCAGGAATGGCGCTTCTCGAACAGCCGTTTGTTAAAGACGACAAGATGACCGTCGGCGATTTGCTTACGCACAAGATCGCGACCATCGGCGAGAAAATCGAGATTAAGCGCTTTACGCGCTATCAAATCTAGTTGGCGTGTCCTTGAATTTTAAGGCGGCGATTCTTTTGAATCGCCGCTTTTTGCGTCTGCTGAAATTGGGCGGAAGGCAGTTTTGGGGCATTTGGCTTGGCTTTTTGAATCGCCATTTTTTTGCGGCCGGAATATTTAAAACCACGGGGCTTTTGCCGGAAATTTTGCAGGGTACGTGCGCAAAGCGTCCGCCGCGTCCATTGGGCAATTTGCGCATTGCCGCGATAGCGCGCGGGCGCATTGGTTTAATTTGTTTTTTTGGCAAAAAAATGCTCGTAAAATTTTTGATTTTCAATGGTATTGAATCGGAAATTTGTAAAATGCAATCGCCTGAAGACACAGAAAAACCGCTTATAAGCGTCCGCGGATTAAAACACCGCTACGCCGAAGGCGACGGCGTAAAGGAAGTGCTCCATGGAATAGACGTAGATTTCTATCAGGGGGAAATAGTGATAATAATGGGCCCTTCAGGCTCTGGCAAATCGACGCTTCTTAAATTGATAGGCGCCCAGCTCACTCTGCAGGAGGGCGAGATTATAATAGGCGATGAAAATCTCAAAGGGGCGTCTCCCGAAAAACTGAAGCAAATACGGCGCAGAATGGGGTTCATATTTCAGACGCACCATTTGCTGAATTCGATAAAGGTTGTTCAAAACGTGCAGCTGCCGCTGGCTTTCGACGAAACCGCAAACGCGGAGATTTCGCGAAAGCGCGCGCTTGAGGCTTTGTCGACTGTAGGGATAGCGGAGCAGGCTGGGAAATACCCTGCGCATTTATCCGGCGGACAGCGCCAGAGAGTCGCAATCGCGCGCGCTCTCATTCGCAATCCCCGCATAGTTTTGGCTGACGAGCCTACGGCGTCGTTGGACCAAAAAAGCGGGCGCGAGATTGTTGAGATTATTCGCAAAATGGCCAAGGAACTCGGCGTAACAGTTGTCCTGGTAACCCACGACAACAGAATTCTCGACATAGCAGACCGCATCATTTCATTGGTTGACGGAAATCTGGAAGTTTCAGCCTGATTTCTTTAGTATGGATATATTTTTCTTTTCTCTTTTTAGGCGGATTTTTTTCCGACTTTTTTCGGGCGGTTTTGTATCCGCTTTTTTTAAGGCATAAAAGGAAATTTTATTTCCGTTCATTCCCATTTTTGCGGGACAGCGAATGTATTGTGCAATTAAATAAATATTTTGCCGTTCCGGCGGGGCTTAAAGTTTTTTAGCCCGAAAAAACAGTTTTGTCCGAAGCGGTTTTGCGTGCAAACCTCGAGTGGTTTTCTGCTGCCTGGCCGTTGAAAAACAGAATGTCGCAAGGCGTGAAAGAGAGACCCAATTAAGCTTTAAAATTTAATTTAGCTGCGTCGGCGTATATTTTGCCGTTGTAATTTTTGCGGGATGCAAACGTTTTTAATACAATGCGCAGACAATAAAAAACCCGCCGTTGCCGGCGGGTTTGGGGAAAAGTTTAGCCTGCATTATGCGTTTGGCACCGACGCCTCCCAGCCTTTTCGGGGCTCCACTTTGACATACTGGGCGGCTTCGGGACGGTTTGTGGAACGCATGTTTTTTGCGTCCCATTCTATCTTTCCGCCGATTCTTTGGGCAAGGGAACCCAACAGGGCGACTTCCGTAAGCTGTGCGGCGTATCCAAAGTTGGAACCGCATTCCGGGCCGTCTCCTTTAATAGCGTCAAACCATTCAAAATAGAGGTTATCCTTGCGGACTCTCGGAATCGACTTTTTCGGAGCGTTTCGGCGGAATTCCTTGAAGAATTCGGTATTGGACAAACGCGGGCTGAAATTCGGGCGCACGCCCGTTTCGAGAGTGTGTTTGTCTCCGACCATCAGCATTCCTACGACTCCTGGCTTAAATTCTCTGCCTTCCTTGTCCCAATCATGGGGCTTTTGGGCGGGGAATTTTCCGCCGTCGTACCAGTACATGTCTACGGCTTCGCGCTTGTCCGTAGCGGGGAAGCTCCATTTTACAACCGAGGAGTTGGGTATGACAACGTTTTGGTCAAACGAACAATCGGACTCAAGCAGTTCGATTGAAGTCGGGTCTTTCAGGTCTAGGCACCAGACAGGAGCGTCGGCTGTATGGCAGAACCAGTCTCCCAGCATTCCCGTGCCGAAATCCCAGAATCCGCGCCATGTAAGCGGGGCATAGACGCTGTTATAATCAGTATATTTGGCTTGGTTGAGCCACAAATCCCAATTTAGCGTGGACGGAACGTCTTCCTTGGTTATCGGATAGGCAGTAGGCTTTTTGAAGTAAATTGATTTCCAATCGGGGCCGCCGCACATTACGTGGACTTGGCGGACGGGGCCGGTTACGCCGGAGTCGTACCATTCCTTTATCATGCGGATTGCGCTTGTGGCGTGCCCTTGGTTCATCATTTGCGTTTGCACTTTGTAGTACTTGCGGGCTTTTGCAAGTTCGCGAGCCTGCCAAACGTCGTGCGTCAAAGGCTTTTGAACTGCCACGTGCTTGCCGCACTGCATGGCGTCCATTGTTATTTTAAAGTGCGAGTGGTCGGGGGTCGAGACGCAAACGGCGTCGATGTCTTTGCCCATCTTGTCGAGCATTTCGCGGTAGTCGGTAAAAAACTTTGCGTTTGGCGCGTATTTCTTGCGGTTTCTGGCGCTGTAGGCTGAATCGACGTCGCAAATCGCAACGATATTGGCTTCGCCGCCCATGCCGTTAAAAGCCATTTCTCCTATGCCGCCGACCCCGACGCACGCTACGTTGATTTTCGAGCTCGGAGATTTTGATTGGGCTATGGAAAATCTTGGCAAAACAAACATTGCCGCCGCTCCAGCGCCCATATTTCTTATGAAACTTCTTCTGTTTATATTGTGCATAATATTGCGTTTCCCCTAGTATTTGATTGCAATGCGATAAAACTATGGCGATTTTTGCGCCGCATTTTATTTTTGTCCAGACTATTTTTGCTCTTAGAGCGGTGCGAAGGTCCGATAGTTCCAAAATTTTAAAGTTTTCATAAAAATGTTGACAAAGTGGGGGTCTTTGTTGGGTAATATAAGGCAATTTTTTATAAAAAAGGGTACTATATGCTGAACAAAATAGATCACATCGGCGTCGCCGTAAAATCGATAGACGACGCAATTCCGTATTACGAAAACGCTCTCGGCTTAAAATGCGAAGGCATTGAAGAAGTCGCAGATCAAAAGGTGAAGACAGCATTCTTCTCGGTCGGCGGAGTCCATATCGAACTGCTCGAGCCGACCTCTCCCGACAGCCCGATTGCAAAGTTCTTGGAAAAGAATCCGCATGGCGGCGTACACCATATAGCCTTCAACTGCAAAGACATTCGCCAGGCGCTCGCCCACGCGAAAGAAGCTGGAGTTGGGCTGATTAACGAAGAACCCAAGATTGGCGCGCACGCAAAGCAAATCGCATTTTTGCATCCCAAATTTACCAAGGGTGTCTTGACGGAATTTTGTCAGGACGGCGAGTGCAAGTGCAGTTAATCCGCGGTAAAATACGTCAAACTTTTAAACGTAAAAAGTAATGGCAATATCAAAAAAATCGATGGACGAACTCATCAGACGCCGCGAGGAGGCTCTTAACGCCGGCGGCAAGGCGAAGCTCGACGCTCGCCGCGCGAAGGGCCTTATGACCGCGCGCGACAGAATCGAGTCGCTGTTTGACTCGGGTTCATTTCAGGAATTCGGAATGCACGTGCAGCACAACTGCCACAACTTTGGGATGGACAAAAAAGTTCTCCCTACTGACGGAATAGTCAGCGGAATCGGGTTGGTAGGCGGCCGTCCTGTTGCGGCGTTTAGTCAAGACTTTACGGTGTCAGGAGGTTCGCTGGGGTCAAATCACGCTAAGAAAATTGTCGATTTGATGAAATTCGCCGGCAAAAACGGCATGCCCGTCATCGGCGTAAACGACAGCGGCGGCGCGCGCATTCAAGAGGGCGTCGAGTCTCTGGCGGGATACGGCCAGATTTTCTACCAGAACGTGGCGCTTTCGGGTGTCGTGCCCCAGATTTCCATCATAGCCGGTCCTTGCGCGGGAGGCGCCGCCTACAGCCCTGCGCTTATGGACTTTATAATTATGACGGAAAAGAATTCCAACCTCTTTATCTGCGGTCCGCAAGTCATCAAGGCGGCGACCGGAGAAGAGGCTTCGGTTGAGATGTTCGCAACCGCGGCGGCGCACGCTTCGGTTTCCGGCAACATCCATTTGGTTGCGAAGGACGACAGGCATGCGTTGGAGCTTGCTGCAAAATTGCTTTCCTACCTGCCTTCAAACAATATGCAGGAGCCTCCGCACGATTTCTCGAAGCCGTACGAAAAGACTTACGACCCGGCTCTCAACGAGCTCGTTCCCGAAAGCGCCAAAGAGGCTCTCGACGTAAAGAAGGTTATAGAGCATATAGTCGACGGGGGAGAATTCTTTGAAATTCAGGCGCAGTTTGCGCGCAACATAGTCGTGGGTTTTGCGAGAATAGAGGGCATAGTCGTAGGCATAATCGCCAACCAGCCCAACTACAAAGCTGGATGTCTGGACATTGACGCGTCCGACAAAGCTTCGCGCTTTATCCGCACTTGCAACGTATTTAATGTCCCGATTGTAAATCTGGTTGACGTTCCCGGCTTTATGCCCGGCTTGGCGCAGGAGCGCGGAGGAATTATTCGCCACGGGGCAAAGATGCTTTTTGCGTACGCGTCGGCGACTGTCCCGAAGATAACTTTAATTATGCGCAAGGCTTACGGCGGCGCATATTTGGCGATGTGCTGCGTCGATATGGGCGCGGATATGGTGTTCGCATGGCCTACTGCGGAAATTGCGGTAATGGGCGCCAAGGGCGCGGTCAATGTTCTTTACGGCAAGGAACTCAAGGCAATAGAGGATCCCGCCAAGCGCGCGGAACTTGCCGCAAAGTACAGCCACGAATACAGCGAGAAGTTTGAGAGCCCGTATCAGGCTGCGAGCAAGGGCATGATTACCGACGTAATCGAGCCTGCGGAGACTCGCGGGGCGTTGGCTATGGCATTGCGCGCGACTTTGTCCAAGCGCGAAACCCGCCTGCCCAAGAAGCACGGCAACATTCCCATGTAATTAGAACGCTCCGGCGAATAGAATGAAACTTTTTAATGCGGCAGATTGTAATTTTCGGAGACGGTGCGTTGCATCCGTGCGCGCTTTTGCCGGATTTGCATTTTGTGGTTTTAAAGGTTTTATTTTTAAATTTCCCGCACGTCTTGCGCTTTGCGCATAGGCGCGCGGAGTCCGGATATAAAACTGTTTGATAAAAATGTATACAATAGCTACACTGATTCCCACATATCCGAGCGTCGGCGACATGATTGTATTTTCGCTGATGGGATTTGGAGTGGTTCTTTTCGTGCTGGTGATGCTGTCGATGATAACTTCGACCGTTGGCTTGTTCTTCAAGCAGAAAAACAAGCCCTCCAAAGAGGCTGTCGAAGTAAAACAGGCTGCAAAACCGGTTCCCCAGGATCACGAATTCGTAATATCTGCGGCGGTTGCGGCCGTAATGCCCGAGTTGCAAAAAGACAATTCCGAATTGTTGGTAGTGCTCACGGCTGCCGCTGCGGCTGCTTTGGAAGAAGAGCATGTCGTTATTTCTTTCAAGGAAGCCGTCCCGGACATGAGCTACGCCCGCCAAGGACGCCAGCAGATATACGCTTCTAAAAACTATATTCCAAGAAGATAGCAAATAAATTTAACAAAATAAAAACTATAAAAAACAAGGAAATTTTATGAAAAAATTACGCATTACAGTTGACGGAAAAACATATGAAGTTGAAGTCGAAGTTGTCGGCTCTAGAATAGCGTCTGTTGCGCCTGTGTCCGCAGCACCCGCACCCGCAGTTGCGGCTGCTCCCGCGGCTGCTCCCGCTCCGGCTCCGGCTCCGGTTGCGGCACCCGCTCCTGCTGCTCCCGCGGCGGCTGGCGCTAACGACGTCGTATGCCCTCTGGCTGCGGTGGTCGTAAATGTTGCCGTAAAGGAAGGGCAGCAAGTGAAAGAAGGCGATTTGCTCGTAATGCTCGAAGCCATGAAGATGAACACGCCCGTAAACGCGTTAAAGAGCGGCACTGTTTCCAAAATTTACGTTTCGGCCGGACAGAGTGTTCAAGAAGGCACTCCGTTAATCAGCCTCTCGTAAAAGTTAGCCTTAGCCGGCCCTTTTGCGCGGATATTTTTTCCGCGCAAGGGTTGGGGTATTTCCGCGTACGGCGTATTGAAAGCGGAAAATTATAACGATTTAATAAAACAAGCTATGTGGCAGAGTTTAATGGATTTAGCGCTCGATACGGGTTTTTTTTACGTAGATTGGCGCATGATAATAATGTGGATTGTGGTGGCGATTCTGTTCTACTTGGCGGTCGCGCGCCAATTTGAGCCGCTATTGCTCGTTCCGATTGCCTTTGGTGCGCTTTTGGCAAACCTTCCCACGGAAGGCGTCGTCAATAAGCCAGGCGGATATTTAATTTCTCCAACCGGCGGAGTCGTCTGCAACGTATTTGTAAAATCGGGCGATAAGGCTTTTGTGCCGAGAGTTGTCAGGCAAATTCCGGATAAAATTTCCGACATTATAAGCACTCCGGAATCCGCGCAGGCGGATGTTTCCAAGTATTTTGCCGAACTGGAGAAGGTTACTTCCGCGGAGGCGCGCAAGGATACTTTTCTCAAGGCAAAGGGAATCCCCGATTTAATCGCGATTGTGCGCCCTGCGCACGCGGAGCCCAAAACTGAACACGACAAGGCTCTTGCGAACATTATGATTTCCGTCAATTTCAAGGGAAAAGTTTTAAAGTTGACGGGCAAGGACATGCTGGTTTGGGCAAAGTCTTCCGGCGATGTTGCCGAAGTCTGCGCCGTTGAGGGGCAAAAAGTTGAAAACGGCCAAAAGTTGGTCGACGTGTACAGCGCGCGTACCGGCGGATTGTATTATTACATCCAGCAGGGCGTGTTGCTTGAAATCTTTCCGCCTCTCATTTTCTTGGGCGTAGGCGCTTTGACGGACTTCGGCCCCCTTATTGCAAATCCTAAGATGTTGCTTTTGGGCGGGGCAGCGCAATTTGGCGTGTTCGCGACTTTCATGGGGGCTATTTTCCTGGGCTTTACTTCGCAAGAGGCGGCTTCAATCGGTATTATTGGAGGTGCGGACGGCCCGACTTCGATATTTATATCCAATAAGCTTGCTCCGCATTTACTGGCGCCTATTGCCGTTGCCGCATACAGTTATATGGCTCTGGTCCCAATTATACAGCCGCCTATTATGCGCGCGTTGACAACCATGCACGAACGCAAGATTAAGATGAAGAGTTTGCGCAAAGTTTCGCGCCTGGAAAAGCTAATTTTCGCGGTCGTGGTAACTATATTCTGCATACTGCTGGTTCCCGACGTATCGGCGCTTATAGGCATGCTTATGCTCGGAAACTTTATCCGCGAGTGCGGAGTTTGCGACCGCCTCAGCAAGGCCGCGCAGAACGAGACCATAAATATCGTTACGGTATTCCTGGGAACTTCCGTCGGAATAACAATGACTGGCGACAGATTTATCCGCGTGGAGACTCTTTCGATTCTCGCTCTCGGCGTCGTGGCGTTCGGGTTCTCGACGGCTGCGGGAGTTGTAATGGCTAAGGTTATGAATCTTTTCCTGAAGGAAAAAATCAATCCTCTCATAGGGGCTGCGGGCGTTTCGGCGGTTCCGATGGCGGCTCGCGTGGCTCAAGTCGAGGGCACTAAGGCCGATCCTTCAAACTTCCTGCTCATGCACGCCATGGGGCCGAATGTCGCGGGAGTCATAGGCACTGCGATGGTCGCGGGTTTCTTCATAGCCACGCTGACATCGCATTAATGCTGAAAACACAGGTGGCGCAAAGTTAAACTGCGCCACTTATCTTTTTATAATATGCATACACTTTAATAAATTAAATCTCTAGAAAAATGAGCTACAATTATATTACTGCCGAAGAGGCCGCAAGCCTCATTCAAAACGGTCAACAGATTGCGTTTAGCGGATTCACTCCTGCGGGCGCCACAAAAGTAATTCCCTCTGCGATTGCTAAGCGCGCCGAAGAGGAACATGCCGCCGGGCGCGAATTTAAAATCAACGCGGTTACCGGAGCTTCGACGGGCGATTCATGCGACGGCGTGCTTTCCCGCGCGCAAGCTCTCAACTATCGCGCGCCTTACCAGTCCAACGCAGATCTTCGCGCCGGGGCTAACAAGAACGTCATCCATTTTACGGACCTTCACTTGTCGATGATGCCCCAATACATGAACTACGGCTTCTTGGGCAAGTTTGATTGGGCTATTGTAGAGGCCGCAGACGTTAGCGACAACGGCGAGATTCTTCTTACAACATCCGTTGGAATATCTCCGACAGGGCTCAAGCTTGCCGACAAAATTCTTATAGAACTCAACGAGTACCACTCAAAAGAATTGCGCGGTTTCCACGACATTTACGAGTGCGCAAATCCTCCGTTCCGCCGCGAAATTCCGATATATTCCGCAGGCGACCGCATAGGTTCGGAGGTTGTAAAAGTAGATCCCAAAAAGATTGTCGGAATAGTCAGGACAAATAAGGCCGACGAGGTAAAACCATTTAAGCCAAGCGATCCAATTACAGAAAAAATCGGGCAGAACGTGGCGAACTTCCTTGCTTCAGAGATGAAGGCAGGCAGGATTCCTTCGTCTTTTCTCCCAATCCAAAGCGGCGTAGGAAACATCGCCAACGCGGTTCTCGGCGCTATGGGAAACAATCCGGATATTCCAGCTTTCTCTATGTATTCCGAAGTTTTGCAGGATTCTGTAATAAATCTTATAGAGGAGGGCAGAATTAGCTGCGCTAGCGCTACATCCCTTACGGTTACCCCGGAAAAGATTCAGGAAATTTATGCAAATCCGAAGTTCTTCCGCGAAAGGGTTGTTTTGCGTCCGCAGGAAATTTCCAACAGCCCTGAGATTGCCCGTCGCATAGGTATAATTTCCATCAATACCGCAATCGAGGTTGACTTGTCCGGCAATGTCAACAGTTCTCACATAATGGGAAAGAACCTTATGAACGGTATCGGCGGCAGCGGAGACTTTACAAGAGCGGCATATACTTCAATATACACGACTCCATCGGTAGCCAAGGGAGGCTGCATAAGCGCTATTGTTCCCAATGTTTCCCACTGCGACCACACGGAGCACAGCGTAAACGTGGTTGTGTCGGAATACGGCGTTGCCGATTTGCGCTGCAAGACTCCTTACGAGCGCGCACAGATTCTTATAGAAAATTGCGCCCACCCCGATTACAGGGACATGCTGCGCAAATTCATAAAGGATGCTCCCATGGGGCACACTCCTCAAACTCTGTCGAACGCATACTGCTTCCACGAGGCCTTTATAACCCAGGGCGACATGCGCAAGGCGGTCATAGACTAATAAGAGAGGACTTTGATACAAAAATCGGCGCGGGAAAATGCGCCGATTTTTTTGTTTTCCTCAAAAGCCGAAAGGTCAGTCCAATATCTTGTTTAGGCCAACTGCTGGCGTTTAGGGCTTATGCGGCAAGTTTGGAAAGCGTCTCGTGTTTGCGCGCACAAAAAGCGCCTCGCAAAAATTGCGGGGCGCTGATAATGCGGTAAATCTACATGTTTTTTAGGCAAAAAGATGCGCGGTTTAATTGCCAGCGCTTATTTTGCCTTTTCTGCGGGTTGCGTAGCGGAGGATTTTGAGACATTTTTTTGCGCCTCGATTTTTGCCAGTTCTTCCGGGGTTAAAATGAGGTAGAGCTTTGACTTTGAAGTTTCAACGACATAGTCTTTTTCACCTTTTATTCCGTATTTTCCGCGTATTTTTTCGGTGTTTTCCTTAAGGGCTTTTTCGCTGTTGGCGAGCTGCTGGGAGATTGTCATTTGCTCGTCGGCGTCGGTTGTCTTTGAAAGCTTTTGGCGCAGCTGGTCTATTTCTATTTTTCGAGTTAGGGAAAACCCCAAGACGCGTTGAAGCTCTTCGTTTTCTTTGACTCCGGAAATAGTCATATGGCGATAGTACGAGGTGTTGTCGCGTTCGGAAATCAGCATGGGATCAAGTTCTTTTCCGTCTTCGCTTCGCAGGCTGGAAAGTTCCTGCTTTGTCAGCGGCGTGCAAATGTTCGACTCTAGAAAAACAAGGCGGTATTGGCGGCTTGACGCAAATGCGTAAGCCTTTTGCATGGCTTTGTCGTTGACCTCAAACTCGTCTTCAAGCTGTTTTAATTTAGTTTCCAATTCTTTCTTTTTATTCTCATCTTTTTCTTCTCCGACTTTTGCTTTTACAGCATTGATGATTTGCGCGTGTCTGCGCATGATTTCCAAATTGCGCTGAAACGTGGAATTTTGCTCGGGAGTGTTAAATTCTCTCACCAGCATATATGCGGAATTGCCTACTTTTGTTATGTCTCCTACTTTTTCTTCGGCGAAGACTGTTTGCATGGCGGCTAGCATGGCCGCGAAAATGATGGTAAAAGTTTTAAGTTTCATTGTATGGTGGGCTTTGGCTATTTCTTAGAATCTCGTTTTTTTGAATCTTGTTTTTTCATTCCGGAACTGTTGCGCTTTTCTTCGTTGCCCGAAAAACTTACGCCTTCTCCGTCGATAATGTAGGTTTTCCCCGCGACGCCTATTTTGTTGTCTAATCCGTTTATGGTTACGGACGACGAATCGCCGCCTTTGGAGGCTTCAAGCGGCTTGCCTGTATAGTCGGATAGGAATTTTTCGTAAAAGAGATTTAGTTCGGTTGCGTCGTTTACAATAAATTCAAGCGTGTGCGAATGCGTAGTTGCGGGATAATCTTTGCTGACTTTTACTTGGGAGAGATCCGCAGTGGAGTAGTTTGCTTCTGCGGCTTTGATTGCATTGGTTACCGATAGGGGTATTTGCACTCCCGCTGGAATATTTTGCGGAATTTGGGAGTTCGCAAGGCCGGCAATATCGGTAGCGGAAATCATCTTGACGTTGTATATTCTAACTTTTGAAGTAGCGCCGAGCAAATCTATGGATACTTCGGTAACGGCCAGCGGGCCGACAAGATATTCCTGTTTGGATATAGTGGCTATCCAATCTGCAATGCCGTAGAAAGAAGTCCCGTCCGGAAATTCTATGCCGAAGGTTTTATTGTTCTTTATGGATTTTGTATCTATAGTAAGAGCGTTTGCCGTCGAGAATGATAAGGCAAAAGCAAAGCAAACAAGAAACTTGAAAATTTTCATAAAGTTATTAAGTTTTCATTCTTTATAAGGCACTTTCGCCGTAAATCGCAATCAAATTTATGCATAATAAGTTTTCAAGGAAATGTTAAGTTGCAAGAACCTTACTGTAAAAGTAGCCAATTCGCAAGAACCGATTCTAAAAGACGCAAATGTAAGCTTTATTCCGCATGCTATGAATGCTGTAATCGGCCCTTCAGGGTGCGGGAAAACTACGCTTGTAAAGGCGTTGTTAAAAATTATTCCGTCGACGGGAGACTCTTTTTTTGACGGAAATTTGATTGAGCGCAGCGAAGATTTAATCGGCAAAGTAGGATTTGCGCCCCAGTTCACTTGCGTTCATCCGATGCTCACTGTGCGCGAGGCGCTAAAATCGTCTTTGGACATATCTATTTCAGATTCTTCTGAAAAATCGCGCCGGCTTGAAAATATTTTGGAAATAGTGGGGCTGGCGGAGCACGCCGACAAGCTTGTGTCGTCGCTTTCCGGCGGGCAGTTAAGGAGGATGGGCTTTGCCGTCGAGCTCGCCAACGATCCCGAGGCTATGTGTTGCGACGAAGTTACATCCGGTTTGGATCCTCTTTCGGAAAACGCCATTCTCGATCTTCTTCAAAAACTCTGCAAAGAACACGGCAAGACTTTTATTTGCATAATACACAATCTTGCAAAGCTCGATTATTTCGATAAAATAACTGTAATTTTTCAGGGCGAAGTTGTTTTTCAAGGCAATTTGGAGGAGCTAAAGAAGTATTTTAAAATAGACAGCGCGCTTTCTCTTTACGACAGGCTGAATGATTTCGATATGGATGTGTGGCGCGCCAAGTGGCTAGAGTTTTCTAATGCCAATTCAAGCGAAAGCGGCGTTATGGAAGCGGCGGAGGATGTTTGCCCGCCAAACGGCTCGCCGCAGAACCAAGCCAGGCCCTCTATGTTGTCGCAATTATCAACGCTTTTAGTTAGGCGCTACAGGTTGTTTTTTCGGGACACTACCTACCTGTTGTTGACATTGGCGATAACATTTGGTTTCCCTCTCGTGGTTGTAATTTTCTCAATAGGCGGCCTTCCTCAAATAGAAAGTTTGGCGCTGGACAGGAATTTGGGCGCAATAGAGGAGCTTCGCCAGAATTTAAAGATGCAAATAAGCGCGGCAAACACATCAACCATTGTAACTGGCTTAATTTTATTTCAGGTGGTTTTGTTGGCTTTGATGGGCGCCAACAATTCCGCGCGCGAGATAGCCGGAGAGCGAAACCTCTACGAAAAAGAGCGTCTGATAGGGTTGAGCCCCGCGGCATATGCGCTTTCAAAAATCATATTTACGTCTTCCATTGCCTTGTTTCAAGGTATTTGGATGTGCGTGTTTGTAAAATACGTCTGCTATTTCCCGGGGGCCGTGCTTGTTCAGGCGGCCGACTTGGCAATGATATGCATAACTATGACTGCCATTTGCCTTGCCTTTAGCGCTCTATTTTCGTCGCCAGAGAAGTCGAATTTAGTTTCGATATACTTGGTTGGATTTCAGTTGCCGCTTTCGGGGGTCGTATTGGCGCTACCGGAAGTGCTAAAATGGGTCTGCAGGCCTTTTATAAGCACTTATTGGGGATGGGCGGGATATATGACTTCTATGCGCGAAACCCGCATTTACGACGCGTTCGTGCAGACTTCTCAAAATTGGGATTTTATGCCTTCTCCCGCTTTCGCCATTGCAGTTCTAGCCATTCAGTTTGCGGTGGCTGTGGCTTTTGTATTTAAAGGCTGCAACGACAAGAAATGGAGTTAGAATTTAATTAATCTTATTCTTTTTATTTCAAAAGCGTTCGCGCGCGAACTTTATCTAGACTAGAACGGTGGATTAAAAAACTGGTTTAAAATTCGGCTATCAGTCGGCATGTTAAAAAAACCGGCTATTTTGGAAAAAATATTTTGCTTCAACGCCGATTTTGTTTCGGCGGAAAAATCCTGTAGAGCGGTTTTTTTAGGTTGCGCGGTTTTTTAGGATATTTCACGGTGTTTGGCTTTTGCCAAAAAAACGCCCTAAAGAATTTGCAAACGCTCCGTTTGCTGGAAACAGCGGGAAGCCATATTGATGCGCAAGAATTGCCGCCGATTATTCGCCGCCGGATGTAGTTTCGCCGTTAAAGCGCATAGAAATCAAGCGCGTTACTCCGCGTTCCTGCATAGTTACACCGTACAATGTTTGGGCGGCCGACATTGTGCGCTTGTTGTGCGAAATTACAAGGAATTGCGAATAGCGGGTGAACTCTTTGAGCATGTCGGTGTATCTGCCGATATTTGCGTCGTCGAGCGGAGCGTCCAATTCGTCAAGTACGCAGAACGGGCTTGGCTTTACCATATATATTGCAAACAGCAGCGATACCGCAGTCATTGTGCGCTGTCCGCCGGAGAGCAGGGAAAGGCTCTTCAAAACCGTTCCGGCGGGTCGGGCGACTATTTCTATGCCGCTATCGAGCACGTCTTCGCTTTCGACAAGCCTCAAATCGGCTGTTCCGCCTCCAAAGATTTTTTGGAATGTAAAGGCGAAGTTTTTGCGTATTTGCTCAAAAGTTTCAGAGAATAGTTTTTGCGAAGTTGCGTTAATTTCGTCGATATCTGCTACAAGCGCGTTCTTAGACGTCCACAAGTCGTCTGTTTGCGCCTTTAGAAAATCGTAGCGTTCTTTTAGTTCGGCGTATTCTTCAATGGCGACTAGATTTACCGCTCCCATCGCATTTATGCGCTCGCGAAGTTCGCGCACTTCGTCTTCAATTGGCGCGAAATCTGTCGAATCCATTGCGTCTAAATCTTCTTGGGTGGGGTCTCCCCGTTCGCGTTTGGGCTTGGCGTTTATTTCACCGTCTTCCAATTCGTCGAGCTTTACTTTGATTTCAAATTCTTCGTCGGACTTCCATAGTTCCAATTTCCAATCTACGTTTGCTATTTCAACGTCGTATTCGTTGAGAATGCGTTCCGATATGAAATCCAACTTTGAACGGACTTTTGCAATGCGGACTTCGCATTCGTTCTTTTCGGAAGTTTTACGCATGAGAATTTCGCGTTCCGACGAAAGAGAATTTTCGTATTCTCCAATTAACGTTTCCGATTCTGCCACTTTTACTCTTTGGGCTTCTATTCCTTCCAGGGCGGTTTCCAAGTCTTTCGCCAGATTCTTTGCGCGTTCGCGCTCTGAAAGCGTTTCGGCGTCAAAATTTTCTATTTGCCTGGCGATGGATTGCGATTCTATTGTGCGCCGTTCTATCAGCGCGCGCGTTTCCGCCTGTTGCTCCCTGATTGCGCCGAGTCCGCGTTCTAGGCTTTCAAGCCTCGACTTTTTTGCGGCAAGTTCCAGCCGCGTCTCCGAGAGAACCGCATATTTTTGGTCTTTGGTTTCGCGCAATTCGGCAATTTGTGCTTCGGTTTCGGCTATGAGGTTTCTGCTTTCGGATATCGATTTTTCGGCGGCTTCCAAAGCTTGCATCGCTGAATTAAGCCGGTCTTGCGCCTCAAAACGCGAATTTTCCATCTCTGCTATGGCGGAATTTTTCTTTTCTATTTCGGAATTTTTTTCGGCAAACGCAGTTTTGGCAGAGGAGCTTTGCGCGTTTATGGATGCTATTTCGCGCTTTATTTCCGCGGATACATTTTTGCGGTTTTCAATTTCCGCTTCTGCGGATTCCAGCTGCGATTGGATTTGCATGGCGCGCTCGTTTAGTGTGGTGAGCGCGTTGTTGTCGTTTTCAATTTCTTCTTTAATGCGCTTAATTTCGCTGTTTCTGAGTATAAAGCTGCTTTGCGTGTCGCGCTTTTCACCGCTTGAGGCGTATATTATTCCGCGGGCGTCTAGCATTGAGCCGTCTTTGTCCACGGCCATTAGGAATTTAAAATTTTCGTTATTCAAGGCGAAGTCCGCAAACTGCATGATGTCTTCGCAGAAATAACACCCCGAGACCATATTGCGAACATAGTCCGCCAAAGACGGGTCTTGGGGCTTTACAATGTCGCGTCCGGTCCATATGCCATGTGGCAGAGGGGTACTGCCGTCTGAAACAGCGCCTATATTGGAGTCTTTTATTTGGAAACACGCATTGCCAAGATTGCGTTGGCGCAGCAGAGTTAACGCTTGGGAGAGCTTTGAAGAGTCTTCTATTGCCACGGCGTCGACGGCCGAACCTAGCATAGTTTCAAATGCCGAAGTCCATCCGTCGGCAACTTCCACATTTTGGCTTATTATTTTTAACCCTTGCGGATCGAGACACTCGCCAAGGCGCCCTTTCATAATAGCCTTTACGCCTTCGGAAAATCCTTCCATCCGCGATTGCAGGTCGTTTAACAAGCTTAGCTTTGCAGATTTGCTCGCGAGCTGTCTATCCATCTGCTGGATTTCGGCCTGCTGGTTTCGGTATTGTGCCCGGAGTTCGTCGGCTTTGGCGACAGCTTCAGTGATGTCTGCTTCGGCGTTGCCGAGGCGTTCGTTGGAGTTCTCCAATGCAGCGGACAGTTCTTCGCAGCGCCGCTCTAGCGAGGCGTTTTCTTCTTTTAGTTGGAATATCTGGTCTGAAAGAGCCGCATGGCGTACTTGGTAGGACTTTAAATCTACTTCTAGGGTTGTGCAATTTGAGCGCAGCCTTGTTACGGCACTTTCGTTCATCAGCGAATCTTGCTTCGCCCGAGATAGGCGGTTTTCCGCCTCGCGCAGAGATTCTTCCACTTCAGCCAATTCTGCGCTTTGCTGTTTGAAAACTTCGTCGTCTGCGCTGACGAGATTCAGCTGCATTTGCTTGACTTCTATGTCTCCCTGCGCCTTTCCTTCAAGGGCTGACAGTTGTTCTTTTAAAGACTCCAGTTCTTTTGAAATTTGTTCGAGGCGTTCGCCCAAGTCCCGCTTTCTGACTTCCGCAAATTCGCCGTTTCTTTCTGCCTGTTCTTTTGCCGAGCGGACTTCAGAGGCGTTTTGACGCAAGTGCTCAAGTTGCGCCAGGAGTTCGGCGCGGTTTGCGCGCATGCGCGAAAGGTCTTCCTCGCAGGCGGCGAGTTTTTCGGAAAGCTCTAAGATTTCGGAGGACAATCGCTTTTGCACGGTTTCGTCCTCTTTTAGCAAGGCGTTTTGCTTTGCGTAATTGTGCGAGTTGAGCGCCAAGTCAAGGTGGCGCAGGCGATAACTCAGCCTTTTATAGCGCAGCGCTTTGCTCGCTTGGCGTTTCAGAGTGCCGATTTGCCTGCTGATTTCCTCTATTCTATCGGTGGCCCGCGCCAGATTTTGTTCTACGAGGGCAAGTTTATTTAGGGCTTCGCGGCGTTGGGTTTTATATTTTGTTATGCCGGCAGCCTCTTCGAAAATGGTTCGCCGTTCACCTGGATTTGAGGAGAGTATTTGGTCTATCTGCCCCTGAACCATAAACGAGTAGGAGACACGTCCGACGCCGGTATCCATAAAAAGATTTTGAATGTCTTTTAGCCTGGCGGATTTCCCGTTTATAAAATAATCGCTGCCGCCGTCGCGGTAAACTTTGCGGGTTATCTCTACTTCGTTGAATTTAAGCTGTTTTTCGCAGTCTGTAAAGAGCAGGGAAACGTCGCAAAACTGAAGCGGTTTTCTGGTTTCGGTCCCTTGGAATATAACGTCCTGCATCTTTCCGCCGCGCAAAGCTTTTGCGCTTTGTTCGCCCAAAACCCAGCGGATTGCGTCTACAATATTGCTTTTGCCGCATCCGTTCGGCCCTACAATACAGGTTATTCCCGGCGTCAACGGCAGTTCCGTCTTGTCGGCAAAGCTTTTGAATCCGTTAATTGTTACCTGTTTTAAATACATCTTTTTATTTTCTAGAATCTGCGTTATGGGGGCAGGTTGGGCGCGATTTTACGAAATCGCCTTTTTATATTCTTCAAAGACCGCCGAAAGGTTTTCGGATGAACCGCCGCCCTGAGCGAAATCAGGTTTGCCGCCGCCTTTGCCGCCTATTTTAGCGGCGATTTCCCTTACAATGTCTCCGGCCTTTATTCCCGCGTCTATGGCTTCTTTAGAGCACAACGCAAGTATCGTGGCCTTTTCGCCGAATTTTGCGCCGAGCACTACGGCTCCTCCGCCGCGCTGCTTGTCCAGCTTTACCGCGAGTTCGCGCATAAGCCCAGGGTTTTCGACTTCAACTATCTCTGCCATGAACGGAATTTTTCCGTCTTTCAATATAGCCTTTGCGGCGATTTCCTCGACGAGCTTGCCTGCGCTCGCTTTGCGGTGGGCTTTTATTTCCTTTTCAAGCTCGTTCTTTGCGGCGATTAGTTTTTCGAGGCGTTCGTTGGCGTCTTCGGATTTGCATGAAAGCTTTTGAGATATTCCAGCCAGATTCTTTTGCATTTCTTCGACCGATTCGAGAGCCGCCATTCCTGCAACCGCCTCTATTCTGCGGGTGCCCGCGGATATCGCGCCTTCGCTCAAAATTTTTATGAGGCCAAGTTCGCCTGTCGCCGAGGCGTGCGTGCCGCCGCAAAGCTCTTGGCTGAACGAACCCATTTCGACGATTCTTACGACAGCCCCGTATTTTTCTTCGAACAGCGCCATGCAGCTTTTGGGAACTTCGCGGAATGGAAGTTCGCGCCAGGTGATTTTGGCGTTTTCAAGAATTTTTTTGTTTGCTAAAGTTTCCACCTCTTTGAGTTGTTCCCTGGAAGGGGCTTCGTAGTGGTGGAAGTCGAAACGCAAGCGTTCCGGGTCAACATAGGAGCCCTTTTGTTTGACGTGCGTTCCCAAGACTTGGCGCAATGCCCAGTGCAGAATATGGGTTGCGGTATGGTGGCGCTGGATTGCCCTGCGGCGGTACGAATCTACGGATATCGAGACTTCCGAACCTACGGCGTTCTTTTTAAACGCGCCTTTGCGAACTTTGTGCAGTATGTGTCCGGCCTTGTCGATTTGGGTGTCGAATATTTCGTGCGCTATGCCGTCGCTGAGCTCCACAAATCCAGTGTCGCCGACTTGCCCGCCCTTTTCGGCATAGAAAGAAGTTTGCGGGAATATGAGAAAGTCGAACTTTTCATCCCCGTCCATTATTGCGGTGAGCTTTGTTTTAAAGTCAGTGAGATTTTCCTTGTCGTAGCCTACAAACTGAGTTGCGTTTTCAACTTCGCTCGCGTCGGAAACTACAATTATTTCCTTCTTTTGAGCCTCGCGCGAAAGTTTGCGCTGGCGCTCCATTGCAGTTTCAAACCCTTCGACGTCCACGGGCATATTGCGCTCGCGGGCTATGAGTTGGGTTAAGTCGAGCGGGAACCCGTACGTGTCGTAAAGTATAAAGGCCTGCTCTCCGGAAATTTTCCCTTCGGTAACGGTGATATTGTCCAGAAGCTGCAGACCGCGGTCGATTGTTTTTGCAAAGCTGTTTTCCTCGTTTTCGATTGTCTTTACAATCATTTTGCGCTGTTCGAGAAGTTCAGGGAAAACTGGAGACATTTTTGTTATGACGGGATCGGCTAGCTTTGTGAAAAAACCGCGTTCTAGTCCCAGTCGCTTTCCGTACATTACTGCGCGGCGCAATATTCTGCGCAGGACGTATTCTCTGCCGTCGTTGCCGGGAATTATTC
Source organism: uncultured Opitutales bacterium (assembly GCA_944389215.1). Lineage (GTDB taxonomy): Bacteria > Verrucomicrobiota > Verrucomicrobiia > Opitutales > Intestinicryptomonadaceae > Merdousia. Next base: position 33,460 of record CALXLN010000046.1, read on the forward strand.
CGTCGGCTATTGAGAAAGTGAGGGTGCGTATGTGGTCGGCGAGCACTCGGAATACGCAGTCGGTAAGTTCCTGCGACGACATGTCCCGCGGGTCGCGGGGAAGGGTTCCCATATAGGTTTTGCCGGACATATTCGATATGTATTTAAATATGTCGGTAAAAAGGTCGCTGTTGTAGTTTGAGGATAGTTGTGAGAAATCGGTAAAATTTTTTGTCGTAGCCATTATGCCGGCGACGCGCTCAAATCCCATTCCCGTATCTATATTTTTGTTCTTTAACGGAACAAAAGAGCCGTCGGGTTCGGCGTTGAACTGCATAAACACAAGATTCCAGATCTCTATGCAAAGAGGGGATCCGGCATTTACCAAGGTTCCTTCGGAATCTCCTTTGGGGGTTAGGTCCATATGGA